>CAJOEG010000011.1 GCA_905233405.1 uncultured Bacteroidales bacterium | reverse complement strand
CGACAACTTCGGTCGTTTGCCCGTAACTTTCTACAAATCGACTTCCCAACTTCCCGACTTCGATGACTACAATATGCAAGGTCGCACCTATAAATATATGCAGGAAAAACCATTGTTTCCGTTTGGCTATGGACTTTCATATTCTGAATTCAAGATTGGGAAAATAAGTGTTGACTATCGCGAAATGCGTGTCAAGGGAACCGTCAGCAACATTGGTAGCAAAGCTAAATGCAAGTCGGGGAAAACTGTAATACAAGTCTATTTGAAGAATCCAAACGACAAAAGCGGTTTGCAAAAATCGCTTGTCGGGATGCAAAAAATAGAAGTTCCAGTTGAAGGTACAAGCACATTCGACATAAAGATTGACAAATTCTGGCTGCGCCAATTCAACGAAACCACTGGTAAAATGGAAGAACCAAAGCATGGTGACAAATTCATTCTGCAGGTTGGTTTTAGTAGCGACGATAAGAATCTGGACAATTTCAAATTTAAATATTTAGTACAATGAAAAGGACATTTATTCTACTCAGTATAATATTGGCATTTTTTTCAGCGAAAGCTCAGAGCGACAGCAAACCCGAAACCGACACTGTAATTCTCAATCGCATCGACCAGTGGCAAGACCTGAAATTCGGCTTTATGGCACACTGGGGAATGTACTCGCAATGGGGTGTAGTGGAATCGTGGAGTATATGCAACGAACCGTGGATAAACCGCAACGGAGCCGACTATTACGAATACAAGAAGGAATATCAAGCACTTAACAAGGCTTTCAATCCCAAGCATTTTGACGCCAAGCAATGGGCTAACGCAGCCAAGGAAGCGGGAATGAAATATATGGTTTTCACCACCAAGCACCACGACGGTTTCTGTATGTTCGACAGCAAGCAGACTGATTACAGCGTTGCAGGCTCAGATTGTCCCTACCATACTTCGGCACAACCCGACATTACAAAGGATATCGTTGATGCATTCCGCGATGAAGGGATGTGGATAGGTCTCTATTTCTCGAAACCCGACTGGCACAACGATGACTACTGGGCGCACGAGTGGGCAACTCCCGACCGCAACGTCAACTACGACATAGCCTCGCATCCTCAACGCTGGGAGAACTTCAAGCAGTTTACCTACAACCAGATATACGAACTTACCCACAACTATGGCGACATAGACATCATTTGGCTCGATGGTGGCTGGGTGCGTCCAGAATGGAGCCTGAACGATGAAACCCGCGAATGGCTCGGATGCTATCAACGCATACAGGACATCGACATGCCACGCATTGCCGCTATGGCTCGCAAGGACAATCCAGACCTAATAATTGTTGACCGTAGCGTTGGTGGTAAATACGAAAACTACCGCACTCCCGAGCAGCAGGTTCCGGACAGCCTCTTGTCTTACCCGTGGGAAACTTGCATGAGCATGGGCGACAGTTGGTCATACGTTGAGAACGATAACTACAAAAGCACGCGCAAACTGATACACACCCTCATTGACATTGTCGCCAAAGGCGGAAACTATCTGCTCAATGTCGGTCCAGATGCAGATGGTCAACTCACTGAAGCGGCTTTGCAACGTATGAAAGAAATCGGAGAATGGCTGAAGAAGAACGGCTATGCAATTTACGGCACCCGTCCGCTATACCCTTACGCCAAAGGCAATCTGCGCTACACCCAGTCAAAAGACGGCAAGCACAAATATGAAATCACTTTGAATACTGACGGAGAATATGCAATTGTGAAGGAAATTAGAACAAAAAGATAACCTTTTTTGTTGTTTTTTACAAGCAATAGTCATTATACCATAAGCTTAAAGTTATTGATTATATGCACACTATGTTTATAATATAAATAAATTTCACTATCTATTTTGCATAATACAAAAAGTATAGTATTTACCATATCATAAACAACAAAAAATGGCATCCATTAAAAATATAATATTCGACCTCTGCGGACCGATAATCACAATAGATGTCGGACTGATTGACAAACGTTTGCAACAATTAGGAGTAAAGACAGAACTGCCTTATCGTAAGCTCTATGACATCGGTCTTACCAAACGTTTCGAGTCAAACCAAATGACAACTGCCCAATTCTGCAACGAACTACGTCAAACACTCAACACCAACATCTCAGACGAACAGATATGCGAGACATGGAACACACTGATTGTCAGTTTCAAACGCAAACATCAAACTATTCTGCCGAAAGTTCACAATCACTACCGCACATTCATGCTCAGCAACAGCGACGTGGTAAATGCCGAATACTTCACCAAATACCTAGGTACTACTCGTCAATGCTTCGATGAAATTTTCTTCTCCTACATGATTGGTGACCGCAAACCAAGCGAAAATGTTTTCAAGCATATACTGGCCAAGCACAACCTAAATGCTGACGAAACACTTTTCATCGACGACTGCGAAAAGCACTGCATAGGAGCAAAAAAGGTAGGGCTAAACACCATCTGGCTTCAGAAGCCAAAAGACATTTGCGAACTTTTCAACGATAACGGAACATTAAAACAACAGATATGAAAAAGAAGATATATCTTGCAGCAGGATGTTTCTGGGGTGCAGAACATTACCTCAAGCAAATAGAAGGCATAACATTCACTCAGGTCGGATTTGCAAACGGCAATACCAAGAATCCTACCTACGAACAAGTATATACTGACCTAACAGGCTATGCAGAAGCCGTACTAGTGGAATACGATTCATACATAATTCCATTGCGCGCCATCATACGATTATATTTCAAGGCTATCGACCCGACAAGCCTCAACCGACAAGGAGCCGACTTTGGCACTCGCTATCGTACGGGAATCTATTATGCCGACAAGTCGGACTTGCCAATAATTCAAGAAGTTATGGCATTGGAAGCAAAGAAATACAACTCACCTTTGCAAGTAGAAGTCGCCCCGCTGAAAAATTTCTATCCTGCTGATGATTATCACCAAGATTACCTAGACAAGAACCCGACAGGCTATTGCCATCTGCCGATTGAACTTTTTGCCTATACAAAGAATTACAAGCCAATAAGCGTTAAGATTCGCGAAAGCCTATTTGCCAATCAGGACTTGGGATACCGCGATTTTCATTCAAAGCTAATGCCAACCATCGAAAAGGAGCGGATAATTGGAGTGCGTACGCCGCAACTGCGCAAACTTGCAAAGGAATATGCCAAGGATGCAGAAATCGATGATTTTCTTTCAAGCCTACCGCATCAGTATTACGATGAGAACAATTTGCACGGATTCGTTATCGCCGAAATGAAGGACTACGAATGTAGTATTGCCGAAATCGACAGGATCCTTCCATACATTGACAACTGGGCGACCTGCGACCTCATTAGGCCAAAGTCATTCAATAAAGACCACTCGCGACTTATAAAAGACATCCGTCGCTGGATGAAGTCAAGAAATACATATACCATACGTTTCGGTATAGAAATGCTTATGACTCATTTCCTTGATGACGATTTCCGTCCTGAATACCTAGAATGGGTTGCAAACATCACAAACGACGAATACTATGTGAAAATGATGGTTGCATGGTATTTCGCCACCGCACTTGCCAAACAATACGATGCCACATTGCCAATCATCGAGCAGAAGCGTCTCGCTTCGTGGACTCACAACAAGACCATACAGAAAGCCACTGAAAGTTATAGGATTACAGATGAACAAAAAGAATATCTAAAGGGATTGAGAAGAAAAGAATAAATCCTATTCCTTATCCGGCAATATCCGCCCATTATAACCTTTAAGTTCTTTATCGTACTGTGCTTCCTTTCCTCCAGACAGTGTGTCAAGGAGTGCGTGGAACTTTGGTCCGTGGTTCTTGTGTGCAATGTGGCAAAGTTCGTGCAGGATGACAAAATCAATAAGATAATCAGGTAAGAGTAATAGTCGACACGACAAGATAATGTCGTCTTGCGAACTACACGTACCCCAGCGGGTGAGAGCATTTCCAATTGAAACTTTACGGAATGTCAAGCCTGTACGTGTGGAAATTTCGTCAACACGAGGGAAAAGTATCTTTTCTGCCTCTTTCTGTATCGAAGCAAGAATAACCTTCTTTATGAAATTCTGAACCGCATCGAGACTAAAGTCAACGAGTTCGGGATTATAGAATATCGTGACAATATAGTTGTTTATACGTGCGGATAGTATTCTTTTCTGTGCATCGGTGGGAGAAAACTGCAACTTTGTGTTTCTGCAAGTAAAATGTGATTGCGGTGTGAAAAGGCGTTTTACGCCTTTCTGTTTTTGCTCCTGAAGGGTTTTGGCAATCCAGTCGCGGTGTTCAAAAACAAACCTTTCAGCATCAGAATAACTGACCCTGAAAGGTATGGATAAATGCAAGCCCTTTTCGGGATGCACTGTCAAACGCATTGAGTTACAGTTGCGACGCTTGGCAACCACCACATCGCCAATGCCCTCGACAGTAATGATTCTCTGCATTACTTGCGCGGCAGCTTGCTTAACTTTTCGTAACCTTCGTTGACAGAAGTGAGCATTTCGGAAATATAACCCTTGTAGTTTTCCTTAACAGCCTTCTTTTCCATCTTCGAAGTTGGAGTGTTAATCTTTGAAAATACTTCCTGCTTCTTGAGCAAAACGTTGTTTATGATTTCAGTAACAGGTTCTGTCGGTTGTGCAGGGTAAAGGTCAACGTACAATACGCAGTCCGACAAAAGTTCGCTTGTCATGTAATCAATGTCTCTCTTTAATACTTTTCTACTTGCCATAGCTTTAAAATTTTTTGCAAAATTAAATAAATTTTCGGTTAGAAATTAAATGAATTGACAATTTTAGTAGGACGTTGCTTATTTAGCAGAACGTTGCTCGCAACGTCTCTACAAATTGTTAATTATCCATTGTACATTATCAATTATTAATTGTTATGTTATCCCAGCATTCCCTTCACAATTACCGAAAGGGTCTTGTTGTCGGTCTGACCGGCAAGTTTCGCACTTGCAGCACCCATAACCTTGCCCATATCCTTTATCGAGGTGGCTCCCAATTCCTTGATGATTTCAGCTACGACTGCCTTAACCTCGTCTTCGGACAACTGCTTTGGCAAATATCCTGCTATTACATCGGCTTGCGCCAATTCCTTGTCGGCAAGGTCGGGACGATTCTGCGACTTGTACAAGTCGGCAGTTTCACGACGCTGCTTCACAAGTTTCTGGATTATCTGCATCTCCTTGTCGGGAGTGAGTTCGGCATTACCACCATCGGTCTTTGCCAGCAAAAATGCTGCTTTCACTGCACGCAAGCCTTCGAGTTTTTCCTTCTCGCGGGCAAGCATTGCCTTCTTTATATCTTCGTTTACCTGTTCAAAAATACTCATAGTTGTATGTTTTAAAATTAGTTGTTTTTGTTTTTCCTATCAAGGGCGGTTTCGTTCTCAAGACTTGCAAGATAAGCGTCATCGTTGAGCTTGTCCAAGTCGCTCATGTGCTTGAAATCGCTTGGAGAACGCATCTCGGCTGGATTAAGCACCACATCATTCATCGGCAATGGCTGGCCAAACTCGATAGTACTAACCTCAGGCGGCGTTTCCATAGGCTTTGCCTCGTATGGGAATCCAGTGGCAATCACCGTAGTACGGATATTTTCGCCAAGGCTGTCGTCGAAACAAGTACCCCAGATAACATTTGTTCCCTGCCCTGCCACCTTTGTCAGATGGTTGGTAATGTTCTCGAACTCGGGCATTGTCAATTCGTGTTCGCCACGCGGTGTGGTTATGTTGAGCAAAATGTTCTTTGCGCCCTTTATGTCGTTGTCGTGAAGCAACGGAGAATCCAAAGCCTCGGAAATAGCCTTGAGGTCGCGACCTTCGCCCGAAGCCTCGGCAGAACCGAGCAACGCCACGCCACTGTCCTTCATTACCGAATTGACATCTCGGAAGTCAACGTTTACGTGTCCATGTCTGGTTATTATCTCGGCAATACCCTTAGTAGCAGTAACAACTACCTCGTCGGCCTTCTGGAACGCGGTAGAGAATGTGCAGTCCTTGAACTTGATGAGTTTGTCGTCGTTTATTACCAAAAGCGCATCAACGGCATCACGCATCTTCATAACACCCTCGTTGGCCTGATTTATACGCTGATTTCCTTCGGCGGTAAATGGTACGGTGACAACACCAATCGTAAGCATTCCCTTGTCCTTTGCAGCCTTTGCAATTACAGGAGCGGCACCAGTTCCTGTTCCGCCACCCATACCTGCGGTAACGAAGACCATCTTAGTATTGTCGTTGAAAAGGTCGGTAACTTCAGTCAAGTTCTCCTTTGCGGCATCCTCGCCAACCTTCGGGTCGTTGCCTGCACCAAGACCAGCCGTAAGTTTCTTGCCAAGCTGAATCTTTATTGAGGCTAAACTGTCGTTGAGAGCCTGACGGTCGGTATTGCACACAATAAGGTCAACACCCACTATCTGGGACTTTGCAAGCTGGTTGACAGCATTGCTACCACCGCCACCAACACCGATGACCTTGATTATGTTGCCCGTATCACCAGGATTGCCAATACCAGCCGAAACATCATCAATATTGACAGGCTGTACCTTTATATTTTTCTGTTCGGCAGCATCGGTAGCCGAAATGCACTGGAAATCATCATTATACTTATATTCCATAATAGTAGATTTTTAGTTGATACTACTCGTCTTCGTCAATCTTATCCATCAGGCGGCTAAAGAACGATTTCTTCTTAGGCTTATCTTCATGATTTTCCTGTTCCTTCTCTACTGGCTTCGGCTCTTGAACTGGCTCCGGCTGTGGTTGTGGTACAGGTTCGGGCTTGGGTTCTGGCTTCTGTTCCACCAATTCCTTCTTCCTAAGTCCCTGCTCAAAATTAAAACCTTTCTTTACAAGACCTACAACGGTTGAATACTGCGGTTTCTTGAGTGCATCGGCAAATTTGCCTTCGATATTGGAAATAGGACTTGCCAGACGAATGCTGTTCTTGAGAATGAAACTTGCCAACTGATTGAGATTTGCAACGAGCGAACCGCCACCAGTCATCACAACGCCTGCAGGAACCTTGTCGGCATACACTGTTTCGAGCTGGAACTTGACGGCATTCAAAATTTCCTCCATACGCGCCTGGATGACTTCAGACATTTCGTTGCGCGAAACATAAATGTTGCTGTTGACCTTTGCGGTCTTGACCTCTATACTGACATCGGAACCAGAAACGTGTACCGCGCTTCCGTACAAGCACTTCATACTTTCGGCCTGTTCGTAGGTTATGCCAAACTTGTCCTTGATGTCGCCTGTAA
This sequence comes from uncultured Bacteroidales bacterium, assembly GCA_905233405.1. Taxonomy (GTDB): domain Bacteria; phylum Bacteroidota; class Bacteroidia; order Bacteroidales; family ML635J-15; genus Bact-19. The sequence continues at coordinate 12,706 of CAJOEG010000011.1, read as the reverse complement.
CTGTTGCTCCGCCAATAGGAATAACAGCGGTATGGATGACTTCGCCGTCCTTATACACGGCAAGGTCGGATGTGCCACCGCCTATGTCAATCAAGGCAACACCCTTGTGCTTTTCCTCGTCGGTAAGCACGGCTTCGGCAGAAGCAAGCGGCTCAAGGAATACCGAACGGACATCAAGTCCTGCCTGAACGACACACTTCTTGATATTGTTGACCATCATTGTCTGCCCCGTGATGACGTGGAAATTTCCGTAGAGGTATTCGCACTGCTTACCCAAAGGATTGTCAACCACCTGATTGTTTATCGTGTACGAAAGCAGTATGACATCAATGGTTTCGGAACCCGGGCGCACAACGTTCATTGCCATATCCCTAAGTTCGGTCAAATGCCTTTCGGTGACAATTCCGTTCACAAGCACACGACAGGTGTTGTCGGTAGTCTTAACATACTGACCAGCAATGCCAACATAAACTTGGGAGAAATCGGCGTCGTAGCCTTCGCCAAGACGGTTGAGCGATTCGGTTATAGCCCTTACGGTATCCTCGATGTTGCGCACAACACCATGCTTAATTCCATTCGACTGGGCAGTTCCAAAGCCAAGAATATCAAATTTACCGTTGTTCTCACGAGCGGCAACTGTAGCAATCTTTGTTGTTCCAATGTCGATTGCTGCGATTATTTTCTTAGTGTCATCCATTATTGCGTCTTTTACAAATTACCTGATCCTTGAATTTCAAATTAATAACCGAATAAGCATTCCAGCCAGCAATCGCGAAACCTTCGTTATACATAGCCTCCAGCTTATTCATCTTCTTTTCGTAACTGTCGAGTCCGCCAAGCAGTATTATGTGGTTTCCCACGCGCGGCACAAGTTCCACCTCGTTTGAAGTGTTTACATACACCTGCGCTATCTGGTTGCGCCATAGCTCGTCGGACTGCAAATAGTTAACGAACTTGCAAATATCATCAATATTCAACGAATTTTTATCACCGTTTACATTATAGTTATCAACAGAATCCGATGAATAAAAGCAGTCTGACCTCAAATGACCCGACAAAACCATAACATCGGCGGTATAGTAGTCGCACAAAGGCATTACCTTCATCTGCCTGTCGAGGTAGAACGAAGCCGAATCCTCGGTCATAACCCTTACCATAGGCGCACGTTGCTTGATTTTCACGAAAACATTACCACGGAAGTCGCCGTACGCCTGAGTTTCCTCTACATAGACATTTTCGCTTACAAGCCGCTCAATCTCGGCAAAATTTATTTCAGAAAACTTCACGGTAGAATCTATCACCATTCCGCCGTCGTCGAGTATTTTCTTCACAACTTCGTTGCTTACAAACGAATAGGCATTGTCGATTTCAATGCTTATGGAATTGCAGGGCAGTTCTGCATATTTGCGTTTTACGAATATGCCAGTAGCAATGATATAGGCGGTTACGAGAATTATGCCTACGACAATCTTATATGCCCTTCTAATTTTCATTGCCAGACAAATATTCTTTTATAGGTTTCACAAGTCTGTCGATGTCTCCAGCACCCATAGTAAGCAGAAGTTCCGGTTTCAACTTGCCAATAAGGTCGATGAGTTCCGCCTTTTCGCAAAGATATTTTTCCTTGGCGTGGCAGTTGTCGTAGATGAGCGACGAAGTAACGCCCTCAATCGGGAGTTCCCGTGCGGGATAAATCGGTAGAAGTATAAGAGTGTCGCACTGCGAAAGGCTTTCGGCAAAATCCTTGTATAAGTCCCTTGTTCTGGTGTACAAGTGCGGCTGGAAAATGGCGGTTATCTTCTTCTGCGGATAAATCTGCTTTACAGCCGAAAGGAATGCCGAAATTTCGCCCGGATGATGTGCATAATCGTCAATATAGACACACTTTTCGGTTTGCAACTGTATGTCGAAACGACGAAGCACACCCACAAACGACTGCAATCCGTTGCGAACATCGTCGGCTGTAGCACCGTTGAGCATCGAGACTGCGGTTGCGCCAACTGCGTTTTCAATGTTGTGGCGTCCGCCAATCCTATACTTTATTTCGCTTATAGTTCCGAAAGGCGTCCTGATGTCGAAAATGCAAAGTCCGTTGCCATACGAAATGTTTGTTGCATAGAAATCGAATCCCGGATTATCCACACCGTAAGTGTAAACATTCAAATCCTTGCGCAACCTTGTTTTCACCGAATCTGGGATGTCTGGTCCTAGCACAAGGTTTCCATTTTCGGTACTCTTGTTTGCAAATTCCACGAAAGCCGCTTCCATCGTCTCGTAGTTGCCATAAATGTCGAGGTGGTCGGCTTCTATGTGGCTGATAAGTGCTGTTGACGGTGTAAGTTGCAGGAAAGAACGGTCGTACTCGTCGGCTTCAACAACTACATTCTTGCTTTGCGGCTCAAGGTGCAGATTTGAGTTGAAGTTCTTTGATATTCCGCCGAGGAAAGCCGAACATTTATCCTTTGTAACTGCCATTATGCAGGATGTTATGGTCGAAATGGAAGTCTTGCCGTGGGTTCCTGCTACAGCAAGGCAATTCTTGCCTTCGCAAAGATGTCCCAGTGCCGCCGAACGTTTTATCACGCGGAAGCCATTTTCGCGGAAGAATGTCAGTTCGCTATGGTCGCTTGGTATGGCTGGAGTGTAGATGACGAGCGTTGTTTCCTTGTCCTTGTAGCAGGAACTTACAAGGTCGAGGTTGTCCTCGTAATGCACGTCTATCCCTTCGCTCTCGAGATTTGTGCAAACATCGCTGCGTGTGCGGTCGTAGCCTGCAACATTGTAGCCGCAAGCATTGAAGTAACGGGCGATTGCGCTCATTCCTATTCCACCGATACCAACGAAATATATGTTCGGAAACTTATTTTTCATACACCAACTTATATACTTCACCTGCAATCACATTTGCTGCATCAAGCAGTTCCAATTTCTTGATATTCTGCGCCAAGTTTTCGCGCTGCGGCATATCGGCAACAAGTTGCAATGTCTTGTCAACAAGTGTATTGCGAGCATCGGCATCCCTTACCATGAGAGCTGCGCCCTTGTCGACTAGAGCCATTGCGTTCTTGGTCTGGTGGTCTTCGGCGACATTTGGCGAAGGCACAAACACAACAGGCTTGCCAACAATGCAAAGTTCCGAAATCGTACTAGCGCCGGCACGCGAAACAATAACGTCGGCAGCAGCAAACGCCAAGTCCATCTTGTAGATGAAATCGTTTACGTACAAACCTTTCTTGCCTTCGCCAACAATATCGCGAGCAGTAGCTATATAGCCCTTGCCCGTCTGCCAGATAACCTGCACACCTGCATCGGCGAACTTCTGAAGTCCACCGGCAATGCTTTCGTTTATGGTAAGTGCGCCAAGGCTTCCACCAACCACAAGAACTATCGGCTTGTCGGCTTCGAGTCCGAAAAATTCTAGTGCTTCGTTGCGCTTCGAATCAATATTGCGTATGTCCTGACGTACAGGATTTCCAGTCTTCATGATTTTTTCGGCAGGGAAGAAGCGTTCCATGTTGTCGTAGGCAACGCAAATCTTACGTACCTTGCCTGCTAGTTTCTTGTTGACCACGCCCGGGTAGGAATTCTGTTCCTGAAGCAGACAGGGGATGCCAGCCTTGGAAGCGGCATTAAGTGCAGGATAACTTGCGTATCCACCAACACCTACGGCCACATCGGGACGAAAATCGGCAATTATCTTCTTCGCCTTCTTGTTGCTCTTTATCACGTTGGCTACAAACTTGAACCACTTAAGCGACAATTTTCGCGGCATACCCATTATGGGCAAGCCGATTATGTTGTAACCAGCGGCAGGCACCTTCTCCATTTCCATTCTGCCTTCAGCGCCAACAAACTGAATCTCAACGTTAGGATAATTTTCGCGTAAGGCATTTGCAATTGATACTGCGGGAAATATATGTCCGCCAGTTCCTCCGCCGCTAATCAGCACCTTGAATTTATTTTCGTTCATTTTCTTCTATATTTATTTCGTTATCATCAATCATTTCCAAAACTTCTCTGCCCGAAACTTCGCTGTTGTCGTCGTCATCAATGGCTTCTGCACTTTCGTCGGCAGTTGCTGTTTCGGGATTTCCGTCGGCAGTGGCAGCAACGGCTTCAGCAACTTGTGGCTCCGCTTTTTTGTCGGTAAGTGCGGTGTCGTTTTCAACTTCGCGGCTCACGCTGAGTATTATGCCCATTGCAACGCTCATGAATATAAGCGATGACGTTCCGTAGCTTACAAATGGCATTGTCTGTCCCGTTACGGGCATAAGGTCGGTTGATACTGCCATATTCGACAAAGCCTGCAGTACCATCATCGAGGTAAGCCCAAGCACCAAGTACTGCCTGAACTTGTATTTCGGCTCCAAATCGCCCGGCGACTTCGACAGTTTGTTTATCTTCTTCACTATGGTAATTGCCCTGTAGAACAGCATTATGTAGAGCCACATAAGGAACATTCCACCCACTAGGCCTACTTCTTCGACAATATTGGCAAAAATGTAGTCGCAGTGGACGTTTGCAAGCTTAACCTTTGCGTGACCGTTTCCGGGACCTCTGCCAATTACTCCGCCCGAAGCCACGGCCATACGTGCATTGTTTACCTGTACTTGGTCGTCCTTGTTGGGATTGCCCTCTATCCACGATTCGACCCTTGCCCTCCAAGTAGGGAAGCGCCATATGTCAATGTTGGTGTAGAGGATAAGAGCCACAAACAGTCCGCCACCAACGATTGCCGTAGCCAGAAGCCCCCAGAAATACGTCTTCTTGATGTTGCTGAACGCCAGTAGCACCATAGCCTCGACAAACACCAGTATGGCTGTCGAAAGGTTCGAAGGCATAATCAGGAAGCAGGTAAGAAATATGGGCAACAGGATGCTTTTTACAAATGAGCCGATGTCGTTTATTGAAGTTTCCTTCTTTGAAAGGACGTGAGCCAAAAACATCAGCAGCGCAACCTTTGCTATGTCGGAAGTCTGCAATGTGATTGGACCGATGTAGAGCCAGCGTTTTGCTCCGTTCACTTCGGGGGCGAACAGCCAAGTAACTATGAGCAGAACTATCGAAAGTATGTACAGCAAAAAGGAACTGAAACGGAAAAACTTGCAGGGTGTCTTGTGAATAAGGTATATGCAGACTACACCGAGCAGCAGTCCGCCGACGTGCTTCAGCAGATGCCCCGTGGTGTTTGTCCCTGGCAACTGCACCGAACCGCTATAAACCGACAATACGGAATACATAAATAGGAATGCCAGTATAATCCATATTCCACGGTTGCCTCCAAATATTATGTGGAAGCGCGATTTTTTAGGTGTCAATTCTTCAGTTGCCATTTTTTCCATTTTTTACGTTATTTTACAGATTCCTTACAGCAATCTTAAACTTGTTGCCACGGTCTTCGTAGTTGTCGAACAAGTCGAAACTTGCGCATGCAGGAGAGAGCAGAACGGTATCGCCCGGCTTGCCCATCTTGTAGGCTTCGTTCACTGCATCGTCCATGCTGGTGACATCAACCATTGGAAGTCCCATGCTGTCGAATGCCTTGTGAATTGGGCTGTTGTCGATGCCTAGGCAAACAATGCCCTTTACCTTTTTCTCGACCAGTTCGCGCAAAACCTCGTAGTCGTTGCCCTTGTCCTTGCCGCCAACAATCCAAACTATTGGGGTTGTTACCGATTCAAGGGCGTACCATACCGAATTGATATTGGTTGCCTTGGAGTCGTTTATGAACTTTATGCCCCTGATAGTGAGAACTGGTTCCATACGGTGTTCCACGTTCTTGAAGTCCATCAAGCTTTCGCGGATGACATCGTTCCTGATGTTGAGGACCTGTGCAACAATACCTGCTGCCATCGAGTTGTAAACGTTGTGCTTGCCCTTGATTGATAGGTCGTCGATGAGCATTGTCAAGGTCTTGCTGCTGTTGTTTACATAGTCAATTGACTTTTCGTCCTCGCTGAGCATAGCACCGTTTTTCACCTTTCTCTTCTTCTGGGTGAATTCAAGTTGTGTAGCAAGGATTTCGCGCTTCGAGATTTCGTTTATGATGACCTCGTCGTCGGAGCAGTAGATGAAAGAATCCTTTGCTGTGGTATTCTGCAAGATGCGGAACTTTGCATCTATGTAGTTCTGGAACTTGTGGTCGTAGCGGTCCAAGTGGTCGGGGGTGATGTTCATCAGCACCGACAAGTCGCTCTTGAACTTGTACATGTTGTCCAACTGGAAGCTGCTAAGTTCAATAACATAGTAGTCGTATTCCTTGGTTGCAACCTGATATGCGAAGCTCTGTCCTACATTTCCTGCCAGACCTACGTTAAGACCTGCCTTCTTCAGTATGTGGTAGATGAGCATTGTGGTTGTAGTCTTACCGTTGCTTCCTGTGATACAAATCTTTACTGCATTTGTGTAACGTGCGGCAAACTCAATTTCCGAAATTATTGGAATACCAAGCTGACGAGCCTTCACAACCATAGGTGCAGTTTCGGGAATACCCGGACTCTTTATGATTTCGTCGGCATTTAGAATCAACTCCTCGGTATGCTGCTTTTCCTCGTAAAGCACGTTATAATCCTTCAGCAATTCCTTGTACTTGTCGGCAATTTCTCCCTTGTCGGAAACAAATACGTCAAAATCGTTTACTGCGGCCAATACAGCTGCTCCTGCTCCGCTTTCTCCAGCTCCTAATACTACAATTCTCTTTTCCACTTTATTATCTTAATTTTAATGTTACAATTGAAATGATAGCCAACAACAATGTTACAATCCAGAATCTGGCTACAATCTTGGATTCGGGCATTCCCTTCTTCTGATAATGATGGTGCAGCGGTGCCATCCTGAACGGACGTTTCTCCACTGGCACTGGTACGCCTATCGGAAGTTTATGTTTCTTGCGGTAGTACTTGCAATAGCGGTTCTGTATTATTACCGAAAGGCTTTCGACAAGGAAAATACCGCAGAGTATAGGAAGTATAAGTTCCTTTTTGATGATGATTGCGAACACTGCAATGATGCCGCCAAGCGTAAGGCTTCCTGTGTCGCCCATGAAAACTTGGGCAGGGTAGGTGTTGTACCATAGGAAACCGATGGTTGCTCCCATGAATGCTGATGCATATATCATAAGTTCGCCAGTATTCGGGATGTACAATATGTTAAGGTACTCGGCTGCCACGCGGTTACCGGAAACGTATGCCAGAATACCGAGCGTTGCGCCGATGATTGCCGAGGTTCCCGTTGCCATGCCGTCCATACCGTCGGTGAGGTTGGCTCCGTTCGACACAGCCGCAACCACAAGGATTGTCATTATGATGAAAACCAGCCATGCAAGTTTGTCGGCATAGTCGCCAGCCCACGCAACAAACCATCTGTAGTCGAGTTCGTTGTTCTTGAGGAACGGGATGGTTGTCTTTGTCGACTTGGTGTCTTGGTACTCTGTAATGCCAGAACAATCGGAGTTGCCAACTACTTCCGTTATGTTGCATCTGCTTTGCTTTTCTGCTTCCGACATTTCATTGTTGGCATTCTGCAGGTTGGTCAGGGCAATATTTAAAGAGTCCAATTTGTGTTGGGTAGAATCAATCTTCCTTTCATATTCGGACATTACTTCTCCCAGCGATGGGTCTGACGTTTCGGCCTGACTTTCTGCCTCGTCGCGTTCTTTCTTTAGTGTTTCCAATTCTGCCGCGGTATTATCCAATGCCAACTGCATATCTTTTCCCTGCTGTATTTTTTGTGCAGCGGCAACAAGTTCTTCTTCGGAGGAAACAACCTTTTCCCTAATTACGGCGTCGTCGGAGAAGTACAATATTGCACCCACGGCAACTCCCAGAAGTATCTGTCCCAGCAGTTTAAACTTGCCTGGCAAACCGTCCTTGTTGTGCTTCTTCTGCTTCAGGTAGTCATCGAGGAAACCAAGGCAGCCGAGCCACAGTGTCGTAACAAGCATCAAGATTGTATAGACGTTGTTCAACTGTGCGAAGAGCAAGGTTGGAATCACGATTGCCGCAATGATGATAAGACCACCCATAGTCGGCACGTTCTTCTTGAAGTTCTTGACGTTGTTAGTGCAGGTGTCACAGTTCTGCGAATTTCCGCTCGGAGCGTCGTTCATTGTGGTGCGGGTTTCCTCTATTTCGGTCTTTCCCGACTTTTTCATCCTCTTGATGAACCACTTTCCAAACCATATCGCTATTATTAGCGAAGCAATCATCGAAATACCCGAACGGAACGAAATGTATTGAAATACACCTGCTCCGGGCATCCCTAATTCTTGCAGGTACTGAAATAAATGATAAAACATAATCCGTTAGTTGTTAAATGCGTTATTTAAAATCTCCTTGTCGTCGAAATGATGACGAACTCCCTTTATCTCCTGATATGTTTCGTGACCTTTGCCAGCCACAAGTATAATGTCTCCCTTCTTTGCCAGCATGCAAGCTGTGCGGATAGCCTCTTCGCGGCTTGTAATCCTGAGGACCTTGTTTTTCCACTGCGGTTCGACGCCCTTCTGCATATCGTCAAGTATGTCTTCGGGTTCCTCGTTGCGCGGATTGTCGGAAGTAAGGATTACCTTGTCGCTCATCTCGGCGGCCTTGGTCTTGTCGCGATTTCCGCCACAACCGACAACTGTTATCAAGGTGCCACTGCCACAGCGGATGTCGTTGATGGTAGAAATAACATTCTGCAAGGCATCAGGCGTGTGAGCATAATCAACTATTGCGGTAACGCCTTCCTTGGAGCGAATGATTTCGAAACGACCATCAACAGGATGCAGTTCGCTCAAAGTCCTCAGCACCTCCATCTTTTCAAAACCGAGAAGCATTGCAGTTCCGTAGATTGCAAGCAGGTTGTAGGCGTTGAAGCGTCCGATGAAGTTTACCCATACCTCGTCGCCGTTAATGTCGAGCTGCATTCCTTCAAAGCCGTCTTCAACGACCTTTGCTTTGAAGTCGGCAGCCGACAGAAGCGAATATGTATATTTTTTTGCTTTTGAGTTCTGGTACATTATTTCGCCGTTGCGGTCATCGATGTTGGTGATTGCGAAAGCATTTGCAGGCAACAAATTGAAGAATCCCTGCTTTGCCTTGATGTATTCGGCGAAAGTCTTGTGGAAATCGAGATGGTCGTGGGTAATGTTGGTGAAAATTCCGCCAGCGAAGTTCAATCCTGCAATGCGGTTCTGCACTACCGAGTGCGAACTTACTTCCATAAAGCAGTAGTCGCAGCCGCAATCAACCATCTGTGCCAGATATTTGTTAAGTTGAAGCTGGTCGGGCGTGGTGTGGGTAGCAGGGATAACTTCGGTATCGACTATCACCTTTACCGTTGAGAAAAGTCCCACCTTGTAGCCCAGTTTGCGGGTAAGGTTGTACAAAGTTCCCGCAATTGTGGTCTTGCCGTTAGTGCCGGTAACACCAACCAGTTTCAGTTTCGACGATGGGTTTCCGTAGTAGTCGGAAGCCAAAATTCCAAGAGCCTCGGACGACGATTCCACCTGAATGTAACTTACATCATCGTGAAGCTTTTCGGGCATTTTTTCGCAAACTATCATCTTTGCGCCGCTACCTATAGCCGTTTCAATGAAATCGTGTCCGTCGGAAGCAGTTCCGACTATGGCTACGAACATATCGCCGGCGCCAACCTTACGCGAATCAAATTCAATCTTCTCGAAACCCGGCTGCCTTACAACCGACTTCACCACTTTCAATTTGTTCAACGAAACATTTATATCCATCTTCCTTTTATTTTAAAGTCAAATAAACCGAATCTCCCTTTGCACAAATACTTCCCTGCGTCGGTGTCTGCTCCACAACTCGTCCGCGACCAGAAATCATAACGCGAAGCCCATTATTTTCAAGGATTCTGATTGCATCTGCAGCACCCATATTCCTTACATCCGGGACATAACCGCCATTTTCGGGCATATACGGAGCAAAATTCTCCTTGTCGCCAGTCAAATCCTTGAATCGTATCCATTTTACCGTCGGGAAGTTTTCAATATTGGTCGGCAAGTCAAGGATTTCACATACGCTCTGGATTTTCTCGCGACTGCCAGCCTTGCTAAGCGGAAGTGCGGAAACATATTCTTCAATCGGCTCGTTGGCAACGGCCTTGGTGTCGGTGGAGTAAATCTTGTCGGCAATCTTGCGGAACACATTTCCAGCAATTTCCGTAGAAACTTCCTTCCGACGGGTTGTATATTGACACAATGCAAGAATACTGCGGGTCGTCGGCAGGGAAATATCCCACAAACGAAGCGTGGTACGAAATCTTCTGACCGTCCTTGCCGTAGTTCATCTGTGCAGTACCTGTTTTTCCAGCAATTGGATAATTCTCATTCCTCAAGTTTCGGGCAGTACCGTGCTGAACAACACCTTCGAGCATTTTCTTTACGGCTTCAATAGTCTTGTGCGAACATATCTGCTGGTCAATTACGTATGGCTCAAAAGTATCAACCATCTCGCCACGGTACGAAAGGCCTTCCACAAACATCGGACGCATAAGTTTTCCATCGTTGGCAATGGCATTGTAGAAAGCCAGAATCTGCAACGGCGATATTGAAATTCCATATCCGTAAGCCATCCAAGGCAACGAAATACCTGACCATTGCTTTGAACCTGGTTCGTGGATTACAGGAACAGCCTCGCCTTTCAGTTCAATGCCAAGCGGTTCGTTAAGGTGAAGACGCTTTATGCCGTCGACGAATTTCTGCTGCTGGTGCTTGTAGTTGTCGTAAACGAAGCGTGCCGTTCCCACATTCGACGAAGTCTCAATTATCCTCTGCACCGAAAGCCAAGTGCTGTCTGGAGTATGTGAATCGCGGATAGTCTTGCCGTAGTAGTTGTCAACGCCATTTCCAACCTTGACCATAGTTTCGGGAGTAATGTAACCGTCTTCCATTGCGACAATCACCGAAGCAATCTTGAAAGTAGAACCCGGGTCAGAAGCGACACCCGACGACAAGTTGCCTACCGCATAGTTGAAATTCTCGTAGAAGTTGACCGAATCGCGCATAAGGTTTGCCATTGCACGCACCTTGCCTGTCTTCACTTCCATAACCACCACCGTACCATATTTTGCCGACGACTGACGCATCTGGGTCTCAAGTTCGGTTTCGGCAATATCCTGAAGGCTTATGTCGATAGTAGTAATCAAGTCCTTTCCATCGACAGGCTTTACATAGTCTGACGAATTCTCAATCGGCACCCACACGTCCTTCGAAACCTTCTGGAAAGCGGCATAGCCTTCAACGCCCATCAATACGCTGTCGTAACTGAATTCCAAGCCATAGTGACCCTTTTCGCTCGACTCGCCTATTGTACGGCGTGCAAGTTTGCCAAAAGGCTTTTCCCTCTCGAAAATTTCAGTCGAATAGAATCCAGCACGGTATTTTCCCCTGCGCAGGAACGGGAAAGTCCTCATCTTCTCGTAATCAAGATAGTTGACACGCCTCTTTATGCAGTAACTGCGGCTACCGTTGTTCTTGGCATTGCGAATTTCAGATTTATATTTGTCCTTGGTTTTCTCACGGAACAAATCGGCAAGACAAATGCTCAGCGAGTCGATTTCGGCATCGAAGGCAGAGTCGGTCATCGCCCTCACACCCTGACAAGCCAAGTCAAGATAAGTGTCGTAGTAGCATACCGATGTTGCAAGTAACTTTCCGTCAGACGAATATATGTCACCACGCTTGGGCTTTATGGTTTCCGTCCTCACCGAAACGTTTTCCTTGGCTTCTTCCGGAGTTGTAAGTTGCAAATAAATTATCTTGCCCACTATCCAGAACGACACACCTATTACTAATATCAAAAATATGAAGGAGTTCCTAAGCGTTATATTTCTCTTACCTTTTTTCATTTTTCAAGTCTTCCCCCTTTAGACTTCCTTACTTTATAGATTATTTTATGTGCAGGACGCTTCGATTCCTTCAACGTTGAGCCTTTTGACTCAAGCAAAGACAAGACACTTTTACGCCTGTTTGTCTTCTTCAGAAGTTCCGACTGCACGGCAACCCCCTCGGCACGAAGTTTCTCGATGTGTTCCTCCGACTTGCTTATTTCGCGGTAAACATAAATTCCGTGGAAGCGGTTCACGTTGTACAGAAGCATAATGACGAACACGAAAATGATGAATCTCACCCATCTTTTGGTAAGATTGTCCATTATTATGTCACCCGACAATACGTTGCGTAAACCTTTGAAGAAATCCATCGCTAAATCCTTTCCGAAATTCTTAATTTTGCTGACTTGGCACGCGGATTTCTTTCCACCTCTTCGTCACTTGGAACAATAACCTGCTTGTTGACAGGCTTTAAACTCAAATTAGCACGACCAAAGACATCACGCTCGTCATTTCCGTCAACGTTGCCAGTGCGGATAAGATTCTTCACTAGCCTGTCTTCCATCGAATGATACGAAATGACCGACAGGCGACCGCCCTTTGCAAGTACCTGCGGAGCTGCCGTCAGGAAATCACCGAGCGAAGCAATCTCATCGTTGACCTCTATGCGCAAAGCCTGAAATATTTGTGCATAATACTTTATCTCACGGTTTTTCGGAGCAAACTGCTCAAGGAAATTCACGAAATCGTCAATTTCGCCGAACGGCTCGCTTTCGCGGCGTGCTACAATCGACTTTACAAGACGACCGACATTCTGCACATCGCAGTAGTTACGGAAAATGCGGAAAAGGTCGTCTTCCGAAGCATTGTT
>CAJOEG010000010.1:30928-48656 GCA_905233405.1 uncultured Bacteroidales bacterium | reverse complement strand
ACACGTTTACCAAGCAAGTTCTGACGGAAACGTCCCTGCTTACCCTTCAAGCTGTCGCTCAACGACTTGAGAGGTCTGTTAGCATCGGTCTTAACTGCGCTCGATTTCCTTGAGTTGTCGAACAATGAATCCACAGCTTCCTGAAGCATACGCTTTTCGTTGCGGAGAATTACTTCTGGAGCCTTTATTTCGAGAAGTCTTCTCAGACGGTTGTTTCTAATGATAACCCTACGGTAAAGGTCGTTGAGGTCGGAAGTAGCAAAACGTCCACCATCCAGCGGAACCAAAGGACGAAGCTCGGGAGGAATAACAGGAATAACCTGAACAATCATCCATTCGGGCTTATTGATGTCCTTCGACATTCTGAATGCTTCAACAACGTTAAGTCTCTTCAAAGCTTCTGCCTTTCTCTGCTGCGAAGTTTCCTTGCCAGCCTTGTCACGAAGTTCGTACGACAACTTGTCAAGGTCTATCTTTCTCAACAACTCGAGGATAGCCTCGGCACCCATCTTAGCGATGAACTTGTTAGGATCTGAATCATCGAGCATCTGGTTTTCGCGTGGAAGAGAGTCGATTATCTGTACATATTCCTCTTCTGTCAAAAGGTCGAGTTCTGCAACACCATCAGCAGCTTTTGCGCCAGCCTGCAAAACGATATACCTTTCATAATATATTACAGCATCAAGTTTCTTTGACGGCAGACCGAGCAGATAACCAATCTTGTTCGGAAGAGTCTTGAAATACCAGATATGAGCTACCGGCACTTCGAGCTTAATGTGACCCATTCTTTCCCTACGAACCTTCTTTTCTGTTACCTCGACACCGCATCTGTCGCATACGATACCTTTATATCTAATTCTCTTGTACTTACCGCAATGGCATTCGTAATCCTTGCACGGACCGAATATCCTTTCGCAGAACAAGCCGTCCCTTTCGGGCTTATATGTTCTATAATTTATGGTTTCAGGTTTGGTAACTTCGCCGCTCGACAAGTCCTGAATCTCTTCTGGAGAAGCAAGGCTTACGGTTGTCTTGGTGAAGTTGGTTTTAACTTTTGTATCTTTTCTAAAAGCCATTTTACCAGATTTTTATCAATTATTCAAGATTAATTTTCAAGCACAAACCTCTTAATTCGTGCAACAACACATTCAACGATTCGGGGATTCCCGGCACTGGCATCTGTTCGCCCTTTACGATGCTTTCATAGGTCTTTGCCCTACCGACAACATCATCAGACTTAACAGTAAGTATTTCCTGCAGTACGTTTGCTGCACCGAATGCCTCGAGTGCCCAGACTTCCATTTCACCGAAACGCTGTCCACCGAACTGAGCCTTACCTCCCAACGGCTGCTGAGTGATAAGTGAGTATGGACCTATCGAACGTGCGTGCATCTTGTCCTCGACCATGTGACCGAGTTTCAGCATATAGATGACACCAACTGTTGCCGGCTGGTCGAACTTGCGACCTGTGCCACCGTCGTACAACCAGGTCTTTCCATAACGTGGAACACCTGCCTTGTCGGTGTATTCGCAAATCTGCTCAAGGCTTGCACCATCGAAGATAGGAGTTGCGAACTTGCATCCGAGAACCTTACCAGCCCAACCGAGAACGGTTTCGTAAATCTGACCGAGGTTCATACGCGAAGGTACGCCCAACGGGTTAAGTACAATGTCAACTGGAGTACCATCATCGAGGAAAGGCATATCTTCCTGACGTACGATACGTGCAAGGATACCCTTGTTACCGTGACGACCTGCGAGCTTATCACCAACTCTGATAACACGCTTGCTTGCGAGGTAAACCTTAGCCATCTGCATGATGCCCGACGGTAATTCGTCACCTATTGTAATATCTAACTTTTCGCGTCTGTACTTACCGGTAATCTTCTTGTATTCAACCATATAGTTGAACAAAATCTTTGCTATCTGGTCGTTGCGCGACTTGTCGGTCGTCCACTTGTTGGGGTTGACATTGATGAAGTCGATTCCCTGCAACAACTTCTGGGTATATTTTACACCCTTCTGTATTACAACCTGATCCAAGTTATCCTTTACACCCTGCGAAGTCTTACCATTTACAAGGACAAACAACTTGTCGATAAGAATATCCTTCAGCTTGTCAAGTTCCTTTCTTTCGACTTCCTCGATAGCCTCTACCAATATCTTGTCCTGAGTCTTTGTCTTTCTGTCCTTAATGCTTCTAGAATACAACTTCTTGTCGATAACGACACCGCTTGTAGATGGGGAAGCCTTCAAGGAAGCGTCCTTAACATCGCCAGCCTTTTCACCGAAGATAGCTCTCAAGAGTTTCTCTTCAGGTGACGGGTCGCTTTCGCCCTTAGGTGTAATCTTACCTATCATTATATCGCCCGGCTTAACCCTAGCACCTACACGGATGATACCGTTTTCGTCGAGGTCCTTGGTCGCGGTTTCGCTAACGTTAGGAATATCGGAAGTCAATTCTTCCAAACCACGCTTTGTTTCGCGAACTTCGAGCTGATAGTCGGTAATGTGGATTGAAGTGAAGAAGTCCTCGCGAACAACTCTTTCGTTAAGCACGATTGCATCCTCGTAGTTGTAACCCTTCCAAGGCATAAACGCAACCTTCAAGTTGCGACCCAAAGCAAGGTCACCACCCTGAGTTCCGTAACCTTCGGTAAGAATCATACCCTTGGTAACCTTCTGTCCCTTCTTTACAACCGGACGGAGGTTGATGCAAGTATTCTGGTTTGTCTTCCTGAACTTCGGAATCTTGTATTCAACAGAATCGCCAACGAAGCTAACGAACCTTTCCTCTTCGGTTCTGTCGTACTTTATAATAATCTTTTCTGCGTCAACATATTCAACAACGCCACTGCCCTCGGCAACGAGAAGAATTCTCGAATCCTGAGCCACCATGTGTTCAATGCCTGTTCCAACAATTGGAGCTTCGGGACGAAGCAGCGGAACAGCCTGACGCATCATGTTCGAACCCATCAACGCACGGTTAGCATCGTCGTGCTCCAAGAAAGGAATCAAAGATGCTGCGATTGATGAAATCTGGTTAGGAGCAACGTCCATAAGTTGAACTTCTTCTGGAGTAACCACAACGTAGTCGCCTTCCTTTCTTGCCTTAACCCTGTTGCTCTGGAACTTGCCATCGTCATCGACTTCAGCATTTGCCTGAGCCACAACCAAACCGGTTTCCTGTTCTGCGCTCAAATATACTATATCGTTGAAGCTAACTGCATTGTCGGCAACCTTTCTGTAAGGAGTCTCTATGAAACCGAGGTTGTTAATCTTAGCGTAAACGCAAAGCGAAGAGATAAGACCGATGTTTGGTCCTTCAGGGGTTTCAATCGGGCACAGACGGCCGTAGTGAGTGTAGTGAACGTCACGGACTTCGAAACCTGCTCTTTCGCGCGACAGACCGCCAGGACCCAAAGCCGAAAGACGTCTCTTGTGAGTAATCTCAGCCAACGGGTTAATCTGGTCCATAAACTGCGACAACTGGTTAGTTCCGAAGAACGAGTTTATCACCGAAGACAAAATCTTCGAGTTGATAAGGTCCATCGGGTGGAAAACTTCGTTGTCACGAACGTTCATTCTTTCCCTGATGGTACGAGCCATACGAGCCAAACCAACGCTGAACTGGTTTGCAAGCTGCTCGCCAACGGTTCTTACTCTACGATTGCTCAAGTGGTCGATATCATCAACATCAGCCTTCGAATTGATAAGCTCAATCAAGTACTTTATGATGGCGATGATGTCTTCCTTAGTAAGTACACGGGTAGTATCCGGTACATCAAGAGCCAGCTTCTGGTTGATTCTGTATCTACCAACATCACCGAGGTCGTATCTCTTGTCGGAGAAGAACAGCTTGTCGATAACGTCGCGTGCTGTTGCCTCGTCAGGTGGCTCTGCATTTCTGAGCTGGCGATATATATAGAAAACTGCCTCCTTTTCGGAGTTGCAGGTATCTTTCTGCAAAGTGTTGTAAATGATTGCGTAGTCGGAAATCTTCTGATTCTCCTTGTGGAGAAGGATAGTCTTTACGCCTGCTTCTACAATCTTATCAATGTGTTCATTTTCGATAACGGTCTCGCGGTCGAGAACAATCTCGTTTCTTTCGAGAGATACAACTTCTGCGGTATCTTCGTCAACGAAATCCTCAATCCAAGTCTTCAGTACTCTTGCGGCAAGGCGTCTTCCAACCACCTTCTTCAAAGCGGTCTTGGAAACCTTTATTTCGTCTGCCAAATCAAAGATTTCAAGAATATCCTTATCGTTTTCGAAACCTATAGCCCTCAACAAAGTTGTTACCGGCAATTTCTTCTTTCTGTCGATATAAGCATACATCACAGTATTTATATCGGTAGCAAATTCTATCCAAGCGCCCTTGAACGGGATAACTCTTGCCGAATACAATTTGGTACCGTTGGTATGCATCGACTGGCTGAAGAATACGCCAGGCGACCTATGCAACTGTGATACCACTACCCTTTCGGCACCGTTGATAACGAAAGTACCGCTCGGTGTCATATAAGGTATTGTACCTAACCATACATCCTGAATGGAATCTTCGAAGTCTTCGTGCTCCTCGTCGCTGCAGGTAAGTCTCAGCTTGGCTTTCAGCGGAACGCAATATGTAAGACCTCTATCAATGCACTGCTCGATGCTGTATCTTGGAGGGTCCAAGGTATAGTCGATAAACTGCAGTTCGAAATTGTTGCGGGTATCGGTTATAGGGAAGTTTTCTGCGAAAACCTGATATAACCCTTCCGACTTCCTTTGTTCAGCGGTGGAATCGAGCTGAACGAAATCTTTAAACGATTTTATTTGTATTTCCAAGAAATCCGGATATTCCAGCTGATTCCTTGTTGTTGAAAAATTTATTCTTTGATTTGTATTAACAGCCATTGTCGCAATTTTTAAAAATGAACCTAAACCAACAAAGGTTTAAACCCCCCGAGGGGGTCTAAACCTATAAATTATGCAACAAAAGTCGTTTATTTAAGTTCAACTTCTGCTCCAACTTCTTCCAACTGCTTCTTCAAAGATTCTGCTTCGTCCTTAGCAACACCTTCTTTTACAGGTTTTGGAGCTGCGTCAACTAATTCCTTGGCTTCCTTCAATCCGAGGCCAGTCAAAGTCTTAACAACCTTTACTACGTCCAATTTCTTTGGACCAGCTGCCTTGAGGATAACATCAAATTCGGTCTTTTCTGCTGCTGCTTCTGCTGCTGCGCCTGCTGCTGGAGCTGCTACTACTGCTGCTGCAGCTGCTGGTTCGATACCATATTCTTCCTTAAGGATGTTTGCCAATTCGTTTACGTCTTTAACAGTAAGATTAACTAATTCTTCTGCCAATTTCTTAAGATCTGCCATTTTTATAAATTTTAACTTTTTTAACTTTTAAATTCTTTTATTCTCTCTCTGATAAGGTTTTTACCAAACCTCCTAATAAATTTTTGCCTGATTCGAGTTGTCCCAATACGGTCTTCATCGGCGACTGCAACAATAATATAACATCACCAATAAGTTCTTCCTTCGACTTGAGGCTAGCTAATGCCTCGAGGTTGGACTGTCCGACATAGATGGATTCCTCAGCGTATGCACCCTTGAAAAGAGGCTTGTCGCTCTTCTGGTTCAATTCCTTGATGAGCTTTGCAGGCACGTTAGCCGTGTTGCAGAACATTACTGCGGAATTTTCTACCAAAACGGGATACAATTCTTCGTAACCGTTGCCGATACGTTCCAATGCCTTTCTAAAGAAGGTATTCTTAACAACAATCAGTTCAATGTCTTTCTCGAAACATTTCTTTCTAAGCGTATAAGTCTGCTTAGCGTTCAATCCTGAAATGTCGGCTACGTAGAAGTGATTGTACTGCTCTACTGCTGACTTCAGGCTCTCGATAAGAGCATTCTTGTCTTCTCGTTTCATACTCGTGTGTTACTAATTAATTGTTTTTGTATCGATTTCTATTCCAGGACTCATTGTGCTTGAAAGGTAAACGCTCTTTACGTATGTTCCCTTAGCAGCTGCCGGCTTCAACTTGATGATAGTCTGGAGCAATTCGTTTGCGTTGTCGGCTATCTTGTTGGCTTCGAACGAAACCTTACCGATACCAGCGTGAATAATACCAAACTTGTCAACCTTGAAGTCGATTTTACCCTTCTTTACATCCTCTACTGCCTTGCCAACTTCCATAGTAACGGTTCCGGTCTTTGGGTTTGGCATCAAGCCTCTAGGACCTAATATTCTACCCAACTTACCTATCTTAGCCATTACCATCGGCATAGTGATGATGATGTCAACATCGGTCCAACCACCCTGGATCTTCTCGATATAGTCATCCAAACCTACAAAGTCAGCTCCTGCATTCTTTGCTTCCTGCTCCTTGTCGGGAGTACACAATACCAATACGCGAACCTGCTTACCAGTTCCGTGAGGCAATGTGGTGATACCCCTTACCATCTGGTTGGCCTTACGAGGGTCAACACCAAGGCGAACATCCAAGTCAACAGATGCATCGAACTTTGTGTAAGTTATTTCCTTTACTAATTTAGCAGCTTCCTGAAGATCGTACTTCTTGCCATTTTCTATTTTAGACAAAGCAACTTTTCTTTTCTTACTAATTTTTGTCATTTCAAAAAGTACTTAAATTATTTCTTAATTGGAGAGTCGCCCTTAACTGCGATTCCCATACTTCTAGCTGTTCCTGCAACCATGCTCATTGCCGAGTCGATTGTGAAAGCGTTCATGTCAACCATCTTGCCTTCGGCTATAGTCTTCACCTGATCCCAAGTGATAGAGCCGACCTTCGAACGGTTAGGTTCTGCCGAACCCTTCTTAACCTTCGCAACTTCCATCAACTGTACGGCAACCGGCGGGGTCTTTACTACGAAGTCAAAGGACTTGTCACTATAATAAGTGATGACAACAGGCAATACCTTACCTGCGGTCTGCGGAGTCTGGGTTCTGCCGTTGAACTGCTTGCAGAACTCCATAATGTTCAAACCCTTCGAACCTAAAGCTGGACCTACCGGAGGAGCTGGATTTGCAGCACCACCTTTAATTTGCAGTTTAATAAAACCGCCAATCTGTTTTGCCATAACTTTTCCGTTATTACTTTAGATTACTCTTTTTCGACTTGCATGAATCGAAGTTCAATTGGGGTCTTTCTACCGAAGATGGTAACAATAACCTTCAATTTCTTCCTCTCATCATACACTTCTTCAATTACACCACTGAAACCGTTGAACGGACCGTCTGTCACCTTTACGGCTTCGCCAACAAAGAACGGCACTGTGATTTCGTCCGCATTTTCGGACAATTCATCAACCTTGCCGAGAATCCTTGCAGCCTCGTCGTTTCTCAGGGGAACTGCCTTACCGTCCTTGGTTCCAAGAAAACCTATCACGCCGGTCACGCTCTTTATCACATGCTCTACCTCACCATCGAGGGCAGCCTGGATAAGGATATAGCCCGGGAAGAAATTTCTTTCCTTGTGAACTGGCTTTCCGTTTCTAACTTGATAAACTTTTTCTGTTGGAATTAGTATCTGAGGCACCTGCTCGGTAAGATTACGATGCTGGATTTCACTTTCGAGATACTCCTTCACCTTCTTCTCCTTGCCGCTCAATGCGCGCACAACATACCATTTTTTAGTAACTTCTGACATAACTCCAATCGAAAAAAACTGGTTTAATAAAATAACCCGTAAACCCATTCCAATAGACCTTTGAAAGCAAAGTCCATTACAAAGATTACGAGGGCAAATATTAAGGAAGCAACCATTACCACTATTGCACTACTTTGAAGTTCTGACCACTTTGGCCAGGTAACTTTCTTAACCAACTCTTCGTAAACGTTGGCGAAATATGCTTTAATCTTCTTCATTATAGCGTAAAATTCTTTATCTTGCACGGGTAGAGAGGCTCGAACTCCCGACACCTAGTTTTGGAGACTAGTGCTCTACCAACTGAGCTACACCCGTATTACAAAGTGACGGGAGAAACTCCCATCACTTTATGTAAATCATTAATTATTCAACGATTTCGGTAATCTGACCAGCACCAACTGTTCTACCACCTTCGCGGATTGCGAAACGGAGACCAACGTTCAATGCAACCGGGTAAATCAAAGTAACGTCGATAGTTACATTATCACCAGGCATTACCATTTCGGTTCCTTCTGGAAGAGCAATTTCGCCAGTGATATCCAAAGTTCTCAAGAAGAACTGAGGACGGTAGTGGTTCTGGAATGGAGTGTGACGTCCACCTTCTTCCTTAGTCAGAACGTAAACTTCAGCCTTGAAGTGAGTGTGCGGATGGATTGAACCAGGAGCAGCAATAACTTCTCCTCTCTTAACTTCGTCCTTGTCGATACCGCGGAGCAACAAACCTACGTTGTCACCAGCTTCACCTTCGTCGAGGAGCTTACGGAACATTTCAACACCAGTAACGGTTGTGTCCTTGAATTCGTCGCTCAAACCAACAATCTGAACCTTATCACCAACGTGGATAACACCAGTTTCGATACGGCCGGTAGCAACAGTACCACGACCAGTGATTGAGAATACGTCTTCAACAGGCATCAAGAACGGCTTTTCGTTCTCACGCTTTGGCAGAGGAATCCAGCTGTCAACAGCAGCCATAAGTTCTTCAACCTTAGCTTCCCACTGAGGTTCACCGTTCAAAGCACCAAGTGCAGAACCGCGGATAACCGGAGTGTTGTCACCGTCGAAATCATACTTAGTAAGAAGGTCACGAACTTCCATTTCAACGAGGTCGAGCAATTCTTCATCGTCAACCATATCGCACTTATTGAGGAAAACAACCATCTTAGGTACGTTTACCTGCTTTGCGAGAAGTACGTGTTCGTTTGTCTGTGGCATAGGACCGTCAGTTGCAGCAACTACCAAGATAGCACCGTCCATCTGAGCAGCACCAGTAACCATGTTCTTTACATAGTCGGCGTGACCTGGGCAGTCAACGTGTGCATAGTGGCGGGTTTCTGTCTGGTATTCAACGTGAGCAGTGTTGATGGTTATACCTCTTTCCTTTTCTTCTGGAGCGTTGTCGATTGCGTCAAAATCCTTTACTTCCGACAAGCCCTTCTTTGCCAATACCTTAGTAATAGCAGATGTTAATGTGGTCTTACCGTGGTCAACGTGTCCAATGGTACCAATGTTAACGTGCGGTTTCGTCCTTTCAAATTTCTCTTTAGCCATGACTTCAAATTTATTTAATGATAATACTTAAATTACTTTATTTACCTATTAATATATAAACACAAAAAAAGAGCCAATGATGGGAATTGAACCCATGACCTCTTCCTTACCAAGGAAGTGCTCTACCCCTGAGCTACATTGGCTTTTTGAGCGGGAAACGAGACTCGAACTCGCGACCCTCAGCTTGGAAGGCTGATGCTCTACCAACTGAGCTATTCCCGCGCATCTTCCTTGAGTGGGGAGAGAAGGATTCGAACCTCCGAAGTCTTACGACAACAGATTTACAGTCTGCTCCAGTTGGCCACTTTGGTATCTCCCCAGACCATTTTTTGAGCCGATGAACGGATTCGAACCGCCGACCGGCTGATTACAAATCAGCTGCTCTACCAGCTGAGCTACATCGGCTAAAAAATAATCATCAACACTTTTTTAAAGATCGTTTTACCCCTTCGAAAGGGACTGCAAATATAGATGATTATTTTTTACTAACAAAATTTTTTTTACTTTTTTTAATCACGTTGTTTTTCTTTCGCCTTTACAAGCTGCTTTTTCAACGCATCTACCGATAAATCAACGGCTTCTTCGAAAGTTTTGCACTGGCGTTTTGCGAACAAACCTGTCAATTTTGGCACGTCAAGGCTAACTTCTGCTATCTTATTTTCGTTAGTTTCCGACTTGTCGAGGCGTAAAATAACTTCTGCGCTCAAAATATTGTCAGCCATCTGCGACAATTTACCAACTTTTTTATCAACATAATCCAACAACTTTTGGTCAGCGTCAAACTGAACCGACTGTACTTTTACGTTCATTTCTTTTCCCTTTCATTTTTATGCTCGTGGATGAGCTTGTTTATAAACTGTTTTTAATTTCTCGAATGTATTGTGCGTATATACCTGCGTCGCCGACAGACTTGCGTGACCGAGCAACTCCTTTATGGAATTGAGGTCAGCACCGTTGTTGAGCATCTGGGTGGCGAAGGTGTGACGCAGAACGTGCGGACTTTTCTTGTCGATGCTCGTGACTTCGCCAAGGTAATGCGTAATCTTGCGATAGACGAACTTGCCGTACAACTTTTCGCCCTTGTCGGTCACCAGAAGCCAAGCCTGCGAACTCACATCGAAACCCTGCTCCTTTTTCTGCTCAAGATACTCGTTATACCTATTAATAATATAGTCGTTCAACGGGCAGATTCTTTCCTTACTCCTTTTTCCGAAAACCTTTACCTGTCGCTCGGCAGGCATAAAGTCGAGATGCTTGAGGTTGATTAGTTCCGACAGACGCATTCCGGTGGCATAGAAAAGTTCTACCATAAACTCGTCGCGCTTTCCTGCGAAATCATCGGAATAAAAGTCTTCGGTGGTCATCTTGTTCATATCGTTTTCGGCAACGAACTCGGGCAGGCGCTTGCTTGTCTTCTGACTTGAAATCTTTGCCATCGGATTCCTGTCCATCTTACCGACTTTTTTCAGATAATTAGCGAAAGCCTTCAGACTAGACAATTTCCTATTAATGCTTCGCGATGAAATTCCGCTTTCCTTGAGGCTCATCATCCACATTCTGACGTTCTTGTCGGTAAAATACTCACAGGCGGAAGTATTATTTGAGTTACCACAAATAAAATCACGAAACTGAAGCAAATCAGTTTCGTAAGATTTTACCGTGTGCTCGGAACTTCTACGTTCGAGCCTCAAATATTCCGTGAACATCTTTATTTCCATTCGCCGTCTCCCATTTCTACGGAGAAGCAAATTTAAGAAATAAAAATGAAAACAAAAATATTTTTAATTATTTTCCTGCATGCTCTGCAATTTCTGTACATAAATTGCGTGGAGCTTCTGCTGGCGCTTAATAACAGACTGCTTGTCAAACTGCTGACGTGCTCTTAATTCCTTTACAACACCAGTCTTTTCAAATTTTCTTTTGAATTTCTTCAAGGCCCTATCGATGTTTTCGCCTTCTTTTACAGGTACAATAATCATTTTGTTATCTTTTTAATTTTTAATTTATGTTTCTTAAAATTTTGGACTGCAAAAGTACACATAAAATCAATACTGACAAATTTTTTTGAACGATTTTGCAGATTTTTTATTCTCTGTTTTACAACAAGTTACAAAAATATTGTTAATTTCTTCCAATCTGCAAATCGTAAATTGATGTAGTTTTTGTCGTTTATAGGTTTCTAAATTCATATTGAGACGCAAGGTCTTGCGTCTGTAGATTCAATGCCTGCGGAGTTTCTGTTGAGACGCAAAATTTTGCGTCCGTACGAATAGCTGTTAGCCTTTTTGCCCAGTAAAGCAATCGTAAATCCCTTTGCATCTTGTCAGCCAAATCGTCAATCGTACTTCGTAACCTTTAGCTCGGCTTTGCCAAATCGTAAATCACCTTTCGTTTCCATCCAGCATTATAAACGCTGCCCAATACCTTGGATTCTCGAATCCTGCGGTTGTCTTAACCTTGTTTTGCGCAGCAAGGAAGGCTTCACGCTTTGTCATCCCTTTGGTAAGGTTTGTGTAGAATTCGGTCATCATTAGCAAGGTAGCGTTGTCGTCCACAGGCCAGAGGCTCATAATGATGGTACGAGCACCTGCCTTCTTGAAACCACGTTGCAAACCGAAAACGCCTTCGCCGGTGATTTCGCCAAGTGCCGTCTGGCAAGCGGAAAGAACTACCAAGTCGGTCTTGCGTAGATCCATGAAGCTGATTTCCTTGGCGGTAAGAATGCCGTCCTCTATGCCTTCGGGCAGAGGTTTGTTTTGCCAAGCGTAGTTTGCTCCCGACAGCAATAGCCCCGACTGCACAAGCGACTGGTCGCCTGAAAGTTTTTCTTCGGTGGGAAGGAAGAAGCCGTGGGTGGCAACGTGCAATACGGAAATGTCCTCGCCCGACAATGCCTTGAACGACTCCTCGTTGGCAGCAGAACCTTCGTATAGCTGCGATTTTATGCGTTTTTTCTTCAGTTTACCGACAATGTCTTCCACTTCGGTCTTTGTACCAGGCAGATAATTTAAACTGCCTCGGTCTTCGTTGTGGTTGAAGTCGGCAAACGATGTGTATGATGTGGCACTGCGCGTTGAGTATCTGTCGCTTTCCTGCTTCATTGTGGTTGTGTCGCTGTCGTAGTAAACACCGCCGTAGAGGACTGAATTTTTAAGTGGTTTTGGCATATAGTCCATTGCGAGGAAGCGTGTTGACGACACTCGATAGATTTGGTACTTGTCCGAAATAAGTTTGCCGTTTCCTGTTGGGGCATATTCCACGGCAATCTGGTGCAGCATTCCCGACGGAGCAAAATAAATGCGAGGATTTTCGGGGAAGTATTTTTCCAATGGTTTCCAAAGCAGATTGTACAGTCCTGTGGATTCGTATATTCCTTGCCGTTTTGCTGCAACTGTAGTAGCACCACGGTTTTCATCATCTTTTTGTGTTTCGGATTTTGCTGGCACTATGCCACGTTGCAGTTTCTGCATTTCCGATTGCTCGAAAAGCGGAACGCAAATGGGCGCTTCCATATCTTTTGTAAGCACAAGTGCCAGATATCTTGTTGTGTCCTTCTCTGTGAAATTGGAGAATTCTATTGCCACATCATTTGGGTTCAGTGAATTTTGCACTTCTTTCCAGTCTATTTTTATGAAATGTGTCACATCGCCGAACTCCTTGCTCTTTTCCATTATGTGGCGTTCCATATTCTGGATTTCGTTTTCCAATGAATCGCAGTTGTATATACGCTCTGCAATAGGCTTTTCTAGTTCATCGTTCAGTTGCAGATGAACTTTTTTCAATGTTTCGTATTCTGAAATAAGTGCAGTATCGCCACTGTCCATTATAGTGTTGGTAAGGCTTATTTCCGATGCAAGTAGCAAACCTTTGGTAATTAGTTCTGAATCATAGGAGGTTTTTGTAGCAAGTGTATCGTTGGGTATTTTGTAGTTGTACTTCAGGTTATTGGAGAAATTCTCATTGTTCGCATTCCAATAAGCTTCACGCTCTTGTGCTGTCATAAATGAAAAGTTTTTTGCTAGGTTATGCTTATTTATGTCTGTCGCCTTTTTGATGGTTTTTATAGCATTCTGATAGTCTTCCAAGAAAAAATAAGTATGTCCAATATTATGTAGTGATTGTGCGTGTATAGGATGATTTTCTCCTACAATTTTTTCCTCTATTTCCAAAGCTTGTAAAAAATATTTCAAGGCATTTTGATAATCGCCCATATTATTGTATACTACACCAATATTTTTTATAGTTGTCGCACAATATAAATGGTTCTCACCATATGTGTTCAGCCATATTTCCAACGCTTGGAAATAATATTTTAAAGCATTTTGGTTGTCTTCTATTTGTGAATATGTAGTAGCAATATTATTCAGTCCAAATGCATATTCAGGACTGCTCTCTCCAAAAATATTTTTTTGTATTTCCAATGCTTGAATCTTATATTTCAAAGAATTTTGTTCATCTCCAATCTTTGAATATATAGCTCCAATATTATTTAGTAGCAATGCATATTGGTAGTTTTCTTCACCTAGCGTTTTCTTTGTAATTTCCTCTCCTAACAAAAAATATTTTAAAGCACTTTGATAGTTACCCATTTTGTAGTATGCTATACCAATATTATTCAGCGATTGCGCATAGTCAGGATCGTCTTCTCCATAAATATTTTTTCGTATTTCCAATACCTTCATATTATATTTCAATGCATTTTGATAATCTGCATTATAATAATACATTACACCGATATTATTTAGTGCATCTGCATAACGAATGTTGTTTCCATCATCAATGTCTTTTGTAATTTCTGCTATTTTAGTATACATATCAAAAGCATCGGAATACTTTTTTTCTTTAAAAAAACTGCCACCTAATTTGTTTAGCGAATCTGCCATTTGGAATATGGCGGTTGTGTCGGCTTGGGAGAAAGCGGGAATGCACAGGAGTGCGAAAATGGCGAGTGTGATAAATTTCTTCATATCATTTAATTTTTTTAAGAGGAACGGAATGAATTACGCCCGTACGATATTTTGTTTAATTCAAAAGTTCAAAGTTCAATAGTTTAAAGTTCAATTAGTAAACACAAGAAGCGTGACTCTGAAATACTAAAAGTATAACACTTTGTAATCATTTTGCAAACATACATAAAAATTGTCGATTTTTATGCCAGTATAATAAAAAAATGACGTTGATATTCAGTATGTTATAACTTTTCTTTAGAGGAAACATACATAAAAATTGTCGATTTTTATGCCAGTATAATAAAAAAATGACGTTGATATTCAGTATGTTATAACTTTTCTTTAGAGGAAATATAACAATACTATTTTATACTACAAAATTCTAACAGTTCTCTTTTCACATATCTTGTTAATAAAAATATCCTAGCCTCTATTTTTTACCACTTCAAACGATTTTTTCTTCATTACCTTTGTGCATAAATCTTAAAACTAGCACAATATGACACTGATTAAATCAATATCGGGCATCCGCGGAACAATTGGCGGACAAATTTCGGAAAACCTCACCCCTATCGACATAGTAAAATTCACCAGCGCATACGGCATCTGGAACCGCAAGCAGGGACTCGACAACAACAAAATCGTTGTCGGCCGCGATGCTCGCCTTTCGGGACAAATGGTCGAAAACATAGTAGTTTCGACGTTGGTGTCACTTGGTTTTGAAGTAATTAATATAGGTATGGCAACCACGCCTACCACCGAAATGGCTGTAATTCTGGAAAAGGCTGCCGGCGGAATCATCATCACCGCAAGCCACAACCCCAAGCAGTGGAACGCACTGAAACTCCTCAACTGCCACGGCGAATTCCTCACCGACAAGGAAGGCAAGGACGTGCTTGCAATTGCCGAATCGGAAGACTTCACCTACAACGACATTGACCATCTCGGCAAAGAAACAAAAATTGCCAACTACGAGGACAAGCACATCGATATGGTTCTGAAGATGAAAGTCCTCAACCTCGATGCTATCAAGGCAGCAAACTTCAAGGTCGTAATCGACTGCGTAAACTCTGTAGGCGGAATCGTACTGCCAAAACTCTTAAAGAAACTCGGTGTAAACAACATAGTTGAACTCAATTGCGAAGCAAACGGACATTTTGCACACACTCCCGAACCAATTCCCGAAAACCTTACGCAGATTGCATCGGAAATGCCGAAGCAGAACGCAAACGTCGGATTTGTAGTTGACCCCGATGTTGACCGTCTGGCAATAATCTGCGAAGACGGACAGATGTTTGGCGAAGAATACACGTTGGTTTCGGTTGCCGACTACATCCTTTCGAAGACACCTGGCAATACGGTTTCCAATATGTCATCGACACGTGCTTTGCGCGACGTTACCGAAAAATACGGTTGTGCGTACAATGCCGCCGCTGTTGGCGAAGTGAACGTCGTTACCAAGATGAACGGCGGTGTTATTTATCCGGAAGTACACTACGGACGCGATGCACTTGTCGGAATAGCATTGTTCCTTTCGCTTATGGCAGAAAAGAAGATGAAAGTAAGCGAATTGCGCCGCACTTTCCCCGAATATTCAATTTCAAAGAACAAGATTCAGCTCAACGAAAAAATCAACGTTGACAACATCCTGAAAACAATGGCGCAGAAATACGCGAACCTGCCAGTTTCGACCATCGACGGCGTAAAGATCGAGTTCCCCGACACAAAGGAATGGGTACACCTGCGCAAATCGAACACCGAGCCAATAATCCGCATCTACTCCGAAAGCAGCACTCTCGAAAAAGCCGATGTACTTGCAAAGAGGATTATGGATGAAATTAATGGGATAATCGGGTAATACACAATTAATCAAACTACGAAAAAGGCGCGAAGATGCGCCTTTTTCATATAATATGCCAACACTAATCGGTGCTTTCTTCTATGAAAAAGTCCCTAAAAATACTGTCCGTAACTTCCTTTCTTGGATGTGTTGCATCGTAAAAGCCAGAGGAATCACAGCCGAGGCCATTCGGATCAAATGAACCAATAATTTTAATCCTGTATTTCCCTGCAATTTCATACAACCTATATTCATTTTCAACTATAGTTTTGCTTTTACAAATTCGCGAATAATATACAGGATGATAAGGAGCGAAATAAAAGTATATTTCCTTGCCATCATCTTCCAACTTATCCACCAGCATCTCAAGATAGCCAGCAAGCTCATCAAGGACAACAGGATACCCGTCTATTGGATATGCCAATGCAATAGAATCCACCTCACGCTGCAAACGCTGTCTATCATCAATGCCATAGCACAACGAGCCGTCATTATGATACGTTAGCCTATCATTGCACGATTCATCAGTAAGCTTCAGGTCAACTCGTCCTGAAAGGAAAGTAGAAACGGCTTTCTGGAAATACGACAACGAAAGCAGATTAACGACAGCGGCCTTGCTCATTATATTATTATTGGAAGGATGTGCCGGCTTTCCGACAAAGTCATAAAAATATTTAGAATTAACCTCCCAGCGGGAATCTTCATTGTCGGTAAGTGTATAATAATCAAGTCCAACTATTATCTTATCAAAAGAAATAAAATTCTCCACACATATCTCATAAGAAGTTATTATGTCGTATATATTACCTCCATTCATACCAAGATTCAACAAACTTGCTCCCATCCCATCCGAAGAAATGGTCTTTACCCTGCTAGACCCTACAACCAAATACTCGAAATGAGAATTCCCGTTTGCTTCTGCAACTTTCCTCTTGAATATCCTATCATTAAGTTCCGTGACATTGGAAACATTCCTGCCCGATTTCATAGCATCAACTATCCTGTCGGAATACTCCACACTATGATATACATTGGTCGGATCGACACAATAATTTACGACAGGTATAATCGCAAAAAATGGTGCTACCACTAATAATATCCTAATGCAGAATTTTCTTATCATTGTCAGAAGTTAAAATAGATGAATTGATTTTCGCCAAAATTCCCAAAACAAATGGAGAAGGATATTATCAAGTAGTAAATCAGAAATCTTACCCACGTCCGCCTAATAAAACTTATTTCCAAACCATGCTCACGTTGGCGTTGCAACCACTCAACCACCAGCATTACAACCACAAACCATCCTGCCTTATTCCCATAAGCGAAGAAACTATACGGAGCCATTATAGCATCCTTGCCGAACATTCCGTATATGTATTGCCAGGCACAACCAATACTCTCGGAACGGAAAATAATCCAGCCCATGACAACAAGCATAAACGTCAGCAACATCATAAAGAATTCCTTAGGTCGAGGCAGAAACTTACCTTCGGCAATCGTACCTGTGTATTTACGATTCCTGCCCCAAAGTATAAGTGGCAAAAACAGCAGCGCGTGATAAGCACCCCATGCTATGAAAGTCCAGTTTGCACCGTGCCAAAGCCCGCTCAACAAAAAAATTACAAATGTGTTTCGTACAATCTTAGCCTTAGCGGTACGGCTACCTCCAAGCGGAATATAGACATAATCGCGGAACCAAGTATTGAGCGAAATGTGCCACCTTCG
>CAJOEG010000010.1:27984-30879 GCA_905233405.1 uncultured Bacteroidales bacterium | reverse complement strand
GAAGTTGCGCATTAACTTTATTCCAAACAACTTTGCCGTCCCTATGGCTATGTCGGAATAACCTGAAAAGTCACCATATATCTGGAAAGAGAAAAACAAAGCACCAACCAACAGCAAGCTTGCCGGCATATTGGCATAGTCGGCAAACACCTGATTTACAACTACCGCACAATTATCGGCAACCACAATCTTCTTGAAAAGCCCCCACAAGATTTGCCTGCCACCGTCAATGGCAAGATTGTAGTCAAAAACCCTCTTCTTCAAGAATTGTGGCAACAGGTTAGTGGCTCTTTCTATTGGTCCAGCAACCAACTGCGGGAAAAACGATATGAATGCAAAAAAAGCGATTATGTCCTTAGTTGGCTCTATCTTGCGCTTGTAAACATCAATAGAGTAACTCAATGCCTGAAAAGTGTAGAACGATATGCCTACAGGTAATATCACGTTCAACAGAATGCCTTCGGCGGAAATGTGGAAAAGTTTTGCAAATTCGGTTACAAAAAAATCGTAATACTTAAATGCTGCCAAGATTGCCAGATTAATAACAATACTGGTTATTACTATTGCTTTTCTTTTTCGTTCAACTCGCCTACTGCAACCATTCGGATTCCCCTCTATATTCCTCATCGCCATCCCGCTTCCCCACGAACTTAACGACGTAATGATAATCAGCAGTAGAAAACGCCAGTCCCACCAACCATAGAACACATAGCTTGCCACAACCACAAAGGCGTTCTGCATACGCAACTGCCTCTTCGACTTGGCAATAAAGCGATCGAACACAAACCAATAGCACAAAAAAACTACAGGCAGGAACAGCATATATTCTATTGAGTTGAAAAGCATACATTCCTATTTGCGAATGCAAATATATAGATGTTAACAATAATATCCAACAAAGGATAAAATAATAGATTCCATCTAAATGGCATACATCAGACCAGCCTTCTGATTGTCTTGCCTACGTTTATCAAGTGGTCGGCAACACGCTCGGCATTCGACGAGAGCGACAGATATTCGGCACCTGCATTAGGCGAACACAGTCCAAGCGATAGTCGTGCGATATGACTGGTTTCCATATACTTAGTATATTCATCAATCTTATCTTCTATCTTGTCTGCTTCGGCAAACGCATCGAAATCCTCATCGTTGTAGGTCTTCATTATTTTTTCGTAAAGTTCGTTTATAAGAACACGCACATTCTCAATTTCCTCCACAGCTTGCGACGAAAACTTTTCGCCAGTCTCCTTTAGCATTCCTGCATACTCGACAATATTTTCTGCATAATCGCCAATACGTTCCAAGTCCCTGACACTACGGAAAGTAGTAGTAAGATAATTGTGGTCCTTTTCGCTCAACTGACGCATTTTCGACAACTTAACAACATAATCTATGATGGCGGTATTGAGGAAATTAAGCTGATTTTCGTTTTTCACAAAGGTTTCCTTTTCCGAAAAGTCGAGTGTAGTTACAATGTCGAGCGAACGGTTGAAGTTTTCGATTGCAATCTGCGCCATATTCACTATTTCACGCTTTGTCTGCTGTACTGCCACAGGCGGAGTCTTCAACATATTGTCATCAACGAAGAACAGTCGCGGACTGTCGGTGTCGGCATCAACCTTGTCGGGAATCATCTTGCAGACAAGCTTTACGAGCGCATTTGTAAGCGGAAGAACTATTATCACAGTTACCACATTGAATATTGTGTGGAACATTGCAAGTTGCATCTGCGGTACATCGGGGAACATACGGTTGAAAATGTTACCGAAAGTGACATTGTCGGAAACAAGTCCCATCACAAATGCTGCCACAAGGAACAGCACAGCACCGCTGACATTGAATATCAAGTGAATCAATGCTGTACGCTGAGCATTTCTGCCGCTCGTCACACCAGCTATTATAGCCACCACGCAAGATCCGACATTGGAACCAATTGTAAGGAAAATACCCTGGTCGAGAGTTACAAGTCCCGTTACAACCATAGCAAGCGCAATGGAGGTCATCACCGACGAACTTTGTATTATGGCTGTGAAAATTGCACCTATTAGCACCAGCAGAATCGGATTGCTTATTCCAGCAAGGAAAGTCTTCACGGCTTCCATTTCGGCAAAGGCCGACATTGAGGAACTCATAAGGCTCAAGCCGACGAACAGCATTCCGAAGCCAGTGAAAATTCCGCCGATGCGCTTCCAGAAATCGCTTTTTGCGAACAGCATTACAAAAGCACCTATGCCCGCAAACGCCGAAAATATTATGGTTGTGGAAAGTACGCTTTCGCCGAACATACCGAGGGCGACAATCTGAGCAGTGATGGTGGTACCGATGTTTGCACCGTAAATCATTGTTGCCGCCTGCGCCAGCGAAATTATTCCTGCATTCACGAAACCGATGACCATCACGGTAGTAGCACCAGAACTTTGGATGGCTGCCGTACCAAGAGCTCCGATTCCTACTCCAAGTAATTTGCTCTTCGAGGCTTTTGCAAATAGATTCTTTAGTTTGCTCGAACTTGCCGACTCGAGATTTGTACTCATCATCTGACACGCGATAAGAAAAATTCCGATGCCGGAAAGCAGTGTCAGTATTGCCGAAATTATAGCTGTTGTTGTCATGTCAAAAAAAGTGGCGTTAGCGTTCTGCCGTTGTTACAAAAAGGCGATGACAGCCCCGTTTCACAAAAAAAATTTTTGCAAAGTAAGTATTTTTAAGTTCTCATCCGTATGCACAGATTTATGTTGTACAGCAGAATTCGTGTTGAGTGAAAATATTTTTATAACAAAAGTTATAATAATAAAAATTATAATTATCTTTGCATCGTATTAACTAAGTAAGTCATGAAAATCTATAACCCATTCATAATAACGAGCAAATATGTCTCGAAAGAATATTTCTGCG
>CAJOEG010000010.1:0-27970 GCA_905233405.1 uncultured Bacteroidales bacterium | reverse complement strand
GACAGAGAAAAGGAAACGGTGGAACTTGTAGGAAACATACGGAACTGGCGTAATACAGTTTTGGTTTCGCAACGAAGAATGGGCAAGTCCGGACTTATCGGACACGTATTCTCAATGCCAGAAATATCAAAGGAATATGAAACGTTTTTCATTGACATATACGATACGACAAGCCTTGAAGACTTTGTTTTGCTTCTAGGAAAAGAGATTTGCGAAAGGCTTCAGTCACGCGGAGAAAAATTTGTTGAAAAATTTCTGATGACAGTGACCTCTGTAGTAGCCTCTTTTAGTGCCGACCCGATAAGCGGTATGCCGTCGATTGACTTGAAACCAAGCGCAACAGGTTCGGCAGGGAAATCATTGGAACAGATATTCAAATTCATGGAAAGCAATTCAAGACCCTGCATAGTAGCAATTGACGAGTTCCAACAAATTGCAGATTACAGCGATGGCAAGAAAATAATAGCGACTCTACGCAAACTTGTGCAAAATTGCCAGAACACTTGTTTCATATTTGCAGGAAGCAACCGAAGAATGATGGGACAACTTTTCAATACTCCTTCCGAACCTTTCTTCATGAGTTGTACCCCTCTGTACTTGGATGCCATAGCTCTTGACAAATACACAGATTTTGTAAAATGTCACTTCAAGAATAGCGGGAAAGAAATCGAAAGCAAATGCATCGAGACCGTTTACAACCTTTTCGATGGTCACACTTGGTATATTCAATATGTATTCAATAGGATTTTCGAACTCACAGACACAGGTCAAACTGCCACTGCCGAATCCATAGAAACAGCTATATCCAATATACTCGACATTTTTGGACACGTTTTCCAGGAAATGTTGCTTAGGGTTTCGGAAAAACAAAAAGCCCTGCTAATAGCCATTGCCAAGGAAAACAAAGTGAAAAATATCACAGGCGAACAATTCATCTCAACCTACAATCTAAAAACAGCAAGTGCAGTACAAGGGGCACTCAGACCGCTTATTGAGAACGAAACCGTCACAAAAGAATTCGATTTTTATCGTATTACCAATAGATTCTTTTCTATCTGGATAGCCCAAAGGTATTAGCCCTACATTTTTATAATAAAAGTTATAATAATAAATCTTATAAAAGATATTGTCCTTATAATCAGTGCGTAGAAACAAAAAAGGATGCCAAAGCATCCTTTTATATTGTAGTAGCGGGGGCAGGACTCGAACTTGCGACCTCCGGGTTATGAGCCCGACGAGCTACCAACTGCTCTACCCCGCAATTGCGCCGCAAAAGTACAACAAGTTTTTAAAATTGCAAAATGTTTTTCAAAAAATAGTTTCAAGTTTGCATGGCTCTTTCATTTAAAAGCTAATAACCGCCCCCTGAACCTACGGCGTACTGAGCTTGTCGAAGTATCGAAGGGTCGAAGTATTGCCTAAGATGATGTATTCCAAGAGCCAGTATTGAATAGTCCTATTCTCTTGTGAATCATACTCCGCTCACCCATGGCTCTTTCATTTAACCGCACCCTGAGCCTGTCGAAGTGTAAGGTTAATGTATATCATTTCGTCACCTTGACTTCGACAAGCTCAGCCAGCGGATTTGTTCAAATGCTAACTGTTTGTGTCATAAGTAACAACATTGTTCAAATGAAAGAGCCGTGCTCCACCCTCCAACATTTCCTTATAAAAACCTTGCACATAAAAAAATGTGTGTATATTTGTGATGATTTTTTCGCCTCAGGCAACAAAATCGACATTTCAGTTGTAATAGAAAAACAGAATGTAATGTTACATTAAAAAATTATGAATATGAAAAGGATAGCTTTAATATCATTACTCGCTGCAGCAGTGGGTGTGATGGCATTCTTAGGATGCGAAAAGCCAGAAGATATAGAAATTCCCGTTGCAAGCCAAACCGCAGACAACCGACAGCTCTGTAATTAATACACAACCGACAAATATGGCTAATCAGCAAACAACGGATACGACTAATCAGCAAATAGCAGATACAGCTAATTCTCAAAGTGTAATTCATAATACGGCATTGTCATATTCTGATTGCCACTCAAATGAAAGAAATGGTATATATGAAGAATTATTGTCAAATTATAGCAATGGCGTTTTACAATTGATGATTGAAAATCTGGGAATTTCTTGTGGCGTTTATCATATTTCTGACATTTCAGAAGTCGATGACCAAACAATTAATGTAGATTTTAGGATAATATACGAATCACAAGCAAATTGTATTTGTAACATTGATGTAGATTATTCAATTGACAATATAAAACCTGGAACCTATGAATTAATAGTAAGCGTAAGTAACTGGGTTATCTATCAAGAAGAAATAATTTGTGAATAATGAAAAGGATAGTTTTAATATTTTGGGGATTATTGTGTGTAGTAATTGCTAATTCACAAGTGTCGCAAGATTCTGCAAGATAGTTGTAGACTCTTACCAGCGACGTAATCTCTACAAAGCTCTGCCTTGAATATGCTCCGTTTTACACGTATCGCAATTTTTGAAAACAACATCATTGCAGAGATAAGATTGTAAAGGAATAGACACAGTCCTTTCAAATTACCCACAAGCAACTAAAATACAACATCTTACAATTCCTGCCATCTTCTATTTTTCGCCTTTTTCCCGACTGAAAAACCAAAAGAAAATAAAAAAAAATTACCCATCGTTCTTTTTCAAAAAAACACTATATTTGCGACCTTAAATTTATTGTGTATATTAGTTAAAAAATTTTAGTAAAAATGCGTAACAGAGGAGCGATTATTTTATTATCGGTACTGCTTGCACTCATCAGCTTGTACTACTTGTCGTTCACCTTTGTAGTGAACAAGGTTGAAGGCGATGCTGAAGAATACGCACAGGCATACGTCGATAACGGAAATTACAGCAATCTTACAGACGCCGACCGCAACGTGTTGATTGACAGGCAGAAAAAGGCGTACTTGGATTCAGTTGACAATCAGGTGGTGTACAGGCTCATAAAGAAATACACCTATAAGGATTGTAAGGAAAGAGAACTTAACTTGGGTTTGGACCTCAAGGGCGGTATGAACATTTCGTTGGAAATTTCGGCAGAAGATGTACTGCTGTCGCTGGCAAGGGACAACAACGACCCTGCACTTTTGGCAGCTATCGAACAGGCTGGAAAGCAGACTTCAGACCAGACAGGTACCAACTTCATTGAAAGTTTCGGCAAGGCTTACAAGGAATTTCAAATGCCCGACAAGCCGGCAATGGCATACTTGTTCGCCACATCGCAGAATCAGGACAAGATACAGATAACTTCGACAGACGAAGAAGTAATCGATTATTTGACAAAGGAATACGATGCTGCTATCGGTAATGCATACGACGTTATCAATAAGCGTATCGACCAGTTCGGCGTTGTTCAGCCTAACATCCAGAAGGACGTTGCTGTAAAGGGCGTGTTCCACATCGAACTTCCAGGTATCAAGGATCCGGAACGTGTTGAAAAACTTTTGAAGCAGGCTGCTGTTCTCGAATTCTGGGAAACCTATAATTATAATGAAATCCAGAGTTCTCTTATTGCTGCCGACCAGGCAATTGTTGCCGCAAAGAAGGCCGAAGCTACAAGAGGTAACGCAAATGTAGAAGTTGACACTGTTGCTGAACCAGCAATCGCAGAAGCCGACACTACAGTTGTTGCCGACAGCACCAATGTTGAAGAAACCACAGCAAACGCTGCCGACGCCGAATATTCGATATTCAATCGTCTGCTCCAGCAGGCTGGCGGTCGTACAGTTGGCGGTCCTGTTGTAGGTTTTGCAAAGAAGGCCGATATGGAATCAATCATGGCAGACCTCAACCGTAAGGAAATAAAGAGTTTGTTCAAGAAAGACCTCGTATTCGCTTGGGGATTCAAGGAACTCAAGGAAGCTCCGGGATACTACGAACTTGTAGCACTCAAGGCTTCGAAGGACGGAAAGGCAGCTCTTAATGGTGAAGTTGTTACCGATGCTCGTCAGGAATTTGGTCAGACAAGCGCAACCGCCGAAGTTACAATGGCAATGAACAACACTGGTTCTACACAGTGGGCAAGAATCACAAAGGAAAACGTTGGTCGTTCAATAGCTATCGTTCTTGATAATGCGGTGTACTCGTATCCTACCGTAAACGATGAAATCAAGGGCGGTCGTTCACAAATTACAGGTAACTTTACACTTGAAGAGGCTACCGACTTGGCAAACGTTCTCAAGGCTGGTAAGATGACAGCTCCGGCAGTTATCCTCTCGAAGGAAGTTGTTGGTCCGTCACTTGGTCAGAAGGCTATCGACTCGGGTATGTACTCGTTCATCATCGCCTTCATCCTCGTACTTATCTACATGATTTTCTACTACAACAAGGCTGGTATCGTTGCCGACGTCGCTTTGATTTGCAACCTCTTCCTCATCTTCGGTGTTATGGCATCGCTTGGTGCAGTGCTTACTCTCCCGGGTATCGCCGGTATGGTACTTACTATAGGTATGTCGGTCGATGCTAACGTTCTTATTTACGAGCGTATCCGCGAAGAAATAAGAAGCGGCAAGATGATTAAGTCGGCTGTGGCAGACGGTTACAAGAATGCTTATTCGGCAATCCTCGACTCCAACATCACTACTATTCTTATAGGTATAGTTCTTGCTTACTTCGGTGTTGGTCCAGTTAGAGGTTTCGCAACTACACTTATTATAGGTATCCTTACTTCGTTGTTCACAGCAATCTTCATCACCCGTATCATCTTCACCAAGATGCTCGACAAGGAAAGAAAGATTACTGTTGGCAACAAGCTCACAAGCAATGCATTCACTAATTTGCACTTCGATTTCTTGAAGGGCAGCAAGATTGCATTCATCATTTCTGGAGCATTGATAGTAGTTGGTATCATATCGTTGTGTACTTTAGGCTTGAAGCAGGGTATCGACTTCACAGGTGGTCGCAACTATGTTGTTAAGTTCGAAAACAATGTTGTTCCCGAAGAAGTTGCCAATGCTCTCGAAGGCGTTTATGGTGACCGTCCGGTTGTAAAGACTTTCGGTGATGCTAACCAAGTTAAGATTACAACCCAGTACAAGATTGACCAGATAAAGGACAAGGCTGCTGGCGAAGAAGCCGACAACTTATTGTATGAAGGCTTGAAGAACGGCAAGTTCCTCCCGGAAGGCGTTGACGAAAGGACATTCTTCGAAGAATACCGCCAGACATCGCAGGTTGTAGGACCTACAGTTGCCGACGATATCAAGACTAAATCATCTGTCGCTATTCTTCTCGGACTTGTGGTAATGTTCCTCTACATCCTCCTCAGGTTCCGCAAGTGGCAGTACTCACTTGGTGCAACTATCGCTTTGGTACACGACGTTTTGATAACCCTCGGTCTTTTCTCGTTGCTCTACGCAGTAATGCCGTTCAACATGGAAATCGACCAGGCATTCATCGCAGCAATCTTGACAATCGTAGGTTACTCAATTAACGATACCGTGGTTATCTTCGACCGTATCAGGGAATATACAGGACTCTATCCAAACCGTGACCGGAAGTCGGTTATCAACTCGGCAGTAAATAGTACAGTTGGCCGTACAATCAACACCTCAATGACAACCTTGGTGGTATTGCTCGCAATATTCATCTTCGGCGGTGAATCAATCAGAGGCTTCTGCTTCGCATTGCTCATCGGTGTCATCGTAGGTACCTACTCATCAATCTTCATCGCCTCCCCGATGGCTTATCTCTTCGGCGTTGGCAAGAAGAAAGGTGAAGAAACAAAGTAATATAAAGATATTTGAAAAAAGGCTGTAACTACAGCCTTTTTTCTTTAATTATGAGGAAAAATTAATCAAAATATATGAGACAATTAGCATTAGTATTAGTAGTATTCGCACTTGTAATGACAGGTTGCAAGAAGTCGGCTAACAACGGACACGAAACCAAGACAGCCAAGGACGCAAACGGTTACAGCTACGAATATGTAGAAAACGACCCATCGGGCACAAGAATCTACACATTGGACAACGGTTTGAAAATTTACCTTGCAGTAAACAAGGACGAGCCGAGAATACAAACCTACATCGCAGTAAGAGTCGGTGCAAAGAACGACCCGCGCGAAACTACCGGTCTTGCCCACTACTTCGAGCACATGATGTTCAAGGGTACCGACAAGATTGGAACCAAGGACTGGGAAAAGGAAAGCGTTCTCATCCAGGCTATCAGCGACAAGTTTGAAGAACACGCCGCCGAAACCGACCCGGAAAAGAAAGCCGCTATCTACGCTCAGATTGACAGCCTTTCGCAAGAAGCATCGAAGTACGCAATTGCTAACGAGTACGACAAGATTTGCTCGATTCTCGGTGCTACTGGAACAAACGCATGGACATCCTACGAAGAAACAGTTTATGTAAACGAAATTCCTTCTAACGAAATCGACCGCTGGGCAAAGGTTGAAAGCGACAGATTTGCAAACCTCGTTCTCCGTCTCTTCCATACCGAACTTGACACCATCTTCGAAGAGTTCAACATGAATCAGGACCGCGACGGACGCAGACTCAGCAACACTATCTTTGCAACTCTCTTCAAGAATCACCCGTATGGAACCGCTGTTATCGGTAAGGGCGAACACTTGAAAAACCCCTCGATGGCAAACGTAATGAAGTTCAAGGCAAACTACTATGTTCCTAACAACATGGCAATTTGTATGTCGGGTGACCTCGATTTTGAAGAAACTATCAAGACTATCGACAAGTACTGGGGCAAAATGGAAAAGAACCCGAACGTACCAGAATTCACCTACACTCCCGAAGAAGAACGTACCGCAGTTGACGAAATTGAACTCCACGGACCAGAACCCGAGAATGTATGCGTTGTATGGCGTTCGCAGGGTAACAAGTCGCAGGAATCCAAGTATTTGTCTATGATTGGTCAGATACTTTACAACGGCAATGCTGGTCTTATGGACCTCGACCTCAATACCGCACAGAAGGTTATGGGAGCATACGCATACGGTTATGCACTCAACGACTACGGAATGTTCGAGATGGTTGGTATGCCGCGCGAAGGTCAGAGCCTCGAAGAGGTTAAGGACTTGCTTATGGCTGAAGTTGAAAAAGTTAAGAAGGGTGAATTCGAAGACTGGTTGCTCGAAGCTATTGTAAACGAAATGAAACTCGCCCAGATTAAGCAGATTGAAGGTAATGCAATTGCATATTCGTTTGTTGACGCTTTCATCTCGCAGACTCCTTGGGAAGAAGAAATCTTCGACATCGAGAACTATGAAAAGATGACCAAGGACGAACTCGTGAAGTTCGCAAACGAATTCTTCAAGGACAACTATCTTGTTGCATACAAGCGCATTGGTGACCCCGACAACGTAATGCACGTTGACAAGCCAGCTATTACTCAGCTCGACATTGACCGCACTAGCGAATCGACATTCGTAACCGAACTCAAGAAGGAAGAACCAGCTGCTATAAGCCCCGAATTTGTTGACTACAAGGCAAAAATCCAGACTGCCGACCTTGCAACTAATCTGCCGATGAGCTACATTAAGAACGAATC
This sequence comes from uncultured Bacteroidales bacterium, assembly GCA_905233405.1. Taxonomy (GTDB): domain Bacteria; phylum Bacteroidota; class Bacteroidia; order Bacteroidales; family ML635J-15; genus Bact-19. The sequence continues at coordinate 20,418 of CAJOEG010000010.1, read as the reverse complement.
AAACGAACTCTTCTCATTGTACTATATCCTCGATATGGGTAAGGACAACGATAAGAAGCTTGCTCTTGCAGTTGACTATTTGGATTACCTTGGCACAACTGACAAGACCGTTGAAGACTTGGCTAAGGAATGGTATCGTCTTGGATGCAAATTCTACGTAAGCAGTGGTGCCGACAGATGCTATGTTTATGTAAGCGGTCTCGACGAGAACCTTGAAACTGCAATGAAACTCATGGAAGAAATCCTTGCAAACGTTAAGCCCGACAAGGAAGTTTACGACGAGTATGTAAACAGCATCCTCAAGGGACGTTCAAATGCAAAGCTCAACAAGAACACCATCCTCAGCGGACTTGTATCACGTTCGCAGTACGGCGAGGAATCGCGCTTCACCAACAACCTCAGCGAGGAAGAACTCAAGGCTATCGACCCCGAAGAGCTTACCAATATCATAAAGGATATGCTCAACTACAAGCACCAGATATTCTACTATGGTCCGCGTGAAATGGACAAGGTTGCCGAACTTATCAAGGCTAACCACAATGTTTCGGGCAACTACAAGGACTATCCTGAAGCAAAGGAATTTGTAGAACGCGACTACGACAAGCCACAGGTTCTCTTTGTTGATTATCCTATGACACAAGTCTTCATCGAATTGGTATCTAAAGATGTTAAGTTCGACAAGTCGTTGATGCCAATTTCAACAATGTTCAACGAATACTACGGTGGTTCGATGTCGAGCATAGTATTCCAGGAAATCCGTGAAGCAAAGAGTTTGGCTTACGGTTGCTACGCTGGTTACAGCCAGGCACACAAGACCGACAAGTCGAATTACGTAATCGGCTACCTCAGCACTCAGCCCGACAAGATGAAGGAAGCACTTGAAGCTCTTGGAGACCTCATGAGTGAACTCAAGCAGTCGCCTGAATCGTTCGAGACTAGCCGTCAGGCAATTATCAGCCAGATTAACACCGAAAGAATACCTTGCAAACAAGGAACGCGGAATCGAAAACGACTACCGCAAGGAAGTTTACGATGCAGTTAAGAACTTCACCCTCGAAGACGCAACCAAGTTCTTCAACGAGCACATTCAGGGCAAGACCTACGACATCATGATTGTTGGTCCAAAGGAAAAGGTTGACTTCAACCTGCTCAAGAACTACGGCGACGTAAAGGAACTTACTGTTGACGAAGTTTTCAACTACTAATCAGAAATTTATTCAGAATAAAATGGGCGTTGCACTGCAATGCCCATTTTTTTCAGTACAAGAAAAATCAATATTGTGTCCTAAAATTGTCACATAATATTTAGCTCACGTAGAATAATTTCATGTGACCTCGCTTATGGACTAATTTTTTATAACTACACATCTTGAATCTGCAGCCGTGCGTATTTTGTAAAAGATTAGTACCATAACAAAATAAAATTTAACTTTGCAAGTTATTATATCGAAGTAAAATTCTTTATGATTAAAAGAATTTCATATTGTACCATGTTGGCTGTAACCACCATTTTACTTGTATTTACCACAAGCAGAGGTTACAGTCAGACAACCTTGCAACTAAAAATTTCGCCTATCGGCTTTCATTTCTTTAACGAACCAAATAAAAAACTTTACGAAAACAAGATTGATGCTAATGCCACATTTGTGCTTGAACCTTGCGTGATTTTCGGAGTTGAAACTTACCTTGTAAGCGATATACTTTGTTTTAGGGCACATTTCGGTGGTTTGAGCGACGCAATGTCGAAGCCTGGACTTTTCCTGCAGGCAGGACTGAAGGTGAGGATGTTCCAAGTATACCGCAATTCGTTAAGCTTCGGTGCGGGACTTATGCTGTACGGTCACGAATGCTGGGGAACTGTACCCAACTATCAGGCAGAACGCGGATGGGCGCAGAACGGCAGTTGGGAATATTCAGTGGGATTCTTGGCCGACCTCGAGTACGCCATCTTTCTCAACGACAAGAGCGACCTAATGTTCAACATAACATACGGATACCAGAAGAAAACATTTAACTTTACAATAGGATACAGATATTGGCTGTCTTCCATAATAAAGCACCCGATAAAGTGCGGAAGCTGCCCGTTCACAAAAACAAATAATAAATGGAAAAAGTAGAAGAAACAAAAGCAACGAGGGTTTTCGACATCCTCGACATCTACCGCAACGAACACTCCGACCTTGATGTTGCATTTGCTCACAAGGACAAGGGCGAATGGATAAAATACACCCCAGCCGACTACAGAAGGTATTCGTACATGTGTGCTTGTTCGCTCATAGATGCCGGAATGCAGAAAGGTGACAAAATCATTAGCATTTCGCAAAACTTGCCGCATTGGAATATTCTCGATATGGCAATCGCTATGGCAGGCTTGGTACATGTGCCGATTTATCCTACCCTCAACAACAATGAACTCGAGTTCATTATGCGCGACTGCGGAGCAAAGATGGTCTTCGTGTCAAATGCAAAGCTTTATGCCAAAGTTAAGCAGGTTGTTGAGAACCTTGAAGATAAACCTCGTATTTTTACATTTACCGACGTTCCCGATGCCGACAACTGGACAACCTTAATGATTGACAGCAGAAGCAGGGAGGCTGAGCTCAGGAAACTCATCGAAGAGAGGAAAAAGGAAATCAGCGAGGACGATGTATTTTCGCTCGTTTACACATCTGGAACCACAGGCAATCCAAAGGGCGTAATGCTTTCGCACAAGAACATATTGTCAAATTCATACGGTGTAAGACCTGTTATTCCTGCAGTTTACAAGCAGAGAGCCGTAAGTTTCCTGCCGTTGTGCCACATCTATGAGCGAATGATGAACTACGCATTCCAGATAAAGGGTATTTCGATTTATTACGCCGAAAGCCTTGGTACAATCATGCGTGATGTTCAGGATGTTAAGCCGCACATTTTCAATATGGTGCCACGTGTAGCCGAAAAGTTCTACGACAAGATTGTGTCGATGGGCAAGGACATGACGCCTTTCAAGAAGCACATCTTCAACTGGTCGCTTAAGGTTGGCAGCAAGTTCGATGTACGCAACAACAACTCGGCATTCTACAGGTTCCGTCTCAACATTGCACGCAAGCTTGTTTTCAAGAAATGGCAGGAAGCATTTGGAGGCAACATCATAGTGATTGTGGCTGGTGGTTCTTCGCTTAGTCTGCACATTTCCAAGTTGTTTGCTGCAGCAGGACTTAAGATTTGCGAAGGCTATGGTCTTACCGAGACTTCTCCAGTAATTGCTGTAAACTGGCCGGCTTGGGACAAGTCGATGCTTGGAACCGTAGGTCCTGTTCTCGAAGGCGTTACCGTAAAAATCGATGACGACGGCGAAATTCTTGCCAAAGGTCCGAACATTATGAAGGGATACTACAACAACGAGGAGGCTACCCGTCAGGTAATCGACGAGGACGGATGGTTCCACACTGGCGACATCGGCGAACTTGTCGATGGTAAATTCTTGAAAATCACCGACCGCAAGAAGGAAATCTTCAAGATGTCGAACGGAAAGTACATTGCTCCGCAGGTTATTGAGAACAAGCTCAAGAACTCCAACTTTGTGGAACAGGTAATGATTATCGGAGAAAACGAAAAGTTTGCCAGCGCACTCATTTCGCCCGACTTCAACTATTTGCATTTCTACGCTTCGAAGCACAAGATTCACTACCGCGACAATGTTGAACTCATAAACGACCCCAATGTAATCAAGAAATATCAGGCCGAAATCGACCAGTTGAATTCCACACTGAGCGAATACGAATGCATCAAGCGTTTCCGCCTTGTTTGCGAGGAATGGTCGCAGGAAACTGGAGAATTGTCACCAACTCTCAAGCTCAAGCGTAACGTCATAAAGGAGAAATATGCTTCGGTAATTGATGAGATTTATATGCATCAGGACGAACAGCAACAGCAGGGACCTGTCAACCCAATAATCGGAAAAATCACCGATAGTATGAAGAAACTTGTGAATATTGGCAGCTCAAAGCAGCACTAATAATGGTCGCTCAGAATGGAAGAATTTATCAGCCTTATTAGCAAAAGCCTTGAAGCGAATACCTTCGTCAAGATTACCTTGTCGTCGCCAGTGCAGAAGGATGCCGAGGTGCATAATATCTATGTGAAACAGGTGGAAATCAAGTGCGAGCGCAAGCTCAGTTTCACCTACCGCTACCAGAAGCGCGACATAGTGAAGAATTATGCCATTGATGAGGGCATTGAAAACATACGCAAGCATATTGCCGACGAATTTCGATTTGCAACTTTGTTCACTATTGCAGGCGACTTCGTTTTGCAGCACAATGGCAGCCATTTCAAAGTCAAGGAGCAGAATGCCAGCATAACAGAACTGCCTTCGCTTAGCCACGACCGCAACAAAAACCGCAAACTTGAGGCTTCCGATGGCAAGAAATATCTCCATCTGCTCGGAATTACCGATGCCAACGGCAATGTAAATCCCAAGTCGCAGGACAAGTTCAAGCAAATTACTCACTACATCGAAATACTTAGCAGTCATATCGATACGCTTCCCACCGACCGAACCATAACAGTCGCCGACATGGGAAGCGGTAAGGGTTACCTCACTTTTGCGCTATACGACTACCTTGTCAATACGCTGAAATGCAAGGCTAATGTAACTGGCGTGGAAATCCGCCACGACATGGTGGAACTTTGCAACAAGTTTGCAAAGGAGTCTGGGTTTGATGGACTGCATTTTGCCGAGAGCGCAATCGACAGCTACAACGCCGACAAACTCGATATGCTCATTGCTCTCCACGCCTGCAATACCGCCACCGACGATGCGCTTGCAAAAGGTGTTTATGCGGGCGCACAGATAATTGTTGCAGCACCATGCTGTCAGCACCAGATACGTAACGAAATGGAAAGCGGAGAACCCAATGAAATTCTGTCGCCGATACTTCGCCACGGAATTTTTATGGAACGTCAGGCCGAACTCGTAACCGACAGCATAAGGGTCCTTTTCCTACAGTATTTCGGCTACAAAACAAAAGTTGTAGAGTTCATTTCTGATGCCCATACTCACAAGAATGTGATGATAATAGCCACAAAATCGACCGTTTCCGACGAGCAGAAGCAAAAGATTCTTTCACAACTGGAAGCACTCAAATCGTTCTTTGGTATTAACCAGCACTACATCGAAACAAAATGGCAGAAATAAAAGCGATAGTTTACGAATCGAACACAGGTTTCACAAAGGAATATGCCGAATTGCTGTCGAGCATAATAAATGTTCCTGCCATTCCTGTGATTGACAACTCAATGATTTTCGACGACCGCGAAGCCGTGATTTTCCTTGGTTGGGTTTGTGCTGGCAAGATTAATGGCTTGAGAATGGCGAGGTTGAAGTATAATCCGATGATAATTGCTGCTGTAGGTATGACACCAATGAGCGACAAGTATGCTTTTGTCCTTGCTCAGCAAAATAACATTGATGTACCTTTTTATTATCTGCAGGGCGGTTTGCACCGCGAAAAGCTTAAAGGCTTCTACAAGATGATGTTCAAGATGGTTGCCAATCCAATCTTGCGCAAAGCCAAAAAAGGCAAGACTCAACTTTCTGAACAAGAACAACATATGCTGGACTTAATAAAGAATGGCGGCTCATTCGTCTGTCGCGAAAACCTTGAGGATTTAATAAAGAAGTACGAAGAAATAAACAGTGTTCTAAAAATGTCGTAAGTATCGACTAAAACGAAAACAGCTCCGCACACATCGTTTACACTAAAATCCTAATCCTTTGAAAATATCTCATTAAGTACTTTCAGCGATTTTATTTCAGACAGATTTTCAGTGTGTATTTTGTAGTATTCAAGCATCTGTCTAATTATCTCCTTTCGGTATACGTATGGAATACTAGTGTTACATGTTTGGTATGATGCTCTAAGAATTGTCGAAAAAGCAAGACTTAATTGTTGGTCGAACGACTCTTCCTCCGAAGTGAAAAATGGCAGGAACATACCTTCCCGCGAATTGAAATAAGGAGTTTCGTTACAGTAGTTGTTGGTTATTGCAAATCCAAGGTGTCTGGCAAATTCCTTGAGGAATATTATATGCAGGTTGACAATGTTTTCGTTTGATGTTTCAATTGCATATATTGTCTCTTTGAAAAAATTGTACAGTTTGACATTTTGTTCTTCTTCCTTTACCATCTTCATTATTACTTCAGCGATAAATTGAGAGATGCAAATCTTATTTATGTCGCTGTCGATGGAACTTTTCACTAGTTCGCAATACGACATTCCTTGCACTGAGCGAGTATCCTTAAGCCTAAGTTCTGTCTGTATGATATTGAAAGGCGCAAACATATTGGCTTTCTGTCCTGTTTTTCGCGCCGATGTTCTTGCTAATACCGAGATTTTTCCAATGGCTTCGCTGTAAAGATTCACGACAAATGAATTGTCTGTGTATTTGATACGGTTTAGGACTATGGCTTCGGTCTTGAGGAGCATTCAAAAGTTCAAAGTTCAAGGGATCAAAAATTTGATGATTTGATGATTTGATGATTTGACAAGATTATTCATTGTCAATTGTTATTTCAGGAATAGGATTTTTGTCGTTGATTTTTGTTCTCCGATTTCTGTTGAGACAAAAACAACATATACGCCAGATGAAACGCGGTTTCCGTTGAGGTTGCGTCCGTCCCAGACTAGTTGACCTCCCGTTGCACGTGCTTCATATACTATGTTGCCCGAAATGTCGGCAATCTTTACAATAGACCCCGCAATCAATCCCTTTATTGATACATACCCTTCGTATCCGGACGGTACGGGGTTCGGGAATGCCAATATTTCATTGTAGTCTTCAAAACCTTCTGTTGCTGTTCCCCTATATGAAATGATTCCCTTGGGAGTTGCGAAAAATACATCTCCTGTCTCGGGCACTATACTTATCGACAAGATGTTGTCGCTTGGAATAGGACTATTATCCGTATTAAAATGGTGTATTGTTTCTATGCCATCGGCACTTGTATAATATGCTCCACCATTCCTTGTTCCAAACCACTTGCAATTTGCACCATCGACACAAATAGCTGTTACCACTTCGGCAGAAAGCAACAAATCTGCATTGTCGCTACCATCATTGCGTGGGACTTTTATTTGTCGCCCCCTAAAGTTTGAATTCTCGAAAACCTTGTCTGGATTATAGTATACAACCACACCCTTGGATGTTCCTACCCAAATGTATCCGTTCTTGTCCTCGGCTATCGAGAATATATCATTACTTACAAGTTCCCCTTCTTCGTTTACAACGCTAATATGCTTATATTGATCATCTGAAGTATTTTCTGGCGTACCGTTGTCGTCAAACACGAACAATCCTCCCGATTGACCTATGGCAAGCCATTTTTTACCGCTTTGTGTTACTATTATGCTCTTAATGTTCTTCACCATATCCGGAAATGAAAATCCAGTCCATTTACCTTCTGGTGTCATTATATGTAAACATTTTGACGCCAATGAGTTGGTTACCCAAAGGTTTCCATTGCTGTCAAATGTTGAACTGCCAACCCTTACCCAGTCTAATCCATCAATTTGCATAAGTGTACTGTTTGCTGAATTATAGAGCTTATAGAAGTTGTTGTCCCTAAATTCAATAAGACCTTTAACCCAAGTGCTTACAAAATAATGACTAGGGTCGTTAGGATCTATTGTTACATTTACTAAATCCCTGATGTCCGAAAATTCTTGCACCTCCTTGTCTGTTTGCGTAGTCCAAGTATAATCTTTATATTTGTAGATATTAGAAGTTGTCCAAGTAGGATTAAAAGAAGCATTGTATCCACCCCTTACAGCAATAACACTTGATTTCGAAGCAGATATTTGGAACACATTATTATTCTGGGGAGAGTTTATACTAATAATATTACCATTACCTTCAGAATCATCTATCCACCCGAGACCATTTATTCGATCGGCTATCCATATCTTCCCCCCACATACTATGGCTTCGCTTGAATACATCTGAATCCATTTTTCAGGAGTTTTGTAGTACCACAATGACTCTTGCGTACTTACAAGTGAAGAATTAAAAGAATATAGTGCCGACCCTGTAGCACATAACAAAGTCTCATTGTCTCCAGATATTGAACTTACCGATTTGCATTTATTCAAAACGTGCGACCATGTATTTCCGCTATACGCCATTATACTATCACTATTTGACTGCGTACTCTTATAGTTTGCAAGCAGTTGTCCGCCAAAATACTTTACAGTGCTATAGTTTTGACCTTTCATCCAGGCCTGTGGTGATGGAGCATCAATATCAGTTAGAATTTGCCAATTTGAGAAATCCACAAGCATATCGGAAAGCCGTCCGTGAAATACACCTGTTGTGGTAGCTACATAAAGATCTTCGCCGTGCCTGTCCATATCATTTACGTGAACGTAGGTGCCATTCTCTCCAATAAACCAAGTTTCGCTAATCTCCATCCTTTTAAGGCTAAGCTTTACTATTCCGAAATCACAACCTAAATATGCATAGCCATCGTATGCTATGATTGAATTTATAGCCTTGCTACTGTTTATTGACTTTTTCTTTATGTCGTTGATGTTTGTAACTTCGTTCCCTTGTATTATGTCAACGTTTCCTGTTGAATAACCGATTATTATGCTACCAGTCTTCTCATCGTATGCGATTCCTGTAGGAGTTATGTCGGAGAGTATGTTGAACCTATTGTATTTTTCAATTTCACCCGATTCTGTGTCGTATTTCAGCACACCACACTCAGAAATATAATAAATCGCTTTATCAACAGCAATAAGCTGTTTGCCGTTGTTGTAAGAGAAATGGTCCTGCCACTGCCCTACCGCAACCTGCGCCGACGATATTATTGATATTATCAGGAAGGTGATGGTTGTTACTATGGATTCTAACTTATTCATTTGCATTAATGTTGTTAAGGAATTCTGCAAGCTTTTTCGCAGCATTTCCACGGTGGCTGATTTTGTTCTTTATTTCGGCAGGAAGTTCGGCAAATGTCTGATTGTAACCGTCGGGCAGGAATACAGGGTCGTAGCCAAAGCCGTTGTGTCCACGGTATTCCTTGATAATCTGACCTTTCACCTCGCCCTCGAAGATGTATTCCTTTTCTCCGAGTATCAATGCTATGGCAGTTCTGAACCTGGCCTTGCGGTTTTCGTGACCCTCCATATTGGCTAGGAGCTTTGCAATGTTGTCGTCGAAAGTTGGATGTTCGCCAGCGTAGCGAGCCGAATAAACGCCCGGTTCTCCATTAAGGCATTCGACTTCGAGTCCTGTATCGTCGGCAAAGCAGTCGATTCCGAACTTGTCGTGTATGTACCTTGCTTTCTGCAGGGCGTTGCCTTCTATTGTGTCCTGTTCTTCGGGAATTTCGTCGTGGCAGTTGATGTCCGACAGCGACAATATTTCGACTTTGCCGCCAAGAATAGCCCTCATTTCTTCGAGCTTATGTTTGTTGTTGCTTGCAAGGACAAGTTTCATATCAATGGAATTTTATCTTTTTCAAAATCTGTCGCATTATCTCGGGGAAATACTGGGTTACAATATGTTCCTTGTCGTCTTCGTAAATTGGAACCTTTGTGCTAGCAAAATTTCCAGAAATAAACTCGCCTTCGGTATTGTATATGCTGAAATGTACGCGCATAAGCCTTTGTACGTTGCGCTGACCGCTGAGATATGGATCGCGGTAGTCAGTCTTGATGTCAAATTGGTTAATAAACAAGAAGTAATCGACATTGCGACGAGTTGCAATTTCTTTAAGCACATCGGGCTGCCCTATAATTATATGTAGGTACATATCGTCAGTCTGCTGCTTGCGACCAACAAGTTCGCCGTTCTGTATTCCAGGGCGAGCATTTTTCATCTCCTCTTCACGTTGTTTGCGCCGTGCCTCCTCAAGTTTTTCGGCTCTTTTCCCGGTTTCTATTTCAAATTCGGCAAGCCTCAGTTCGTACGACATTGTAGTATAAAGCCCAGAAATGTCGGCTTCCGCCTCGCGAGTATTGTCTTTCAAAAGGTCAACCACTTCGCACGAATCAATGAGCGCATTTGTTAGATACAGGCTTAACTGATAGCGGAAATATTCCATTATTTCATCGTGGGTAAGTCCGTCGCGTCTTGCAATGTCAGCTGTAGCATCGTTGAAATATATTCTTTCGTCGAACGGAACCAATAGAACTCTCTTCTGTCTGTTGTAACGACTGGTGAAATCAAGGAATTCCTGTCCATACGACATTGATACAGAAGAAATAACTATTAGCAATATTTGAATAATCCGCTTCATTTTCATATCAGAAAAGATTTAGAATATCGTTGAAGATAATGAAAACCATAAGTGCCAGCAATATCATCAGACCTATCCGCTGTATAATGTCAAGAGCCTTGTTTGGCAACTTGCGGCGCGTGAAGGCTTCGATTGCAAGCAAAAGTACGTGTCCGCCGTCGAGAGCTGGAATTGGCAGTATGTTCATGAAGGCGAGGATAATGGATATTATTCCCGTCAGTTTCCAGAATCTTGCCCAGTCCCACACCGGACCATAAACCTTGGCGATTCCGATTGGTCCCTGCAGGCTTTCGCGGGCTTTTTCCTTGCCACTGAATATCAGTCCGAACCCTTTGATGTTGGCATAGAGAGTTTCCATAGCATCGCGCCAGCCGTACTTCATTGCCGTTGCAAGAGTGTAATCCCTTGTTTCGTACTGCGGCTGCTTCACAAAGACACCGATTTTTCCAGTGCTGTCGATTTCTACAGGCACTTTGTATTCCTCACCGTTGGCGATAAGTTCAAAATCGAGGGTGCTGCCTTTGCAATAGTTGAGCATATCGCGCATTTGTCCGAAACTCTGTATTTCGACGTTGCCAATTTTTAGCAGTTCCGAATTGGGTCTGATTCCAGCCTTGTCGGCCGCCATTCCACTTAATACACTATCGATTACAACCTTGTGGTTTGACAAATCGAACAATGTTCCACCGTTTTTCATATAGGAATACAGAGTGTCGGGAATTTCTATTTCCTTTCGATAGCCGTTGCGGTCGACAGTAATTGTGCTGGCAAAGAAAAGTTTTGCCGAGAAAACGTCCTCGTAGCGTTCAACTTCGTTTCCGTTTATTTCGACAATCTTGTCACCTGTCTCAAAACCGAGGAAGCGTCCGTATTCCGACGGATAAATGCCTTCGCTTACGTTTTCTACAGGCAAGTAGGACTTTGTGAATGCCAAGTGCGAAAAACCAAGTATCAGTACTGCGGCAATTACGTTCATCGTCACTCCGCCAATCATTATGATTAGGCGTTGCCAAGCGGGTTTTGTACGGAATTCCCACGGCTTAGGCTCTTCGGGAAGTTGGTCGGAACTTGTGGTTTCGTCGACCATTCCATCGATGGCGCAGTAGCCACCGAGCGGAAAATATCCGACACCCCATTCTGTTGTAGTTTCGTCTTCGTCATATTCCTTTGGAGCATTGCGGCTGAACCAACTGAATTTCCACTTGCCGTTCACCTTTTTGGCACGGAACAATGCAAAAGTAGGCTGAGTGAAAAACATAGGGAAATCGAAGAATAGGTAAAATTTCTTTACCCTTACACCGAAGGCGCGGGCGGCAAGATAGTGTCCGAATTCGTGTATTACCACTAGTAGCGATAAAGCCAAAAGCAGTTGTACGGTCATTGTCAGTGCTCCCATTTCCTATCTGTGTTATTTGTTATCGCTTGAATTTTCTGTCGGATATACTATCGAGAACGAATAGTCCTTCTGAATGGTATATAGATAAACCTCCTTGTTGCTGTACGAGTTGTTGCTGTATCCCGAATTTTTCACATACTGACGCTTTCCTCCAAGACCTTCCTGCACATAATCTTGGCCGATGATACGGGCAAAGTTCTTCCCAGCCTTCTGTACAAGCGGTACGAAATAGTTGATGGCATCGGCTGCTATGTAGGCATCGGTGTTGGGTTCGCAAAGGAAGGCATTGTGGAACTTGCTTATGAACGTCTTTACATCAAGGTTTTTGTAGTTGATGTTTATATTCGAATAATAGGTATATCTCACTTCAACATAGTAGTTCGGATCTATGCTTTCGTAATTCATAATCTTTGGGTCGGCAATGAGTGTTATCTTATAGTCCTCGCAAAGTTTGAACACCTGAGTAAGCACCCTTGTCGCTGTCATTTCGTTCTCAAAAGTCATTATGATAAGGTTTTCAGAACCTTTCACCAACGAGCTTCCTATTGCTTCGATGCTACTGCCGTTGAAATTAAGTTCGGTAGCCTTGACACCTAAATTCTGCATAGCCTCCATATACTTTTCCGATGCCAACTTAGATTCGTCGGAAGTGCCTTTTACTATCAACGCATTGCAATTCGGAATACTTGATGCATACTTAGCCACCTCGTTACGTATGTCCTGCTTGCTTGGATTAAGCATTATGTTGTTAGGATTGCTTTTCAGCACCGCCTCATCGGTTACAAACGGCAGAAGCATTGGAATGCCAAGGTTGAGTGAGTTGAGGTAATCGACCTGGCTCTTGTATGCCGGTCCTATTATCATATCAACGTTATCGAGTTTGCCTTCGTCAACCATAGTTGTAAGTATGGTATTGTCCTTACCAATGTCGTATGCCTTGAAGGTTATGTGTACATCTTCGTGCTTGAAGTTCTCAAGAGCCACAAGGCAACCCGAGTAGAAATCGACTGCACGTTCGGTAGCGGTACGGATTTTTTGCGGAACTTTACGTTTTTCCTGACTTGCGAGGTCACGTATGTTGGCTTCCGTTTCGAACGACATCAACAATGCAATTGTGAAGTTTTTCTTGTCGGTGAGTATGTTTGCTGTGTCAGGCTGTTCGGGTTCTGTATTGTCCTGATCTATGTCTGTGATACGATGCGTATTGTCATCAGAGCTGTCGTCGTTATCTGGAGTTGCTGCTACGATATTGTTGTCTGTTGTCTGCTTGCGCGGTATACGAATGGTTTCGCCTATCAACAGTGGACGGTCGGCGAGATTTGGATTTTCAGAGAAAAGGTCATCAAGGCTAATGTCGTACTGTTTTGTAATCTTGTACAAGGTTTCGCCTTTGGCTACTGTATGGTATATATATTTTGCATCGTCGCGTGGAGTGACGTCATTGGCAGAACTGTCGTTGGTCTGAGGCTTGATTTCAGCAACTGGTTCTTCATTCTTTTCCTTTACAGGGAAATAAATCTCGTCGCCAGCCCTTATGCTTTCGCTACGACCAAGTTTTGGATTGGCTTCGTAGAATTCCTTTTCAGTAGTCTCGAAACGTTTCAGCAGCGAGTAGAGCGTTTCGCCTTTCTTCACCGTGTAAACAATATACTTTCCGTCCTTTGAGATTTCGTTTTCAATCGGAATTTTAATCACCTGTCCAATGGAAAGGGTGCCAGATTGCAGTTCGGGATTTACATTCAGAACATCTTTTTCCTTGGCCGAATATGCCTTGCAGATGGAGTACAAGGTCTGCCCTTGCTGCACGGTATGGAGATAGAATTTCTGTCCGTTTTCGAGAATTTTTTCCTGTGATATTTCAATGTTTACCTGTGCAGGCAAACTGAAAACCGCCAATATTGCAGGGATTAATATTATAAGGATTCGTTTAAGCATTTTCATTATTGGTGTTTATTTTCTCTAAGTTTAGATTCGTATTCATCATAGTATTTTTGCAAATCAACGCCTTTAGTATTTAAATCATCGCTGAAATATGTAATAAGTTTTTCAATTGTAGTGTATGACGAGAATCCCCGTTGTACGAACATTGGGTGTGTTGCATTTTCGTCAAAAATCACAAAAGCAGGAACACGATAATCTGGATGCAAAAGCGACAAAACCAATTGATGCGGGTGTTGCATCTGGTTGGCCTCGTTTACGAAAGAATGTCCAGCAATATTGAGTGTATCAGTTATGTCGTAAGGAATCTGCACAGCATAGAAATTTTTGTTGATGTAGTCGGCAACCACTTTTTCCTTGAACGAACCTCCAAGCATTATCTTGCTGCTTGTGTTCCAGTTGGAATAAATGTAAAGCAGGAGTTTCTTGGGTTCCGTCTTCATTTTCTTCACAGCCCCATTGAAATCAATCCAATTGATTGTCCCGTCGAACTTGTCAGTAGTATCGGTTTCGGGACGGAAAGAAGCATTGAAACATTCCATATATTCGTTCCACGGACTGTATTTATTTATCCGTTCGGAGAAATATATAAGCAATGGTTCTAAGTTTTCTATTGTCTGATAGCCAGGAACGGGGACTATGTTGCCCTCAAAGTCAATGAATACTATAGTCGGGTATGACATTCGTCCGCTCAATAGCATCTGGGCAAGAGTATGTGAAGAACGGTTACCATTTTGCAAATTTATGAAAGGTTTGTAATTGGTAATTGTCTCGCCGGTTTTCTCATCGGTATGCTTTACAGGGAACATTATGGTGTCGTTAGTTTCGGCATTGAACTTCACGGGGTAGAAGTTGGCATTTATGTATGTCGCAAGGTCAGGATTGCTGAAAGTTTCGGCGTCCATCTTCTTGCACCAGCCACACCAATCGGTATACATGTCAATCAGTACCGTTTTTGGCATCGAATCCTGCTTCCTCATGGCCTCCTCGATGCCCATCCATTTTATTTGCGCCGGTGCAACCTGTACCACACATAACACCGCAATTATAATGAGCGAAACCTTTTTCATGTCAATGTAATTTAAACTGCAAAGATAAGAAACTATCGTTTTATTAACGGTATAATAATCTTAAAATTATTTTAAGGTGTAATAGATTTACAAAAGACCAAGTCAATGTTTAATAAAAATAGCGAACAATATGTAGATTACCCGACAATCCACCTATTTCTATCTTCTTTGCTTGGAGCTTTTCCGTGCCATTTGTAGTCTCCTTCGATTTCTTTGACACCCTTACCCATTGTAGTGTTGGCAATGAGAACCTTAGGCTTATCACACGTCATGCTATCGAAAGTTTTCACAAGTTCCTCTATGTTATTACCATTACATTCAAAAACCTCCCACCCAAACGACGACCATTTTTCACGCAACGGTTCAAGTCCCATCACATTTTCATTTGGACCATCAATCTGCATACGGTTACGGTCAACTATTGCAATTATGTTACTTAACTTATGATGGGCAGCACTCATAGCGGCTTCCCAGACTTGTCCTTCCTGTATTTCACCATCGCCACACACACAGAAAATCTTTCTGTCGCAACCGTCAATCTTGTCGGAAAGTGCCATACCGACACATATCGACAAACCTTGCCCGAGCGAACCTGATGCCGATTCCACCCCTGGCAATCCTGCAAGCAATGATGGATGTCCCTGTAACCGTGTGCCAATTTTACGCAGTGTAAGCAGTTCATCTTTAGGAAAATATCCGGCATTGGCAAGTGTTGCATAAAGGACTGGAGCGGTATGTCCTATCGATAGTATTAGCTTATCACGATCTGGTATAAGTGGATTTTGTGGATCATGCTTCATGGTGTGGAAATAAAGGACAGTAAAAATGTCGGCAAGGTCTAGCGAACCGCCAATATGTCCTGAACCCGCTTCGCACAATGAGTCTATTATGTCGTGACGGATAGTTGAGGCTATGCCTTCGAGCTTTTTCTGTTCTTTGACATCCATCAGTGAATAGGGTATTTTATGTTTGTCTTTATAATGTATGCTTCAGGATATTTCGCCAATAAATCCTTCATCAGCACTAAAGCCTCGAAACGTGTCATAAAATCTCCTACGTGTACCTCAAAGTTAGGTTCGACGAATGTAATGTATGCCTCGTGTTCATCGTTGCTGCATGCCGAACGGATTGCGTTGGCGCGCGAACGCGAATCCTGAGTATTTTGTGCAAACACCTTTATACGGTATCCTGGGAAACCATCCCGTTTCTTGTTAAGCCCGACACATGTTTCCATAAAATTTTTCAACGAAGCATCCTGTTCTACTTTTACTTTGCCGTTGTAGGTAGAATCGCTGAAATATTTTATTCGCGATGGGGTTATGTTTTGCCCGAACATTTGCAACGAGCAGAAAGCTATTATAAATATTATTACAATCTTTTTCATCAAGTGATTTTTTTCGCAAAGATATTAAAAAAACTTGAATCTGCTCAAATTCTCCTTGTGTTCAACTTTTATTTTTTTCGACACAATAAACTTCGACACTTTCACATACCCCGACAATTTTAAGGTTGCGCTGCCTCTGGTAAATGCGTTCGTCAGTGCTATTGGGTCTTTCACAATGTCCTTGAATGATGTATCATAGTTTATTTGGTAGGCATTGTTCGACCTAGGTTTGATGTGAATTCTTTCCTTCTTATTGAGGCATCCGATATTAATGTCATTTACTGAGACATCAAGTTTTACGCCCTTTACATTGAAGCCGAAATTATTAGGATTGTCTATCGGAATTTTACCGCTGATACTTATTCCACTCAAACTCAAGCTGTTCAGTTTTATGTCCCTTGGGGTGCCTACGCTTAATTCCTGTATGGCGCAAGAGTTCATTCCTAAGACTGCTATCGAAAAAGCTATCAGTAATATTGAAAATCGTGTTTTCATTGTTATATTTTTTGAAAAATCTTTGCAAAAATAAAAAATATTCTGACAATGGACATTGATAATTTTGTAACGACGTATCGTGCCCTATTGCTAAAAATATCAACCCTTCAGTTCTATGTAAACCTTTTCAAATCTTTGAATGTACTCTCACGTTTTGAAACGAGGGCAGACAAAGAAACAGCTATATCCATAGAACACTTGAAAACTAGAAACTTTTTAATTTATTTGCACAGGTTCAATAAAAAGCATATCTTTGAGGTCATAAAAAATAGGCTTATGGCAAGAAACGAAGAAATCAGCAACAACCTAAACATATTAGGTAGCGGAACTGCCATTGTCGGCAATATTGTTTCGCAAGGTGACGTTAGAGTTGACGGAAGTTTGGAAGGCAATTTGACAACGCAGTCGAAACTCGTAATAGGGACTACTGGCAGAATCACTGGAGAAATAAAATGCAGGGATTGTGAAGTGTCCGGCAACGTAAAAGGCAAGATTTTTGTTGAAAATTTATTAATGCTCAAGGCAACCGCTTTAGTAGAAGGAGAGATACGTACCACCAAGCTTGCAATCGAACCAAATGCTGTGTTCTCAGGAACATGTAGTATGAGTTCCTCCGAACCGCAGGTCGATGAACAATATAATGGATAGCAAGGAAAAAGAAGACAAGGTCAATTCCAGTCTCGGAAAGTGGGCGCGATATACCTCGTTGGCTTTCGAGATGGGAATTGTTATATTTGCAGGAGCTTTCGGCGGACTGAAACTCGACGAATATTTCGGCACCACAAAGCCATGGTTTACAGTTGCCTTGTCGCTATTTGCCGTATTTACATCAATTTATATCGTTATAAAAGGTGTAAAAAATGAAAAATAATTCTATTGTTGGAGTATTGGCAAAACTTGCAATATTTGGAGTTGGACTATTCGCCATACATTTTCTGCTAGCACGAGCATTCCCAGTGTGCGCCGCTGCGGGAATTTACGAAGCTCATCTGTTCCTTTTTGTGCTTACGGCAGCTGTGATTGGGGTACTAAAGTTTATTTTCAGAAAAATGACGCAGAAACGTGGACTTTTCGGATATGTGTTCATGGCGTCTAGCCTTGTGAAAATGGCACTGTGCGTGGTATTCCTCATTCCTATAATCAGAAGCGATGCAGATTATCGCATCGCCTACGTGTTACAGTTTTTCATATTGTATTTCGCCTATTTGGTAATGGAGGTCATACTTGTCGCTAAGTTGCTGAAGGCTTCGCAAGAATCATAATTAAACGGACAAATCATCGAAAACTTTACTCAACGAAGTTAATTTTCAAAATCGTATGAAACAAAACAGAAAAAAAATCGTATAATATTTAGAGTTTATTAATTTGATAAGTGTTTTAATTAGATAGGAAAATCATGGAAGAAGAAAAGACCAGATATTCGCAAGAAGAGCTTGAGGAATTCAAGGAAATAATTCTCAAGAAGTTAGAACGTGCACAAGCAGATTTCGACTTATACAAGAGTATGCTTACCAAGGAAGATATGAACGACATTGATGACACATCTCCTACTTTCAAGGTATTGGAAGAAGGACAAAATGTGTTATCGAAGGAAGAAATTGGACGTATCGCACAGCGTCAATTGAAATTCATACAGAACCTTCAGGCTGCACTTTTCAGAATTGAGATTGGCACCTACGGTATTTGCCGCAAAACTGGCAAATTAATCCCGAAAGAAAGACTTCGCGCTGTTCCCCACGCAACACTTTGCGTTGAAGCAAAACAGAATAGATAACACAAAAAGACCTCGCTTGAGGTCTTTTTTATTTATACTGTCTATATCTAGCAATAGAATATTGATTTGGCTTTTTAATTATCTGTCTTTTCTCCGAATGCCAAATCGCCGGCATCACCCATTCCAGGAACGATGTATGATTTCACAGTAAGTTCGTCGTCGATTGCGCCAGTCCAGACTGTCACCATACTTTCAGGCAATACCTTTTCTATATAGTCCAATCCTTCCTGACTTGCGATAACTGCAGCTATATGCACGTGCTTAGGCGTGCCGTATTCAAGCAATCCCTTGAATGCCAGCTCAATGCTACTTCCACTTGCAAGCATCGGGTCGCATATTATTACTTGCCTGTCTTCGACTGACGGTGATGTGATGTAGTCGATTTTCACCTCGAACTTGCCGTTCTTTTTGTATTTGCGGTATCCTGCTATGAATGCGCTGTCGGCGTGGTCGAAGAAGTTGAGAAATCCTTTATACATCGGCAGTCCGGCACGAAGAATGGTTGCTAAGACTGGCTGTTCTTTGAGCGTTGGTACTGTTGCAATGCCTAGTGGCGTGATAATATCTTCATCAGCAAACGGAAGTCGTTTGCTGATTTCGTACGCCATTACCTCTCCTATACGCGTAAGGTTGTTGCGGAAACGTAGTCTTTCCTGTTGAATCTGTACATCCCTTACTTCCGACAAAAACTGGTCGAGCAGACTGCCCTTACCTCCTAAATTTACGATCTTCATAATCCTATTAATTATTTATAAATTTGATGTAAAGATAAGCCTTTGATTTGTAATGGAGAAAAGAAATCTTGTTTTTTTGGTGTTGTTAAGTTTCAAAAACTTGGATAACTTTTAATAATTCAAATCTTCAGATTGCCTAATGTATAATTGTTTACTAATAAAAACCACAATAATTAAGAGCTTTGTATAATAGTTACAAAAAAAGCCCTTAGAAAACTTGCAGAAATGTGTACAATTAATATCTTTGCAACCGCAATTAGATAAGCGAAACACTATCTAATCGCCTAAAATTGCCCTCATATTATCAAACTTTATTTTAGCCTCCGTTAGAATCCCAAGCTTTCGGAGGTTTTTTGTTATTACGCCTCTGCTAGCATAAACAATCGATTAATTATCAGGCAAAGTGTGTTGTGATTTGATAATTTGAGGATTCAACAATTTGAATGCAGACATATAGCCGTAAATCATCAATTAAACAAAATCCTCGTACAGAACGCTTGCCTCTCTCCTACCCTTCCTTCAATCAGCGTACTGCGCACAATCGACTTGCCGTTCATCGAAAGTTTTGGCTCATTTAGAGGCTCATCGTACATATACAGGTCGAGTGTTTCGCCAGGAAGCGTCTCGTGGCTGAACGTAATAAAAACCTCGGCAACCGAAAGTTTTTGCAGTTCTGCATAGTCAAAACAGTTCATAGCGTGTTGAATATAACGTGCATTGTTAGTGTGACCGTTCATATCTGTATCGGAATAGCCAAGCGCTTCGCTGCGCACAAGACGAGGCTCTACACCGCGAGGCATCATAACCTTAGACGCCGGAGTTTCTATTGCATTTTCGTGGCAAGCGGAATCCTCGGGAATCATATCTATGAATTCCGCCAACCTTACCATCGAGCGTTTGCTCAAATCAAGGACAACCCACGAACTTGTGCCTATAACTTTCACTTTCCCATTTGTGCCGGACAACGAAAAGTCCCTCAGGAAAAACGGTCCGCCAATGCCCTTGTGCCAAGTCGAAACCACAATCTCGTCATTCCATAGGGGAGTATCCATAAACACAAAGTGCATACGCGACAGCACCCACGCCATATCCTTCTTTAACATCTCGTTGTAGCCAAAACCAAGCGGGTCGGCGGCACGGGTAGCCATCTCCTGCGCAATATTCATAAAAGCAACCGGCTTCATCCTAATGTTGGAGTCAACGTCATAGCACGAAACGACATCCTCTATGATGTATTTTCCACCTTTTATTTCGTAATCCTTTACCATATTCAAATTTTTATGACAGGCAAAAGTAAAGAATTATTCCGAACAAGCACGTTTTCTTACTATCAACTGCACCC
>CAJOEG010000009.1 GCA_905233405.1 uncultured Bacteroidales bacterium | reverse complement strand
GAAGAGGACATCATGAACCTCGTGGCTCACAACCACTACTACCGCGTTCCAAACTACCGCGACCTCACTCCGGAACAGGAACACGAACTCCTCAACAACCACTACAACCGTGTTACCGACACTTGCATCCCCGAAGAGGAAGCATTCCGTCGTCTCGAACACCACCTTGTAGATATTTGGAAGGACATGAAAGCTAAGGGCGAACGTCTTTTCGCATGGGAAGTTATCTACAGACTTCTCCGCAGCGGCGTTCTCGAACAGTACTACGAAATCGACCCGAAGGACAGCTGGGTTCTCGCAGCTTGCGAAAAGAATATTCCTATCATAGTTCCCGCTTGGGAAGACTGCACAACTGCAAACATCTACACCGCACACTGCATCCGTGGCGAATTCGATCCGTCAATCTCGATGATTAAGAACGGTATCGAAACCATGATATTCCTCACCGAATGGTACAAGAAGAACAGTGGCGGCAAGGGCGTTGGATTCTTCCAGATTGGTGGCGGTACAGCAGGCGACTTCCCGATTTGCGTAGTTCCTATGATGGAACAGGACCTCGAATGGCACGGCACTCCATTGTGGGCATACTTCTGCCAGATTAGCGACTGCACAACATCGTATGGCTCGTACTCGGGTGCAGTTCCGAACGAAAAGATTACCTGGGGCAAACTCTCGAAGGACACTCCTCGTTTCATCATCGAATCGGACGCAACCATCGTAGCTCCATTGTTGTTCAGCTATGTTTTAGGTTGGTAATAACTACCATAAATCAATAAAAATGTCCATCGAAAGCGGTGGGCATTTTTTGTTTTAACGCAAATTGATAGTTTTTTCTGGCTATTAAAGCGCAAATGTAAAATTTTGCTTATGTTTGCACTTTATTTTATAACCGATGAAGAGACTTGTATTAGTTGCCATAATACTTATTTCCTGTCTGACTGCATTTTCGCAGAACGGCGGTGAAAAAACATATAAGTTTCTTAACATTCCAACATCGGCACGCATTTCAGCATTAGGCGGATTTAACATCTCGCACATCGATGGAGACCTTAGTTTTGTGAACGCAAATCCGGCAATGCTTACCGCCGATATGCACAACCAGTTTGTACTGAGTTACACAAACTATGTATCCGACATTAATCTCGGTTATGCAATATATGCACGAAACTTTGAAAAGGCAGGCATCTTCTCGGCTGGAATACAATACCTTAACTATGGAAGATTCTACAATACAAACGAATTTGGTGAAGTCCTTGGTAAATTCAATGCCGCTGACTATGCAATAAACATTTCGTATGCCTATCCATTGAAAAAGTTCAACTTTGGCGGAACTTTCAAAACCATTGTATCGGACTATTTTGAGGCAACATCTTTTGGCGTTGCAGTTGACCTTGGTGCGACATACAAGGATACAGCCTCGTTGTTTTCCGCTGGAATGGCTATTAAAAACCTTGGTTTCCAAATAAAAAGATACACAAAAGGAGTGCGCGAAGGCTTGCCTATAGATGTACAACTCGGAATTACAAAGAAATTCAAGCACGCACCTTTATCTCTTTCGCTCACAGCAATTGACCTTGTAAACTGGGGGTTACGCTACGAAAGTACACTACGAACCCAATATGAAAGCAGCGAAGAGGTAAAGGAAAACTTTCTCAATAAACTCGGTCATGTCGGCGATGAAATTATGCGACACTTTGTCATAGGTGCCGATGTTAACATAAAGAATGTATTTTACATTTCTTTAGGTTTCAACTATCGTCGTCGTATGGAAATGGCCCTCGAAAGCAAAGGTATGATTGTCGGATTTTCGGCAGGATTCGGTCTGTGTTTGAAGAAGTTCAGCCTTGAATATTCGTATTCCTCATACCATATTGCCGGTTCGGTAAACTATGTGTCGCTAAAGATAAATCTGGAAAATATAATGAAAAAGAATGGTTAATTTAGCAAGTGAACGTTTTCGTTTTGTTCCATTGCTAATTATCAATTGCCCATTGTCAATTGTCCATTGATTACTATATTTGCAACATAAATTTTTGAAACTATGGCAAAGGTAATAGGACTTGGAAATGCATTGGTTGATATAATGACCGTTATCGACAGCGATAAGGTTTTGGAAAAGCTTAATCTTCCCAAAGGAAGTATGCAGTTGGTCGATAGTGAATTAAGCGAAAAGATACAATTGGAAACAAGCGAATTCCCACGCAGTATGGCAAGTGGAGGTTCGGCAGCAAATACAATCCGCAGCCTTGCCAATATGGGCATAGAGACCGGTTTCGTAGGAAAGATTGGTCCCGATGAGGTTGGCGATTTCTTTGCAAGCGATATGAAGCGTACCGGTGTTCTGCCGCGACTTATAAAGAGCGAAACATCGAGCGGACGTGCCGTGGCTCTTGTAAGCAAGGATTCGGAACGTACTTTTGCAACTTATCTCGGTGCAGCCGCCGAAATGACTGCCAACGATATTAATTCCACCACATTCTTGGGCTACGACATACTTCACGTTGAAGGATATTTAATTATAAACCACGAACTTATCGAAAAGGCCATGTCGTTGGCAAAGGAAAACGGACTGAAGGTTTCGCTCGACTTGGCAAGCTACAATGTAGTTGAGGAAAACCTTGAATTTTTGCGTTATCTCATCGAGAAATACGTTGATATAGTTTTCGCAAACGAGGAGGAAGCCGCGGCATTTACTGATGGGAAAGACCCGGAAGCAGCACTTGATATGATTTCTAAACTCTGCGATATTGCTGTCGTAAAGATTGGAAAGCATGGTGCATGGGTAAAGCATGGCGACTACAAGGATTGTGAACCAGAATTTCCCGCAACCCGCGTTGATACTACCGCCGCAGGCGACAATTTCGCAGCGGGCTTCATATACGGACTTGTAAACAATTGGTCGCTTGACAAGTGCGTGAAGGCCGGTAACATAATCGCTGGAAACGTTATCGAAGTTGTTGGTGCAACAATGGATGCAAAACGTTGGATGCGAATCAAGAACGAGATAGCAAAATTGGCTTAGTGCATTTCTAGTCAGTTACGCGATTCTTCGTGGGTTCTAGAGCAAGATTAATCATTAGACCTATATATAAAATCACTTCCTCCGTATCTCAACACCATCATTCTTCGCGATAGTTCTGCAATTTTGAAAGTCATTGTGTTTATTTTCAAATAATTGCATTCGGGAATTGACCACTCTCCATATATAGTGTCATTGTCTTTGATTTTTATTAAAGTGCCGTCGGAGCAGAACTCGTATTGTTCTAGAGTTACGTTAAATTCTTGGTTTATTGAATGGTCGATGTAGCTGTATATCGTCCAATTGTGTTTAGTAAGGAGATTCATCTGCCGAGTCATATTACAGGAGTTTTCACACGACGGCAGAACGCAATAAAACAAAGTTACCAATATAACTATAAGGATTTTACGCATCTAGTCTATTCGCGAATTTATTGAAACAACATGCTTCTCTACAATCTTCTTGCCCTCGAGATTGAAAAGCTCAACGTATACGATGTAAATTCCTGCAGGGCAAAGGCGATTCTGTGTGTCAAAACCGTCCCACACTATATTGCCAGTAGAACCGAGACTTTGGTTATTGACAAGTGTCTGCACAAGTCTGCCGTTCGACGAGTACACCGCTATGGTGCCGCTGTAGCCAGCCACATCGAGGCTGTAGGTTATGACAAGCTGGTCTTCGTAGCCGTCGTTGTCGGGTGAGAATACCTCGCTGCTCAAGGTTATCTGCGATTCGATGTCGCCAATCTCGTGGAACTGCGAATTTATATAGCCAGGCGTTGCAAAGCCTGCATCCTGTGCCGCCGAATGCCAGTTGCTCAAATCCGATGCCGGCACATCGTAGTTTATGCGTTCGAGCGAAACACCATCCTGCGAACTCAACAACTTGTAATGCTGCGACTTGCTGTAGCTTACAATGTCGATGGTGTCAAATGCACGACCAGTTATTATTATTGTTCCCTTGTCGTCGGGCATTGAAGGCATCTTGACAACCTTATAAAGGTTTTCGGGTTGCAAAATGTTGTAATGCGTGTACTGATTTTCAATGTCGGTACTTATGGCGCAATATTCCTGCGGAAGTATCAGTCGGCTGATATTGGTAATCTGGTACGAATCCTTCACCGAACCATCGTCGTTAGTGTTCGAAATCCACAAATCCTTCAGGTCGATGACCTTGTCGGAGCGGTTGTACAGCTCTACAAAGTCGCTGCCGCCAGAATACGGATTAAATAGCAATTCGTTTATTGCCAAGTCGTTATACTCAGCCTGCATACCAATACCAAACCTAATCTGCGTGTTAATCTCGACATTGTTTCCGCTGCAGTCGGTAATATTTTCGCCAATGTTGAGCATATAGACCTTGCCTTGCTGTATTTCGGCGTTGAACTTCATTTTTACAATTGTAAGCTGAGGCTCAATAATTTTCACAAATGTCGGATTCCCAAATTCCTCGACACTGAAATTCTGAGTGCTAATCATTTCAGGCAAAACAACTTCGCTGAAATACACGACCACAGTATCGTTTACCACCTCGGCATCGGTCGGATATGGCAAAATTCTGTCGGGATTGGTTGCGTTCACCGAGTTTTGTGTTCCGGGAGTACCGCCGCGGCTATCGATAGTAGAACGCCAGTTGGCTGCGCCTTCGCATGGATTGTTCAAGTCAACCATTTCGAGTGAGTAGCCGCCCTGTGCCTTGAAGTTGTCGTCGTGCCACGACGACGAGAAAGTGAGCGTGTGGACTATGTTTCCGTTCTTGTCGTACAATGAAATAGTTGTTCCGCCCTGTGCAAACGACGGGAATCCGTCAACCCCAACAGCATTCTCAAATCCTTCGAACATAAAGGCGTTGTCGGCAGCGGTAAGCACAAGGTACGACTGCGCACCGATTATCACCGATGGCAGGAGCTTGGTTGTTGAGCCTAACGAAATTTTCCAACCCGACAGGCTTACGGCATTGTCGCTGCGGTTGTAAATCTCCACATATTTTGCATCGGGCAAGCCAACCACTGGCGATGGCTTCGACATTATCTCGCTTACAACTATGGTGTTGAACTCGATAGGAACAGTCGAGAACTGCAAAACCTGTCTTTCCATAATGTTTCCACACAGGTCAGCAATATTTTCTACGGTAAGGTTGTATATGCGGTTTTGCTCGAATGAGGCCGAAAACATGAGTATCAGCAGATTCGGATTCGATTGGTCTGTGCCGACATAAATCGGATTTCCGTAGTCGTTGTCGAGTGTGTAGTTTTCGGGTAATAGCGATGTGCTTGTATCAACGGTTTCAGAGAACGTCAGGTGCAGTTCGTTTGCCGAATTTATGCTCAGGTCGATGATTGACGGAGCTGTCTCATCAATGTTTGTCCCTAAGATGGAATTTTGTCGTCCAGGGGTGCCGCCGTTTTCGTTTTCGGAAGCGCGCCAATTTGTCGATTGTTCGCAACGGTTGTTTGGGTCTATTCGTTCGAGCGACCATCCGCCATCTTTCTTGCTTGCATTCCTATACCATGCTGACGAATATGTGATCTTGTCAACCTCCGACATAAACTCGTTGTATAGCGTAATGGTTGTACCATCGTTTGTTAAGGCAGTTGCCGAGAGGCTTGCTGGAAGTATGTTACTGATGTCGTAGAAAAGCGTATCGTTTCCAGTACGACAAATCACCACATATTCCGATGGGTAAAGCGTATATGAATCAAGGGGTTTCGATGTATTGCCTATTCAAGGTTTATTATATCGGAAGAATTGTTGTAAAGTTCAAGGTATTCGCTTTCGGGAAGCCCAACGACTGGTGTTGGGTCGGCCATAATCTCGTTGATAACCACTGCGCCTGTTCCTGCTTCGACGAAGGTCATATGCGTAGTGGATGTTTCAACTATACACCCTTTGTTGTCAGACATTCCTCCGTATGTCAAAGTGTATGTGTTTCCATTTGTGAAGTTTTCGCCAAATACTACAGTTATCTTTTTCGCATCGCTACCAAGCAATGTGGCTGAAGTTGCCTGACCGATACCATTGTCCATGCTGAAATTTGTGGAATTTATACTTGATTCCATGATTTCTTCATCGAAGGTAAGGAGTATGCTGTTGTTACTTAAAAAGCGAGCAGAAAGCAATGAAGGCGGAAGCATTGAATACTGCAGTACTTGCCGTTCCATCACATTTCCGCAAAAGTCGGCTATATTTTCAATAGTAAGGTTGTAGGTATGATTTTGCTCAAATGAGGAGGCAAACATAAGTACAACTATATTTGAATTTTCAGTGTCGATGCCTATATATGTCGGATTGCCGTAGCCATTGTCAAGTTCATAGTTTTCTGGAGAAAGCGATGCTGTTGTATCTATGGCTTCTGAAAATGTAATATGTAACTCATTGGCAGAATTTATGGTCAATTCTATTATTGAAGGCGCGGTTTCGTCAATGTTTGTTCCAAAGATGGAATTTTGCCGTCCAGGTGTACCGCCGTTTTCGTTTTCTGAGGCTCGCCAGTTGGTTGACTGCTCACAGCGGTTGTTGGGGTCGATACGTTCGAGAGACCAGCCGCCATCCTTCTTGCTTGCATCCATGTACCATGCCGGCGAATATGTAACCTTGTCAACCTCCGACATAAACTCGTTGTAAAGAGTGATTGTTGTACCTCCGTTTGTAAGTGCGGTTGCCGAAATGTTTACGGGAAGTATATTGGTGATGTCGTCGAAAAGCGTATCGTTTCCAGTACGGCAAATCACTACATATTCCGAAGGATAAAGCGTATATGCACCGAGAACTTTCGAGGTGTTACCGATTTTCAAAGACCAACCTTCGAGGTTTATTGCATCGGGTGAATTGTTGTAAAGCTCGATGTATTCGCTTTCGGGCAGACCGACGACAGGTGTCGGGTCGGCCATAATCTCGTTGATAACCACCGAGCCGGTTCCAGCCTCTACAAAAGTCATCTGCGTGGTAGTGGTTGTGGTTGTGTTCCCTTCGCCGTCGGAAATTCCGCCGTATGTAAGCGTGTAGGTGGTTCCGCTTGTGAAACTGCCAGCAAACTGCAAGACAATCTTTCGTGCATCGCCTTCCTGCAAAGTTACAGAAGTTGCCTGCCCTATGCCGTTGTCCATACTGAAATTGGTAGCGGAAACACTTTCCTCATCAATTTCCTCATCGAACGAAAGAAGAATGCTGTTTTCGCTGGTGAAGCGTGCCGAAACCAATGCTGGTGGCTCAGTATCGACGAAGTATGTCCCCGAAACCGAGAAGTCGTCGAACCAGATTTTGGCAGCATTCGTGACCGTATATTTGCATGCAAGTCCAAAATATCTTGATGCCGAGTAAGTCAAATCAGTAGTTTCGCCTTCCTGGGTATATGTTCCCTCATCGTTTACATCGGTATAAAGTTTCCATTCGCCATCGGCAGAGCGTGTAACCTTGATTATGAAGGTGTTGTTAGTGCCAAGCGTAAGTGCGCGACCGTCGATGATTTTGTTTGACGATGAAGCATTTTTGCGGTAGAGGCAAACATTGTCGGTAGTGGAAACGCCGCAAACCCTGACAAAATAGCCGGCAGTGCAAGAAAACGGATTGGCGTTGTCGGAAACTATATAAACATCGCAAAAATTGTTGGTGGAAGGATTGAAGCCGTACCTTACCTTGAAAGTCCATTCGGCACCATCAATTGCATGGCATTCAGTTGAGAGCATAGCTGTGGAGGCCTCAGAATCGTTGAGTTGGAGTTCTCCGCCATTAACTTGAAACTTAGTTGTTTCGCCAGTCCATTGCGGATTTGCAGTGAAGTCGCCATCCGAAAAATCGTCGGTAAAGCCACCATCAACCTGTGACATCAATGGCAACGAAACTGTTATAAGTATAACAACTATGAGAAATATCTTATATATATAGCGCTTGAATATTAACATACAGTTACAATTCGATTTCTTTTTGCAAAAATAAGTTTTTTCAAAAAAATACCAATGAATAAAAATTTCATTACAAGACAGCCGTGCCAACACCTCAAAAAAAATCAGAAAACTCTCCTCCCCAATCGTAATTTACATTATTTTTGCACGTTTTCTAACACAAACAAAATTCAACAAGATGGAAGAAAAAAAGGACTCACTGAATTTTATCGAACAAATCATCGAGAACGATTTGTCGTCAGGAAAAGTAACTAGCACATACACACGTTTTCCCCCAGAACCAAACGGTTACCTGCACATCGGACACGCAAAATCCATCTGCCTCAACTTCGGCATCAAGAACCAGTACCACGGCAAGTGCAACCTGCGTTTCGACGACACAAACCCGTCGAAAGAAGACGTTGAATATGTAAACTCGATAATCGCCGACATCAAGTGGCTCGGCTTCGAGTACGACAAGTTGCTCTACACATCCGACTATTTCGACCAGCTTTACGAATGGGCCAAGATGCTTATACGCGAAGGCAAGGCATACGTCGATGAGCAGACCCCCGACCAGATTGCAGAACAGCGCACCAACCCGACCATTCCCGGTATCGAAAGCCCGTTCCGCAACCGTCCCGCCGAGGAAAGCCTCAAGCGCCTCGAGGAAATGAACGCCGGTATGCACGAGGAAGGCTCGATGGTACTGCGCGCCAAAGTTGATATGAATTCGCCAAACATGCACATGCGCGACCCGATTATGTACCGCATTATCCGCCGTCCGCACGACCGCACTGGCGACAAGTGGAATATCTACCCGATGTACGACTACGCACACGGACAGAGCGACTACATCGAGGGCATCACCCACTCCATCTGCACCTTGGAATTTGAAGTTCACCGTCCGCTATACGACTGGTTCCTCGACCAGATTGACAATACTGGCAAGCGTCCGCAGCAGATTGAATTTGCACGACTGAACCTTTCATATACCGTAATGAGCAAGCGCAAGCTCCTCGAACTCGTGAACAACAAGTACGTAAGCGGTTGGGACGATCCGCGAATGCCTACCGTAAGCGGTTTGCGTCGTCGTGGCTACACTCCCGAATCAATCCGCACCTTCGCCGAGAAAATCGGTGTTGCAAAGCGCGAAAATATGATTGATGTGAGCCTTCTCGAATACTGCATCCGCGAAGACCTCAACAAGCGCGACTACAGAATATTGGCAGTTCTCGACCCGCTGAAGGTCGTAATTACCAACTACCCCGAAGGTCAGACCGAAAAACTTGAAGCACAGAACAATCCAGAAGACGAAAACGCAGGAACACGCCAGCTCACCTTCGGCCGCGAAATCTATATCGAACGCGAAGACTTCATGGAAGATGCTCCAAACAAGTTCTTCCGTCTGAAACCAGGTGGTGAAGTTCGCCTGAGATATGCATATTTCATCAAGTGCAACGAAGTGATAAAGGATGCCGACGGCAACATCACCGAACTGCACTGCACCTACGACCCCGAAAGCCGCGGCGGAAAGTCGCCAGACGGCCGCAAGGTAAAGGGCACAATCCACTGGGTAAACTGTGAAACCTGCGTCGATGCCGAAGTGCGTCTGTACGACCGCCTGTTCACCAAGGAAAATCCCGACGACCTTGCCGAAGGCGAAACCTACCTCACCTATCTGAATCCGGATTCGTTGAAGGTTGTTACCGCAAAGGTCGAGGAATACATAAAGGAAACCAATGAGACAAGCTTCCAGTTCGAGCGCAAGGGCTACTTCTGCTTCGACAAGGACTCGACTCCCGAAAAGCCTGTATTCAATCGCACCGTCACACTGAAGGACTCGTGGGCTAAAATTGCAGAAAATGACAAGAAGTAGAATAGCACTTTTCCCAGGCTCGTTCGACCCGATAACCGTCGGGCACGAGTCTGTTATTCGCCGCGCACTGCCGATGTTCGACAAGATAATTGTCGGCGTAGGAGTAAACTCCGAAAAATCGGCAATGCTGCCAAGCGAAAAGCGCGTAGAACTGATAAAAAAAGTGTTCGCCGACGAGCCAAAAGTGGAAGTCGTAACCTATTCGGGACTTACGGTTGACTTCTGCAAGGCAAACAATATCAGTTTCATACTGCGCGGACTGCGTACCTCTGCCGACTTCGAGTTCGAGCGTTCGATTGGTCATGCCAACCAGCTTCTCGACAAGAACATCGAAACCATATTTATGCTAACCTTGCCCGAACACACTTGCATATCGTCGAGCATTGTGCGCGACATTGCAAAGAACAAAGGCGACATATCCGCATTTCTGCCCAAGGCGATTGGAAGAGAAGATTTTTAAATATTTGTAATAATGTTTTTGAGCATCCTACCCGCCCCCTGAGCGTCAGTCGAAGGGAAGGGTAATAGAAGAAGTTTAATCACGAATGGATAAAATTACAATAATAGTGATGTTTCTTGGTGGACTGATATTTTTCAGCCACCTGCTGAATAAACTTTTCAACAAGACAAAAATACCTAATGTCCTAATTTTAATCACAATAGGCATAATAGTAGGTTTCTTCATCGACAGCAAGATATTTTTTGGTGAAGTAGGGCGAGTTTTCACGACAATAACACTTATTATAATACTTTTTGAAAGTGGTGTAGGACTGAAACTGCAAGAATTGAAGTCGTCGATACTATCGGCAACCTTGGTCACAATAATAAACTTTGTGCTTTCGGTCGGCATAGTCGTCGGTATAACTATGTGGCTTGCCGACTTTGATTTTACCACAGCCCTTTTCCTCGGCTCGATACTTGGCGGAACCTCATCGGCGGTTGTAATCCCAATGGTCCGCCAGCTCAATATGGGGCAGAAGGCAGGAACGGTACTGCTTTTGGAATCGGCATTCACCGATGTGCTTTGTCTCGTTGTCGGCTTGGCAGTACTCGAAAGCATGAAGGCAGGAAACCTTGAAGCAACGGCAATCTTTACCAATATGGCAAAATCGTTTCTGCTGGCAATTCTGCTCGGTCTTTTCGGCGGATTTGTCTGGAGCCTGCTGCTCAACTGGATACGTGGAATCAAGAACTCGATGTTCACCACTTTTGCCATAGTTTTCATCGTTTATGGCGGAGCAGAACTTCTCGGGCTCAACGGCGGAATCGCGGCATTGTCGTTTGGCATCGTGCTCGGCAACTCGGAATATTTCGACAAGATGAAGCTTTGGAAACGGATTTTCAAGATTCAGACCGCCCAACTGAACGACAACGAAAAGAACTTTTTCTCCGAGATAGTATTCGTCCTGCAAACTTACTTCTTCGTTTACATCGGAATTGTAATTGAATTTGGCACACCACTGATATACTTGATTTCCACAATGATAGTCTGCCTTGTGATTTTGGCGCGAATCCCGACAATAAGGCTGATGGTAAGAAAGGACTGCTCCCCCGACGACAAACTGCTGATGTCGATTATGATGCCCAAGGGACTTGTTCCTGCCATACTTGCTTCCATTCCCTTGCAGGAAGGGCTTCCGTACGGACAGGAAATCGCCGAAATCGGTTATGCAGTCGTACTGACAAGCATAATAATGTGCAGCCTGCTAATCATAATATTAGGAAAGAAAAAGAATCCAAAAGAACCTAAAGACAACGAAGCAATACTTCCCATAGAAAATCAACAAGAAAATGAAACAGCCGAAACAACTGAACTCATACACGACGAGAATAAAAATTAAGTCACTCGAAGGTGGTGGCAAGCATATATTTGTTCCCTGTAGCATTGACGGTACGATGTCGATAATATTGATAGATACAGGTTGCTCAAATACTGTATTTGACTGTAGTTCAGAGCTTTTCTCCGGCATTAGCCTGCACGACATCAAGGGGACAAATAAGAATTATAGTCTCAATGCCTCAATCGACGAGGTGAAAGTTGGAAAAATAAAGCAGTTTGCAATAGGCAAGTTCACAACCGACATAAATCGTGCTGTATTCATCAGCCTTGAGCAAATAAACTCTCTCTACGAAACTATGATTGGCTGTAAGATAATTGGAATATTAGGTAGCGATTTCCTGAATAAATACAAGGCTGTGATAGATTTTGGTGAAAAAAAGATAACTTTATACCAATAATTTTTACTTCGTAAACACCTTTACATCATCCAAGAAATATTTTCCTGCAACTCCTACAGGACTTTCAAACTTGAAGGCAATGCGAATATTTCCCGAATATTGAGCAAGACTTACATCGCCAGAGATTGCCCAGTCTGTCGATGTGGCAATGTTGGCTGGCAACTGAGTCCAGTTTGTTCCATCGGTTGAAATAAGTGCCGTAAGCGTATTTCCAGCGGTCAACATTCTGGTCTTGAAGCTGATGTACGAGTTAGGCTGAAGTGTAATTTCTGGAGTAATAAGCCATGTTTCGTTCTGCTCGGCATTGTTTCCGCTAACGCTAAGTATATTGCCATCTGTTGTTGCCTGACACATCCACTTCGCATTGCCTTGTACTGCATTGTTCTGCCATCCTGCATCGGCAAATTCACCAGCAGGCGAAGCATCAAAGTTGTTTTCAAAGATTTCATCAACATCGCCGAACCTACGACCAGTGAGTTGAACCTCATCGGTGTTGCGAATATACAACTGGTAGTCAGTATTGTATCTGCTTACGATAGCTACAAGCGAACCACTTCCTGCGGGAATCGTATCACCTGCAAAGTTGGCATAACCGCTTGTGCGAACTATCATGGTGTTGCCAAGTTCGTCTTCGATATAGGTGTTTACAGTTTTCTGACCTTCCTTGTCGGCGTAAGTCTTACCAACATACTGCTGCTGGAACTGTACCTTGCGGAACTTTACGAGTTTTCCGACATAAAGACCCGTGCCAATGTTCTCCATATCAACCAACTCTGGTTCGAGGAATTTGCGTGTTTCCAACTTTACAATGTTGTTGTCAACGTGAACCGAATCCAACTGTATCATACCGCTGTAGTCGCCAAGAACCAAGCCTTTGAGGTTTAGGCGTACATAGTCGCCTTCGTATAATCCGCCCGACGAAAGCAGGTGCAAGTTTATGGCCTTGTCATCGTCGGCACCGCCCTGCAAGTAGGCTGACTTGTAGATGTTGCCAATCTTGTCGGACATGGTTATGTAGCCGAAAACTGAATGGTCTTCGTTGAACTTGTATGTTCCACCGCCAGCTGCCACAAGCGAGTCGTAGATTTCCCACAGACGGGTGATTGTAACCGTATCGCCAACAGGCACTTCGCTTACTTCAGGAGTGTCGTACTTGCCCTGTATGCAACCGCTGAACATAAATGCCGGCACTATTGCCGTTGCTATTGCCAATATCTTGATTATGCTTTTCATATCGTCCTATTTTTTAGTCGCACCTTTCGTTTTCCATATTCACTTCATCGGTCGAACGGATAATTATCTGATAGATTGTCGTTGTTCCAGTGTTACTAGTTTTAAAGTACCGTGTCATAATTCCCACGACGCTTCCGCTGCCCTTTGGCAATGGTTGTCCGGCAAAGTCGGCGTAGTCGCTGTTGCGAGCAACGAGCGGATTGCCGTCGCAACTTGTCATGTTACGGCTCTGGGTAGAAGTACCGTGTTCCACTGCGTAGGTCATTGAGGTGTCGCTGGCAGCAAATTGCACATTGTTGAGCTTTACAAGACGGCAGTCGTAGTATGCTGGATTTTCAACAACCTGAGCCATTGTAACCTCTTCTGGTGTAATCGGTACATTAGGTTCCTGAAGTATCACCTGTAGCGTGGCATCCTCCACATCGACAAAACTTAATTCCATCTTGCCGCTGTAATTTACTATATAACTGCCTTTCAGGTTCATGCGGACGCGGTCGCCAACCTTTACCATGCCAGCCTTGCTTAGCTTGTAGATGTTTATTCCGCCAGTGGAATCCTGCAGGTAGGCTTCCTTGTAGATGTTGTCGTGACTGTCGTCCATAGTGATTGTACCGAACAGCATATAGTCGTCGGTAAACTGGTAGTAGTCGCCACTGTCGGCTTGTATCTTGTAGATGTCGGCAACCGTTAGGATATGGTCCTTGTCCAACTCGGTTATTGCTGGGACATCGGGTTTCTCGCAGGAGCAAACAAGTGCCATAGCTGCAAAAAACATCGGAACTATTATGGAAATTATCTTTTTCATCTTGCAAGTGTTTTAGAATCTGAAATATAGGTTTGCGAAGTAATTTATTCCGTACATATAGTAGTACTTGTTGGGGAACTTGTCGATATTGGTCTTGTCAAAGCGGTACTGCTCGAATCCACTGGTTGCAATCTTGGTGTTGTGAGTTACATTCGAGATGCTTGCAGTGAAACCGATAGTGTATTTATGCTGTATCCTCCACGACTTTCCACCGTAGATGTCGAGAGTGAAACCGCCTTTCAACTTTTCCTGACCGAGAATAGTTTCGAGCTGCGGGTCGCCGACAACAAAAATGTCGAGAGCCTCAACTGTGTGCTTCTCGGGATTGATTGTAACATAGTTTTCACCGAAATAATTTGCGTTAGCACCTATGTACCAATATTTTGGAGCGGAATACTTGACACCGATAGTTGCTGCTAGTTCGGGAGTTCCGCCGATGTGGTAGTTCTTTATATAAACGGTGCGGTCGGTTGCAAGCACTTCGGAACTGTTGTCCTGCGTAATGGTTACCGACGGACGGCTGTTGTACATATATCTTCCGTAACCCAATGCAGCAGTTGCAGTTACAGTCGGTGAAATCTTCACTTCGGTTCCGAATTCTCCACCGTAGTGAACCTTGTTTACGCCCGTCATCATATAGTTGACGAAGGTGTTAAGCTCGTCGTGGTAGAAGCTTGTGCCTTCGGTTCCGTTGCGGAATTCGGTGTAGTAGCCCGTAATCTTGAGCTGGAAGTTTGGCGAGCGGTAGAAATAGCTGAGGTCGCCCGAGAAGATTGTCTCGCTCTTGAGGTTTGGCACAACATTGTCGCGTGTGCGTGGCGAAACATACGCATTGCGGAAATAAGGTGCACGGGTTAGGAATGCCACATTAGCAAGCAAGAAGTTGCGACCTGTAATCTTGTAGTTCACACCGGCCTTCACAGCATAGTTGAAGAAACGCTGGTGGTCGGATGCACCGAACGAACCATCGGGGAACTTTCCGTTGCGCATTTTTCCGTCGCGCCAGTATTCGGTGTAGGAAAGTTTCAAGGCGGTGAAGAACTCAACCTTCGAATATTTGAACTCGGCTTCGGCAAAAGCATCGGCCTTGTGAATGTTTGCCAAGTAGTTGTAGCCGAACAAATCGCCTTCCTTCTTCACCTGGTTTGGATTGTCGAGGTCGCTCTGGATATAGTCTTCGTCGTTGAAGTCGCGTTCGGCAAATTGGTCAACATCAAGCCACCAGTCGGCGCCCAGAAGGTCGTCGATTACCTTGAAGTAATGTGTCTGGTTCATCATGTAGTTTACGCCTGCGACCATCTTTATTTCATCGGTGAAAATCTTGCTCAAGCGCGACGAGAAGTCGAAGCGGCTGATGTCGTTGCGGCGTTCCTCGATGATGTATTTTGCGCGGTTACCTGTGATTGAATCGTTGGGATTTCCGCCGACATTAGTAACCGTATATAGGTTTTTCATATTTGCAAAATAGAAGTGGTCCCAGTCGAGCAAGCCTTTGTTCTCGTCGTTCTGCCATTCGTTGGTAAGCTGGGCGAACATATTTTCGTCGTCATCGTAGTACGACGGGAAGTTGCGGTAGTAGTCGGGACGCGGGTCGGGAGCGTCGTACCAGTTGAGGGCAGTTGTTCCGCCGCGACCGAACATATACGATGCCGAGGTCTGCAGTTTCATTGTATTGTCGATGTCCCAGTAGTGCGAGAGGATGATTCGCGGCTGGTGGTAGTAGCCGACCTTGGCGTTACGGACCTTGCCGTTCTGGTATCCCCAGTTGGGATTGTAGTAGTTTGTGCCAAGAAGTTCGTAGGTTTCGGCAGTTGCTGCGCCCGACCTTCCGCTACGCGACGGCGAACCGAAAACGGTAAGTCCGAGGCTGTGGTGGTCATTGAATTTCTTTTCGGCACCGAAGAAGTAGGCGTAGCCTTCGTAGAATGTGCCAGGAATGTAGCATTTTTGTGCCAGACGGGTTGATGCTGCCACCGAGAAAGCCCAGCCGTTAGCCATAAGGCCTGTGCTGTAGGCTGCCATTGCCCTGTGGCGGTACGAACGGTTTGAGTTGGCGTACGAAACGCTTCCTCCCTGACGGAACTCCGATACGCGAGTTGAGATATTGGTTACACCGCTAAGTCCTCCGAACGAATAGTCGGAGAAATGCAAGCCCGAAGTATTTGTCTTAAAGCGCATTACATCGTTCAGTCCGCCCCAGTTGCTATATACGGGACGGCCGTTTTCGGCATCGTTGACATATATTCCGTTCATCAGCACTTCGGCGTTCTGATTGTCGTAGCCACGGAAACGGAAACGAGCCTGACCGAAAGTGTAGCCTGCGGAATTTACATATACATCTTGCGACGACTGCAGCAAGGTTGAGATGTCGTTGTCCTGCGAGCCCTCCTCAATCTCCGATTCGGTAAGTGTTATTGTTGGAACCGCTTGTTCTTCAAGATAGTCGTTGTTATTTGTCGTGTCGGTCTGGGCGTAGGCTGCCGCCGACAAGCACACGAAAATGAGTGGTAAAAATTTACGCTTCATACCCGAAATTAAAAAATGTGGGGACAAATTTAATTTTATTATTTGGGATGGGAGAAAGAAATTTGAAATATTTGAAGGATTTAAAGATTTGAATGCCTGCGGCGTTTCTATGGCTGCGCCGTTTCTGAGTTTCTATGCCTACGGCGTTTGGCTTACGCCGAGCTAAAGGTTAACTTCGTTGAGGGCTACGCCGTTCTAGGTTTTGGACTTAAAGGCTCAAAGGCTAAACAGGCTTGAAGCCATTTTTGGATTTTTAGCCTTCTCTTCTTCTAGCTTTTTCGCTACTTATTCCTTTCCAATCAATTGTGCTATTCTTTTCAGGAAACTTTCTACAATAGGCATCTTTGCATCAATATCGTCGGCTGTAATATTGTAATAGCAGTCGTAGTCGGCTTTTTCTCTCATCGTTTCCATCTGCGAGAATGCTCGCCCTTCATCTGGCGTGATTAAGCCTTTGTTTACATAGTCGTTACCGAGCAATGCTTTCATTCCATGATGTGTTGAAACCTCTTTCTTGTCCTGAATGAACAATGCTTTTACTGCGTGAAACATAGCATAGTAAAGCCTATTGGCTGCACTGCTCCACATTCCCATTTCGTAATTGGCTTTGGCCTCTTTCATCGTGGCATTCGATTTTTCCCAGTACAAATTAATCAAAGCATTGCGTTCGTTGTCGGTAAGGCTCATATTATTAGAATTTTATCATGTTCAACATTTTTATAAAATGGCGTTATATGGCGAATTTCCCATTCCTTGTACGAATATGAGAGCGGTGACACGCTGTAGCCGTAATTCCATCCAAGTTCGATAAATGGATAGCAGTATTCGTCGAAATCGGAAGACATATTTGTGGTTTCCTTGTCGAGCAGTATCAGCATATCCCAGTCAGAATCGGAGCGAGCGTCTCCTCGTGCTCTTGAACCGTACAGATATGCGTGTCCGCCTTGCGGTATCACTTTAGCTGCAAGTTCCTTTAACTTCGAAAAGAAAACATCGTCCATTTCCGTACTTTTCTGCAAAGGTATAAAATTCTTTAATAGTTCAAAGTTTCTTGTTCAACGTTTAAATGGCTACGCCGTTCTTGGGTTTGGGCTTGAAGGCTGAAAGGCTAACAGGCTGGAAGCCGTAATGTACTGAACGTTATTACGTTTTGGCTGTTAGCCTTTTAGCCACTTTTGCTTCGCCCGTTTGAAGATTTCAAGATTCGACAATTTGTAGCGGCGAAATGTGTTGTACCGTTTGTGCCGCAATGAATTACGTATTTGCTAGCAACGTTAGCTACAAATCATCAGAGATTTTCCTTATATATTTCCGCCCTAACTTCATCTTTGGGCAAATCGTATCCCGTGAAAATTATTCCCATACGGAAAATATTGAGTCTTAACGAATTTGGAATTTGCGATGAAATCTCTTCCCACGCGCGAAACATATCGCGGCTCCAGTTGATGTCGTCGATGACGATTATGAATTTTTGCCCGCAATGGTTTTTTCGGATATGGTTGAAGTACTTGAGTGTGGCTTCGTAGGTGTGGTTGCCGTCGATGAGGGAAAGGTCAAATTTTTGTCCGTTCAAGAAACTACTGTCGAAAAGATGGTCGAAGTTATCGTTTATGAAACTGACATTGCCGATTTTACGTTTGGCAAATTCCTGTTTTGCAAACTTGTAGGTTTCGGGACAGCCTTCGACTGTAGTTACATTTATTTTCGGATTTGCCTTTGCCAGAAACATCGTGCCTACGCCAATGGATGTGCCAAGTTCAAGAGCGGTTTTTATGCCGAACGAATCAATAATCTTTTGTATTACACCGCCGTAGCGCGGTTCGGTGGACGATTTCCGTGCTATCTGCTTTACTTTGCGGATGCCGTTTTTGCCTGTGCCGAAGTCGGTTACGTTCAGTTCGGTGCTGTCGGCGAGCATATTCACACGGTATTCGCAGCAGTCGATGAAACTGCTCATCTGGAACATCGAGTCGAGTATGAACTCGTTGAACACATCGGGGAGTTTTTCGTTCTCCTTCGACCTTATCAGGTATGATATGTTGCCTGGCAGTTTCAAAATTATTATTTTTGCGCTTGCAAAGTTAGAAAAAATCTTTGTCGTTTTATCGCTAAGTATGGTGCCTGAATTTTTAGATACGGACATAACCTATTTGAAAGGCGTTGGACCAAAGCGTGCTGAAATTTTCAAGAAGGAATTCGGCATTCACACGTTTCGCGACTTGCTTTACTATTTTCCGTACCGCTATGTTGACCGCAGCCGATTCTATTCTGTTGCCGAACTCAACAAGGACTTGCCATACATTCAGTTGAAAGGTAAATTCATAAGTCTTGAACTTCAGAAAATCGGTGCCAACAAGAAAAAACTCGTCGGAACGTTTACCGACAATACTGCTGTTGTGGAAGTTGTTTGGTTTCAAGGGATTGACTGGATAAGCAAGAGCGTTGACGCAAACAAGACCTATATATTATTTGGTAAGCCGAGCGAATTCAGCGGTCGAATCAACATTGTGCATCCCGAAATGGAGGAGCTGTCGAAGTGGCAGAGCAAGCCGCAGGTGACACTCGCCCCGCAGTACAGCACCACCGAGCAGTCGAAGAACAACTATATCAATTCCAAGACATTCCAGACGCTCATCGCTGCACTTTTACCCGACATACACGGCAAGGTTACAGAAACTTTACCAAGGTATATCATACAGAAATACAATCTGTTGGGCTTGGAGAAGACTCTTTGCGAACTTCATTTCCCCGAAAATGCCGAAATGCTTCGTCAGGCGCAGTACCGTATAAAGTTTGAGGAACTTTTCATAATACAACTCAACATACAGAAGGCAAAGTTGCATCGGCATAGCACTGTGCGTGGATTTGTTTTCGACCGTAAGAGGGACAACTATCTGAAAGAATGTTTCCATAAGAAGATTCCTTTCAAGATGACTGGAGCTCAGACTCGTGTGCTTCAGGAAATACGTGCCGATGTGTGTAGCGGTCGCCAGATGAACCGCCTTTTACAGGGCGATGTGGGAAGCGGAAAGACACTTGTTGCCTTGCTGACTATGCTTATGGCTGTCGATAACGGTTATCAGGCTTGCCTTATGGTTCCTACCGAGGTCCTTGCCCAGCAGCATTACCGTTCCCTGTCGAAGTTGCTTGACGGAATTGGCGTTTCGATACGGTTGCTCACAGGTTCGACCAAGCAGCGCGAACGCACGGAGATTGACCGAGGTCTGCGCGACGGAAGCCTTAATATTTTGGTTGGAACGCATGCACTAATCGAGGAAACAGTTGTGTTCAAGAATCTTGGAATGGCTGTGATTGACGAGCAGCACCGTTTTGGAGTGGAGCAGAGGGCGAAGTTGTGGAAGAAAAACGAACTTGCTCCGCATATCCTTGTTATGACTGCCACGCCGATTCCGCGAACCCTTGCAATGACTCTCTACGGCGACCTTGATGTTTCGGTGATTGATGAACTTCCGAAAGGCAGGTCAAAAATCATAACGCGCCATTTTACTGATGCATATCGACTTAAAGTTTACGGCTTTATGCGTAAGCAGATAGAGGAGGGGCATCAGGTGTATGTGGTGTATCCGCTGATTTCGGAGTCGGAGAAAACCGACTTGAAGGACTTGGAGGACGGCTACGACCGCATCTCGCGCGAATTTCCGATTCCCGACTACCACGTGGCTGTTGTTCACGGTCGTATGAAACCCGACCAAAAAGAGTTGGGTATGAGGCTATTTGAAAAGAACGATGCACAGATTATGGTTGCAACGACGGTTATCGAGGTCGGTGTTGATGTGCCGAATGCTACTGTTATTGTGATTGAGAGTGCCGAGCGTTTTGGCTTGTCGCAGTTGCACCAGTTGCGCGGTAGGGTAGGACGAGGAAGTGCGCAGTCGTATTGCATTCTTATGACAAAACCCAATCTTTCCGAAAATGCCTACAGCCGCATTTCCACTATGGTCAACAGTACCGATGGATTTGAAATTTCCGAAACAGACCTGAAATTGCGTGGTCCGGGCGATATGGAAGGCAAACAGCAGAGTGGTTTCGCCTTCGACCTAAAGATGGCAAGTCTTAGTCAGGACGGTCAACTCATCCAGTATGTGCGCGACATCGCCAACGAAATCCTTGACGACGACCCGACTCTTGAAAAACCAGAAAACGTATTGCTTGTCAAAGCATTGAAGGAGTTCAACAAGAACAAGGTTGACTATGGAAATATAAGTTAGTTTAATGAAACGTAGCATCATTGTAATATTTCTGCTTTTTTCGGTTGTAACTTTTGCAAATCAGTTGCCTTGTGGGATGGCAATGCCAAGTGACACAGTTGTAAGGGAGGGCAAGGCTCGGCAATTTTTTGACAAAATAGGCAAGTTCGCCGACGAGTGGTTTATGCGCGGTGTAGATACGTCCTACCTGGCGCTTCCGAAACATCGTTTCAAGTTGTCGTACCTTAGTGATGTAGGCAGTGTTTATACCATTATCAGATGCTATGATGTGCCTTATTATGAGAATATTGACGCACGGATGAAATCTAATGTCCTGCCTAAGATGGGCTTCTTGGTAGGTTTCCGCAACATAAATTTCGGCTACCTGTGGAATTTGTACCAGCATTATACTAATTTCAAACTGTCGCTTACGCAGAATGCCTTTGGAATTGAGTTGCAACGTAGGCAAACTTTTTATGCCAAAGGATACATAGACGCATCAGCAATTGATGGTCGTCTCGATTTGGAGGCTGGTTCGATTGCGGTAAGCACTACTTTCTTGTCGGGCTACGTTGCGTTAAACAGGAAACGTTTTTCAATGCCAGCAGCATTTAATCAGTCGTATATCCAAAAGCATTCGGCAGGGTCGGTGCTTCTTTATGCCGACTATATGTACACCAATATGGCATACAACAGGGATGAACTCATTACGCGAACAGGAGGAATGCATGAAATAGAACTCTACCAGACCGCATTGGGTGTCGGCTACGGATACAACTACACACCAAATGGAGGCAAGATATTGATGCATATATCGGGAGGTCCGTTGCTTGCATTTTTCAATCGGATGCTTGTAACTGGAGACAGCCGTATGTTTTTGCAAAACAATAATTACAATATAATTTTCAGCCAGAAGATTAAGCCACAGTACAAGGTTTATCTGACTGGTAGAATTAGGGCTGCGTTCGTATATAATATCAACGAGCGTTTTTTGCTTGCTGTGTACGGGGTCTGCAACAATATACGATTCCGTTCAAAAGATACGCCGTTCCATACCGACACGCAGGTTAATCTAGACTACAATTCCGAAGTCGGTATGCACCTGATGACGTGGGACTGGAATGCCGTACTTCAATTTGGCGTGAGATTCTAATAATGCGACTTGGCAATATTTTTGTATATTTGTTCCATCCAAAATTTAGTAAATGAAAAATACAATTTTAATATTACCTGAGTTCGAAATAAGGAATCAAAAGAGAGTCAACTGGTTATCATCATAGAAGTCAAGCGAGATAGAAGGTTTCTTTGGGAAGAAACAATAAGCAGC
>CAJOEG010000008.1 GCA_905233405.1 uncultured Bacteroidales bacterium | reverse complement strand
AAAGAACTATTTGTTTTAGCTTTGACTTTTTTATAGATATCCAAAGCCTGTTCAAATCTTATAAAGACATCGCAATCAGGTTCTTTAAGGTAACGAGGTTCCTGATATGAAAGTTTTTTGTCATGGGTAACGATTTGGCACAATTGCTCATTCTTTGCATTTCTATAGAAGAAGCAAAGTCCACCTTTTATTTCAACCATCGGGAAACATTCCTCAGAATGAATGAAATCATGGAGAACTGCAATATGCTTATCGGTTAGCATTTTGTCTCTAAATTGATCGAGTCCCTTTCCTCCTCCATACCATCTTGCCGGCATAATTATCGTAATGTGCGGTGCTTGTAAACCTTTCGCACAATCAACAAATAAATTATATACTGGCGTAGCACTTGCTTTTGTTCCTCCATCATTGACTTGATACGGAGGATTACCTACAACAGCACTAAAATTCATATTGGTAAGTGTATTTATGTATGATTCGTTATTTTCGTTAATGAGGTCGTATGCGTTGAATGTGCTAAAGACATTCTGAACCGGCATACCGATAAGTCTATAGACCTTGCGTGTAAACTCGTACGCAATCGTAGAGGTCGGCACGGAATAGACGTTGTCGCGTATCTTGTTACCAAACCGACGGTATAGCGCACAGGCGAACTCTCCTTGTTTGGAAGCTATATCAAGGATGCGGTCTGTCTCGCTCATTTCCGGCAAAAGTGCAACCATTTGGTCGGCTACGTGCGAAGGTGTTACAATCTCCGATTCCGACATGCGTCCGAACTTTTGCAGGGCATGCTCAACGCGCTGCTCAACCGTATAGTTATCATCCCTGAGCAGTTGATTAGAGGTCTGGATCTTGTAGTCCAAATCACTAAGGACAAATGGGTTGAGGTTGTTACGCAGATAAATGAGCGTGTGGAATCGAACGCCTAAGTTACGCAAGATACGTTGGTTGTCGAGATCGTGGCGTATGGATTCAATG
The DNA here is from genome assembly GCA_905233405.1 of uncultured Bacteroidales bacterium. Lineage (GTDB taxonomy): Bacteria > Bacteroidota > Bacteroidia > Bacteroidales > ML635J-15 > Bact-19. The sequence continues at coordinate 20,594 of CAJOEG010000008.1, read as the reverse complement.
ACGTCACGCAAAGACGACACTTCGTTGTCGGTAAGCAAGGCATAGAAGAGAATGAGCGCAAAGAGTGTAGAAAGTTTCTTGTCTCGCTGCTCGGTGTCCTCTTGTCTGGTTGCCGTATCAGAACCGCCTGCACTGCCATAGAACAGCATCGGCCAATTGCAAATGTTGGGGGTTGACTGCGAGAAGCTTCCTACGGTCTGTATTGTCAAAGTATCGCACTTCAGACCTTTGCAATCTTCATTAGCAACAGTCATAGTTAACGAACCGCCCATCAACTTGATTGTACCTTGGTCGGCGTGATCGATGCTACCGTATTCAGCCTCAATGCCGTCGCTACCGAAACCGCTTACGCTGACATTACCGCCATACAACCTGAAATTGTTTGCGTGTATGCCATCCTTTACAGCAGAAGTGACATTAATCGTACCTGCATACACATTAATATGCGCATCGCTGTTTATTCCATGCTTGTAATTTCCTGCCACATTAAGTACACCACCTCCATATACCTCGATAGAACCTTCGCAAAGGAAAGCGGCCTTTTCTAGACTATCATAACCATCTGTCAGCGAGTTGGTTGTGCCGTCCTCGAGAATAAGATTTACGCGCACATCAGAATTAACATTTATAGCCGCGCCTGTAGGATTGGTTATGTTGGCACTATTGAGCCTCAGGTCGAACTTGTTGTCGGATTCTATATAAAGCGAACCATTTGTGGTGGTGCCTGCAACAACGATTGTGCGGTCAGTAGTTTCAGATCCTGCATTTACGGAAACATTTTCACCATAGCAAGAAACCGTTATTCCTTGTGTAGCCCACGGATTAACCACAGTGACAGCACCACCATTATTATACGTGATGTAAATCCAGTCGCCTTCGTCCTGCTGCTGCGGGTCGTTACCATCGAGCGACGGTACATAAAGTACAATGCTGTCGATTCCCATTATAGGGAAACTGAACGGTGTTTCGCTGCTAATATTTGTATAAGCGTTTGAAGTTCCAGTAGGAAGGAAATTTACGCTGTCAATATTCTCTATTGTCTTGTTATATATGACATTCCCATTGCTGTAGTACAGGAGTTTGTTCTGTGCCGAAATAGACAGCACAGCCAAGACAAATGCCAAAACTGCTACTATCTTTTTCATAACTTACTGAATTTATAGGTTTTACCATCAATTTTTACAATGTACAGACCTTTGTTTAGGTCGCTTACATCAACAGCACCGTCGAACGAAAGATTTTCTTCCTTGACAAGCTGACCTGTAGCCGAGAAAATCTGCATAGTTACTTCCGAACCGACATTGAAATTGAAATACAGCACATCGGATACCGGATTCGGGAAAATAGCGTCGCTTGAAGACAATCCGTCAATATCGTTCAGGTTCTCGTTGTAGTTCAATGTCATTTTTTTGATGTCAGTCATTGCGAACGAAGTCGTTGTGCCATTACCAAGCTTAAATACTACATTTTCACCCTCGAAATAAAATTTTTTCACATCCTGCAACTCGGTAGGAGCAGAGTTTACATTTACCCTGAAATGGACAGTAATGTCCGTTGTCTGCGCAAAGGTTTTTATACTCGCAAGCATAGCAAGCATAAAGACCATTGCAATTAAAACTTTTCTATTCATAACAATTACAAATTTAGATATTCTTTTCTAAAAACAATCAAAAATTGATATTTATTTTAACGTAGCAAAAGTATATGTCATTTCGAAACGATTATCGTCAATAAGGATTTTAAATTTAGCAAAAATTCTTTTTTTTGCAAAAGTACATTTTTAGTAATGCAATGAGTAGTATTAAATACGAAACAAAGATGCAAATTGTTTTAAAATACAAAATTTGTGAATCGCATCCTATTTGATTGATATTCAGAAATAAATGTTACTAATGCTTGCCCATTATTTTCCCCTGTATGCTAATATTTTCCAGTGCCACGTAATTTTTTGCAAAAGAATAAAAATCATCAATGATGGATAAAAACACAAAAAATCTCTCTCATTGAGGGAGATTTTTTTATTAGTTGATATTCAGTAGGTTATGAATAAGACTTGTTCGTTACTTTTTCCCAGTATGTCCGAATCCACCGGTTCCGCGCTCGGTTTCGTTGAGTTCTTCCACCTGAATCCATTCGGCTTGCTCGTGACGGGCGATAACCATCTGGCAAATGCGTTCGCCGTGCTCAATCTTGAAATCTTCGGTCGAAAGGTTTATGAGGATTACACCTATTTCACCACGATAGTCGGCATCGATTGTGCCAGGAGTGTTGAGGACTGTAATTCCGTGCTTCAAAGCAAGACCGCTGCGTGGACGAATCTGTGCTTCGTAGCCTTCGGGAAGTTCGATGAAAAGTCCTGTCGGGATGAGTTTGCGCTCCATCGGCTTCAGAACAACTGGTTCTGCAAGGTTTGCGCGAAGGTCAATGCCTGCCGACTGCGAGGTTGCATACTGTGGCAAAGCATTGGTTGATTTGTTTACTATTCTGATTTTCATTGTGTTATCGTTTTAATAATTTCCGTTTTACTCCAGATACGACTTGTTTTACAAGTACACGCTCGTTATACATTACAACTGCAAGATATACCAGCATAAGCAATGTGTTGACAATGATTGCAATAACTGTGCTTTCGGGATACAGGAACTCTCTCATGTACTTTTCGGCAAGGAAAATTCCGACTGCCAGTGCAAAGTATCCGAAAATCGGCATAAGTTTGTATGGCACAGGATTTTTCTTTCGTCCAATCAGGTACGACAGCACCATACAGATTCCGTAACCGGCAAATCCGCCCCACGCACAGGCCATATAACCGATTTGCGGGACAAGCAGGAAGTTGATTGCCAGCAACACAGCGCATCCGATTGCCGAAATTATTGCTCCCCAGTATGTCTGGTCGGTAAGCTTGTACCAGAACGACAAGTTGAAGTATATGCCCATGAAGATTTCCGCCATCATCACAATCGGAACTGCGGCAAGTCCTTCCCAGTAGTCGCTACTGATGATGAACTTCAGGACATCAATGTACGACATTACCGCCACGAACGCCAGCAGTGTGAAGATGACAAAATATTTCATCACCTTTGCCTGCATTTCCTTGCTCTTCTTGGCTTCTTCGCGGTTTTCGCCGAAGACAAACGGTTCGTATGCATAGCGGAAAGCCTGGGTAATCATCGCCATAATCATTGCAATCTTCACGCAGGCGCCATAAATGCCAAGTTGAGTTTCTCCCTCCTGTCCAGGAACGATGAAGCGGTAGCAAATCTTGTCGGCAACCTGGTTCATAATGCCTATGATTCCGAAGATTAGCAATGGCCATGTGTATTTCCACATTTCCTTCATCAGCTTGCTGTCGAAGCCATTGCGCAAAGCCTTGAGTTCGGGCAGGAATCCAAAGGTAATCAGCGAAGTGCATATCAGGTTCACTACGAAAATGTAACCTACCTGGTAGCTCGGGTTGTACCATCCCATAAGCGACGGACACCATTCGCACATCTTTGGAGCAAGCAGGAATATGAAGAGGTTCATACCTATATTTAAAAATATGAACAGAAGTTTCAGCGCGGCAAACTTTATTGGCCGTTTCTGGTAGCGCAAGTAGGCAAACAATATGGCTTGGAATGCGTCTATTGCCACCACAATCGCCATCATTTCGATGTATTCGGGATGTTCGGCGTAGCCAAGAGCATCGGAAATCCAAGGCAGACAAACCGTGCATAATGCAATGAATATAAGTGCAACACCGCCTACCGAAATCAGTGAAGTTGAGAATGCCTTGAGCGGATTCACGCCTTCCTTGTTGGCAAAGCGGAAGAAAGTGGTTTCCATTCCGAAAGTCAGAATTACAAGGATAAGGGCTGTGTAGGCGTAAATGTTTGTTACGACTCCGTATCCGCCCGATTCGGCAGCAATCTTGTAGGTGTAAAGCGGGACGAGCAGGTAGTTTAGGAATCGACCTATTATGCTGCTAAGCCCGTAAATAGCGGTATCGCCGACTAATTTCTTCAGCTTTCCCATCTTGACTATATATAAAAAAGAACACAATCACCCAAATGCTTGGATAATTATGCTCGGCAAAAACAATAAAATTATTATTACTATCTTCTCTTGTGCCTTGGTTCATCAGAAACTGTGAGTTTCTTTCTTCCCTTAGCTCTTCTTCTTGCCAAAACCTTGCGTCCTTCAACGGTTGACATTCTTTCTCTGAAACCGTGTTTATTTCTTCTTTTTCTCTGTGAAGGTTGAAATGTTCTTTTCATCGCCTTATAATATTTTTATGTTTTACAATTAAGTTTTCTTTCCCGTAAAATTTGGACTGCAAAAGTACTGCTATTTTTTTAATCCACAAAATTTTGTTCATATTTTTTGAAGGAAGATTTGAGTATGCTTTAATTTGCTGTAGATCAATGTCTTCCTGAATAATTTAGGCAAATATGCTAGCAAGTTAACAGTATGACAGTCAGATGTCGCACAGGCTGTTCTTCAATCAGACAGCAGGAATTCTTGCCTTTTATAGCTCTTACTCCTCGCTTATCTCCTTCCACACGAAAATATCATTCTTCTCCTTGGGGCGCACATTGTCGAACCACTTGAAGTTCTTGAGGAACAACTTGTCATCGGTTATCTGGTCCATTGGCAAGGCAAGGCCGTCGGGCTTCTCGAAAAACATAATGTCCTTTATTGTCTTTTCCTCGTAAAATACGCGCATATTGCTGCTGAGAAGTTTGTTCTGGGCCACAAATTCGTTGGCTTCCTCGTCCTCTATATAATATATGGTCTGGCAGTCGGAAAAAAGGTCGGTGCGGTACAACTTCTTGTCCTTCAGGTAGCCGTTTATGTTCTTGCAGTTTATCTGGTTGTAGTAGTCGTCCTCAATGTGCTGGCACAGGAACGACGAGTTTTTCATCACAAACGAATCTGGCTTCTTGTTGACGAACTTCACCGAAATGTACTCGGCGGTGGCTTGCATGTTGTCGCTCCACATTATGGGGCTGTAGAACAACTCGGCAATGGAGTCGTTGGAGTGGAAGGCTATGGAATCGCAACGCGCCTGTCCGTCGGACTTAAACGCCAATACCTTGTGGAACGCCCGCATCAACTTGAAATCCAATGTGTCGCCCTGTTTCTCGGTAGTAATAAATATGGTGTCGGCATGAATGAACAGCGAATCGCCATCCATTATGTATGTTAGCAGTGTACTGTCGGTCATGAATGCCCTTTCTGGCTCCTCGTAGAAGTAGCCGTAGTTTCCGCTGGCAATCATATTGTTGGAAGTGTCGATTATCGACACATTGCGGAAACCTTCGCCGAAACGGATTTTACGGTCGTAGTATAGGCTGTCGCCGTAGAGGAAGTTGCTACCCGATTGCAGCCACGCATTTTGCGTAAGGTTGGCCTCGTCGGTGGTGGTGTTGTAGCGACCATATTCGCAGTACAGGTAGTTCGAATCGGAAACTATCTCGGTAGGACCGAAAAAGTCGGCAATTTCGGTTTCGGTGTTGTATCGTAGCGTATCGCTTGTAATGGAATAGTCGGGATTTTTCAGCATGACGCCCTCGACGGCATAATAGTCGTAAGTCTCTGTGTAGTAATACCCCCACTGGCTGCGCAGACGGTTGTCGCCGTCGTACATTCGTCCACCCTCGAAGTAGTAGATGAGGTTCTTGTCTCGGTCGTAGTCGAGCGAGTCGGTTATCAGGTACGACTTATTGTGCTGCATAATCACCGAATCGCGCATCTTGGCCATGCGGATGTCGCCGTCGTATTCGGCATACTTGCCAATGAGCAGAATGGTATCGCCCTGCTTGAAGCGAACATTGTTATATGCCTGCACCGAGTTGGTCTCGTCGTAGAAGTAGGCAGAGTCGCAGAACATGTATATTTCGTCGTGGCGGAAGACCACATCACCGAGCAATCGTTTAGCCTCGATGCCCGACTTCTTGCTATATTCCAAGGTGTTGGCATGAAGAATCTCCACTTTCTTTTGCGCCACTGCAAGCACGGTCGCAAAAACGAGCATCAATGTCAGCGCAACACGGAATTTCATTTGCCGTTTGTTTGGTGAAACTTAGTCCTTAACCAGTTCGTCGATGATGTCCTCGATGGAAAGACCTTCGGCTTCGGCCTTGTAGTTCTTAACAACCCTGTGGCGCAAAACAATCTTTGCAACAGCCTGAACATCTTCGATGTCGGGAGAATACTTGCCGTTAAGCACAGCAACTGTTTTCGCTCCGATAACAAGGTATTGCGAAGCACGCGGACCTGCTCCCCAGTGTATGAACTTGCGTGTGATTTCGGGGGCAATCTCCGAGTCGGGACGAGTCTTGTTTACAAGGCGCACTGCATATTCGAGTACATTGTCGTTTATTGGAATCTTACGGATAAGGTTCTGGAAATAAATGATTTCCTCTGCGCTCAAAATCTGCTTGATTTCGAAATTCTTGTCGGCAGTGGTGTTCTTCACGATGCGGATTTCGTCGTCGAGGCTCGGGTAGCCGACATTTATGTTGAACATAAAACGGTCGAGCTGAGCTTCGGGCAACGGATATGTACCTTCCTGTTCGATTGGGTTCTGGGTAGCCATAACGAAGAATGGTTCGTCAAGCTTGTAGATTGTTCCCGATGCGGTTACCGAGCGTTCCTGCATGGCTTCGAGCAGAGCGGCTTGAGTCTTAGGTGGGGTACGGTTGATTTCGTCGGCAAGGATGAAGTTGGCGAAAATCGGACCCTTTATGAACTTGAACTGGCGGTCTTCGCCAAGAATTTCGCTACCGATAATGTCCGATGGCATAAGGTCGGGGGTGAACTGGATACGCTTGTTCTTCAAGCCAAGAACTTCGGCTATAGTGTTAACCAGCAAAGTTTTTGCAAGTCCTGGAACACCGACCAGCAGGCAGTGTCCACGGCTGAAAATGGAAATCAGCACTTCCTTCACAACCTGATCCTGACCGTAAATCTTCTTGCCAATCTCGACAAGCATCTCGTCATATTTCGACCTCAAGGCATTTGCTGCCTCCACATTGTCCTTGTACTCAATCATACCGATAAATAAAATTTAGGGTGCAAAGATAAAGATTATTTACGATTTACGAAGTACGATTGTATATTGATTTGATGGATGGTCACGGCTCTTTCATTTGGATTTTGTTATTGTTTATGGTACAGATAGTTAACACAGAACAAATCCGCAGACAGAACTTGTAGAAGTCAAGATGACGAAATGTTATAATGCACATTAACCTTACCTTAGATACTTCGGCAGGCTCATTTCGACTCAATGCACCGCAGCATGCGAAGCTCAGAAGGGGAGGAGATTAATTTTAAATGAAAGAGCCGTGTTGATTTCCAAAAAATAATAAATCTTTTTGCTGTACTGTCGTTTTTTATTTTTATCTTTGTGTCTATGAAAAATTTCTTGAAACTGATACGCTGGAAAAATATCCTTGTAATCATCTTGACTATGATTGCAATGCGTCAGCTTGTGATATTCCCCGTGTTCGCTAACTACGGCATTAAAGTGGTGTTTCCCGACTGGGTTTTCTACCTGATGATGCTCGCAACTGTGTTGATTGCTGCTGGCGGTTATGTTATAAATGACTATTTCGACCAGAAAATCGACCGTGTGAACAAGTCGTGGAAAGTGATTGTCGGAGTACAAGTGCCTCGTCGCAAGGCTATCGCATTGCACATCTGGCTGAATGTGGTCGCTTTGATTGTTGGCATTGTCGTTGCGGTGGTAGCCCGTAGGTGGTGGTATTTCTTCATATTCTTCGGTGCGTTTGTTGCATTGTGGATTTATTCGCGCGACCTGAAAAAAACTACCTTTTGGGGCAATTTGCTAATAGCAATGCTTTCTGGTATAGTACCTTTTCTTGTCGGGATGACCGAATATTTTGCACAGGCCGATGTTGTTTCGTACTGGGACATCAGCCACATTCGCGCGGTGAAAATGGCAATGCAGGTAATCATATTTTTCTCTGCTTTTGCTTTCTTTTACACACTGATGCGCGAAATTATCAAGGATTGCGAGGATTTGGTTGGCGACAAGGAAAACGGTGTCCGCTCCATTCCTGTAAGGATAGGTCTTAAAAAAACCAATTATATTATATTTATGCTTGCGGTGCTTTCTGTTGCGGCAGTGGCGTTTTTCTGGTATAAATATCTTGCAGAAACGAGGTTTTTCTATGGCGAGATGTTGCCTACAGTTTACTTGTATGTTGCAGTGATGATTCCAACGTTGATGGTGGGGATTATCTCGCTTTTTGGAACATCAAAGCGTAAATACTCGTTTCTGAGTGGTTTTGTAAAGTTGATAATGGTTTTAGGAATTGCGTTCAGCATAGTTTTTTGTCATATTATCGTAAACAATGGAACAATTTGATTCTAAATGCAATATCTTGCTTGCCTCGGCAAGTTTCCGTCGTCGTGAACTGCTTACTCAGCTTGGCGTGCAGTATTCGTTGGTAAAGCCTTCTCAGGAAGAGGAGGTTGTGCCGTCGGACATTTGCGTAGAGGATGTGTCGGAATATCTGGCTTGCCAGAAGTCGAATGCATACAATGAGTTGAAAGGTAATGACTTGCTTATTACCGCCGATACAACTGTAATCGTTGACAACAAGATTCTCGGCAAGCCCAAGGACTACTCCGATGCTTTTCAAATGCTTAGGCTACTGAGTGGCAAGACGCATCTTGTAGTTACTGGCGTGTGTCTACGTTCTGTTGACAAGGTCGTGAGTTTCAGTGTAAAGACCGAAGTCACATTCTCCAAGCTCGACGATGAGGAAATCCGTTTCTACATCGAAAACTACAAGCCTTTCGACAAGGCTGGTGCATACGGAATCCAGGAATGGATTGGCAAGGTGGCGGTAGAAGGAATTAATGGTTCGTTCTACAATGTGGTTGGGCTGCCGGTACAGAGATTGTACAGGGAATTGAAGAAATTCTAGAAAAGCGTTATTGCATACAGACATTAAGATTGTTAATTGTCAATTATATTTTATTACAATGAAGAAAATATTTTCCATTTTGATTTTCGCGCTGCTATCTTGCAGCCTGTTTGCAGACGAAGGGATGTGGCTTCCCCTTTTACTCGAAAAGTACAACATAGCCGATATGCAGAAAAAGGGCTTCAAACTCAATGCCGACGACATCTACAGTATCAACCACGCTTCGATGAAGGATGCGATAGTGCTGTTTGGTGGCGGTTGCACAGGTGAACTTATTTCTAACGAAGGTCTTCTCATAACCAATCATCACTGCGGTTACGGAACTATCCAGCGTCACAGTTCTGTGGAACACGACTATCTTACCGACGGTTTCTGGGCTATGAGTCGTAAGGAGGAACTTGCAAGTCCTGGTCTTACAGTGACTTTCCTCGTAAGTATGGAGGATGTTACCGACAAGGTTCTCGAAGGTGTCACTTCGGAAATGTCCGCTTCGGAACGCGAAACAAAAATTGCTGTCAATATTGCCAAAATCAAGGAAGAATCGGTGAAAGGAACTCACTATCAGGCTCGTATAGAACCGTTCTACTGTGGGAACCAGTATTTCCTGTTCAAGAACGAGGTTTTTGAGGATGTCCGTCTCGTTGGTGCTCCGCCTTCAGCAATAGGCAAGTTCGGGGGCGATACCGACAACTGGATGTGGCCTCGTCACACAGGCGACTTCTCGCTTTTCCGCGTGTATTGCGGTAAGGACGGCAAGCCTGCAAAGTATTCCGACGACAATATTCCTTACACTCCAAAGAAATTCTTCCCGATTTCGCTCAATGGCGTTCAGGAAGGCGATTTTACAATGGTGTTTGGTTATCCAGGTTCTACTCAGGAATATCTGCCGGCAGTGGCTGTCGAGCAAGTGCTTTTCGATACCGACCCAACCCGCATTGCAATTCGCGACAAGAAACTTGAAGTGATTAAGGCTGGAATGGAAAAGTCGAAACTCACCCGCATACAGTATTCCAACAAGGCTGCAGGCATTGCCAACGGCTGGAAAAAGTGGCAGGGCGAAATAAAGGGTTTGAAACGCCTTGACGCTGTGAACGTTAAACGTAATTTTGAGGAAGGTTTCCAAAAGTGGGCAAATGGCAAGCCCGAATACAAGAACCTTCTCGACGACTATGCAAAGGTTTATGCCGAGATGAAGCCTTTGAATTTGGCATACATCTACATTTCGGAGGCAGGACTTGGAAGTTATGCGGTTTCGTTTGCCAACCAGATGCGTATGCTCGAATCGTGCAAGGACGCTTCGGCGGAAAACTTGCAGAGCCTCAAGGAAATGGCATTGTCGAAGTCGAAGGGCAACTACAAGGACTACGACGAGCAGGTTGAAATACGCCTTTTTGCCGAGATGGTAAAGATTTATATGGAGAATATGCCGTCAAAGTACTATCCTGCAACGTTCAATAACTTCGACAAGGTTACCAAGTCGGCATCGGACAAGTATATGGCATACGCCGAATATTGCTTCTCGAAGTCGGTGTTTGCAAACCAGACAAAGTTTGAAAATTTTGTAAACGGACTTTCGTCAAAGTCGGCAAAAACACTACAATCCGACCCAATTTACAACATTGCAAAGGAGATAATTGCCATATATCGCAATGAAATCCAATCTGCACTTGTCGATTGCAGCGACCGCATAGAGCAACTCGACCGCATTTATATGAAGGCTCAGATGGAATATGAACCGCAGAAGCGTTTCTTCCCCGATGCAAACTTGACATTGCGCGTGACCTACGGACAAGTTGCTCCGTATCAGCCAGCCGACGGTATTGATTATCTGCCATATACCACTCTCGATGGCATTATTGAGAAAGATAATCCCGACATATACGACTACAAGGTTCCTGCAAGATTGAAAGAACTTTACGAAAAGAAAGATTACGGTCGCTATGCCGACAAGGACGGTAAGTTACACGTGGCTTTCACCGCTACAAACCATACAACTGGCGGAAATTCGGGAAGCCCGGTCATTAACGGCAACGGCGAACTCATTGGTGTCAACTTTGACCGCAACTGGGAGGGTACTATGAGTGATATAATGTATGACCCAGAGATGTGTCGTAACATTTCGCTCGACATTCGCTACGCTTTGTTCCTAATTGACAAGTTCGCTGGCGCAAGCCACTTGATTGACGAAATGGAGATTAGGAAGTAAGCTCTACGCAGGGAAATATATCCAAACATATAGCGCTAAGGACGTTAAAATTTCATTTTAACGTCCTTAGTGTTTTTGTTGCGAAACTTCTCCAACAATTCTGAATCCCACCCACGGTGAAGGCATCTGGATGTCCTTTTCTGCCCAGTTGCTTCCAAGTGCGGTTCCGTCTGATGTCATTTCTGAGACATTGCCAATGGTCATGGGCGTATTGTCGTGTGGACCAAGTTCTTCGCCAGTGCGTTTTGCCACTTCTTTGCATTTTGATGCAAAAGTTTTCCATTCTGCTTCGGTTGGCAGACGGAACTCTATATTCTCAAACTTGTGCTTCTTCCCATCGTTGTATTTGGTGGTCAACCATTTGCAAAATTCTTCTGCCGATTTCTTGTCGATGTTTACCGTTGGATAGTTGAAGTATGCAGGATGAGCATGATATAAAGTTACAAATGGTTCGTTATAGGCAAATTTTGTGTGCCACTTTGTCGTGTCGGGATAACATGTTGCATATAAATCAGTTTTGCCATTGCTCTTCAAATCTGAAAGAAACTGCCCGTACATTTCGTTGCTAACATCGAACTTCGACACATAAACATTGTCGGAAATCTTCACCAGCGACTTTTCTATGTCCTTTACCTTGACGTTCTGTGAAAAAATCGGCATTGTAGCCATAACCAAAACGGTTAAAACAAAAGTTCTCATAGTATATTTTTTTTTATGTTATCTTAGACAAAACGGCAAATGTTGGATATTATTGTAAGTCGCAAAAAGAATATTTTAAAACAAATTCTAATAGGTTAGTTTGAACAAATCCGCTGACTGAGCTTCGATTGCTGAGCTTGTCGAAGTATCGAAGTCGAGGTAACGAAATTATATAATGCGTATTAACCTTACCCTTCGACAAGCTCAGGGGGCGAAATCTAGTTATGATATGTAGAGCACAAAAATACTTTTTGCTCGGTTGACAAATTGTAGTACATTTGCATTCAAAAGAATAGGTAAATATATGAATAAGCTATTTTTAATTATACTTGCGGTTTTATTTCCGCTGCTGACTTTTGCACAGCACGATTTTGAAGGTCTTATAGATGTAAAACATTACACAATTAACCTTGACATAAGCGACTTTGAAGGAAAAACCATTTCGGGAAGAACGATTCTGAACCTCGCCACTACCGAGGACAATGTTTCGACAATTTACCTTTACCTGCTTAGGCTGAATATTGATTCAATCGTATGCCACGACTACGGCATTTCATCGTTTTCGTACAACGATTCCATAATAACCATAAACTTTGAAACTGCACCAACAGCCGACCAGCCATTCGACCTGGATGTATATTATCACGGTGCACCGCAGAAGGACCCGTCGGGATGGGGCGGTTTCTATTTCTCTGGAAATTACGCATTTAATATGGGCTGCGGTTTTCAGGATGTGCCTCACAACTACGGTCGTGTGTGGTTCCCTTGCAACGACAACTTTACGGACAAGGCAAAATATACGACAATCATCACAACGCAGGCGGAAAACACTGCCATTTCGAGCGGGGAACTTAATGAAATACAAATAGATGAAGAGTCTGGTAAAAAGACCTACTACTGGAATCTAACACAGGAAGTGCCAACATATCTGCAATCGGTAGCAGTAGGTCCATACTATCACCATCACCATGTATATCATGGCATTTCGCGTGATATTCCTGTTGACATCTACGGCTATCCTACCGACAGTGCGAAGATTGTTGGCTCGTTCTACCGCTTGGACACCACCTTGCGCGTTTATGAAAACCTATTTGGCGAATATCCGTGGCAACGTATTGGTTATGTGCTTGTTAACTTCTCAAGCGGTGCAATGGAACACGTTGGTAATATTTCCATTGGTCGTACTTTTGTTACTTCAGGTCCTGGTGTTTACGAAACACTTTATTACCACGAACTTTCTCACCACTGGTTTGGTGACTTGGTAACCTGTGCTTCTGCCGAGGATATGTGGCTCAATGAAGGCTGGGCGACCTATTGCGAAACTATTTGGAAGGAATTTGTCTGTGGTCCTACCGATGGTAGAACCTATCGGCATAATGCTCACTACAAGGTGCTGACAAATACTTTTCGTGATGATGGTTATATGCCGCTTACTCCTTTCCCTGTTGATAATACCTATTCATCAACAGTTTACGACAAGGGGGCTTCAGTGGTTCACACCTTGCGTAACTATCTTGGCGATGAGGTTTTCTTCGAGGCAGTAAGGGCGTATCTTAATGAATTTTCGTACAAAAATGCTACATCATATCAGTTCCGCGACTTCCTTACCCAGCATACAGGCATCAATATGACCCCATTCTTCGATTCGTGGGTGTTTACAAAGGGATTCCCGCATTTTTCAATCGATTCAACAAGTATTGTTGCTAATGGCGAAAACTATGATGTTACTGTCTATATCAAGCAGAAGCTGCATGAGCGTGAAATGTTTACAGACGATAACAGAATAGAAATTGCATTTATGAAGCCGGACTTGTCGGTTGAAACAAGAGTTTTGGAATTTTCTGGAGAAACAGGCAACCAGACATTTACTCTGCCGTTTGAGCCTGCACTTGTTATGTGTGACTTTTACGAGCATACTTCAGATGCTACAATCGACGATGCCGTATATGTGGATACTGTCAAGAATATAACTTTCTTGAAAACGGATTGCAAGATGAATGTTACGGAGATTGAAGGCGAGGCTATGGTGCGTACGACTTGCAATTATGTTGCTCCTGATGACTTTTCTGAACCAGTTGAAGGACTGGAGATTGTGCCGAGTAGGTATTGGCTTGTTGAAAGTTTGCGTCCCGAAGTTTTTTCAGCGAAACTTATGATAACATTTAATTGTACGAATGCTGCAGGTTGGGAAAAACCATATATTCAAAATTCTATGCGCGATTCGGTGGTACTGATTTATCGTCGCGACAGGTCGGAAAACTGGCATGTACTTCCTGTTCAATATAGCACTGCAATGCAACGTTTTACTATTGAAAATTTTGAAGATGGCGAATATGCACTTGCTGTTCGCAACGGTTCTACTGGAAATTCAAAGTTGACCGAATCGTCGTTCTCGGTGTATCCAAATCCAACGTCTGGAATAGTGAACATGACATTTGAATCGGATTTCATCGGTGATGTAAACGTAACCGATATGAATGGCAAAGTATTGGTTCACAAAAAAGTAAAAGGTTCAGAAATGGAGATGAACCTAAAACACCTTTCTGTAGGAACATACATTGTTACCGTTAAGGGTAAGTCGGGAATGGCAAGCAGGAAAATTGAAATAAGGTAGAATGTCGTGATAAAATAGTTAAGAATTGTGTCGCTCGATCGTTAGTAAATAATAAGTAACATAAAAAAGGTACGTATAAATAATTAAATATGAAGAAAATAAATCTGATAATTGCCATTGCAACAGTAACATTGGCAGCAGTTTCGTGCAAAACGAACAACGAACAAAAAGAAGCGGAAAAGCCGGAAGCACCGAAGATTCTGGTAACCTATTATTCGCAAACATCAAACACCAAAGCCGTGGCCGAGGAAATCGCCAAGAAACTTGATGCCGACATTGAGGAAATCGTTGCTGTAAATCCGTACGATGGCGACTTCAATGCAACGATTGAACGCGGTATTAAGGAACTCGAACAAGGCATTTTGCCAGAAATTAAGCCTATTGCCGCCGATATAAGCAAGTACGATATCGTTTTCATTGGGTTCCCTGTTTGGTTCGGAACATACGCTCCGCCAATTTCTACATTCCTTGAAAATGTTGACTTGAGCGGCAAGAAGATTGTTCCGTTCTGCACTTTTGGCAGCGGTGGACTCGAATCGAGCACAGCAGACTTGGCAAAGGCCGAACCAAAGGCTGAAATCCTTCCTGGCTACGGTGTTCGCGCAGCTCGTTTGGAAGCTATGCCAAAGGAAGTTGACAACTTCTTGAAAGCAAACGGTTTCATAGAAGGAGAATACACCAAACTGGATGAATTTCCAGAGCAGCACCCTGTAAGCGAAGAGGAATCGGCTATCTTTGATGCAGCCGTCGATGGCTACCCGATGATTCACGCCAAGGCAAAAACTGTCGCAAAGCGTTCCATCCCCGATGGCGATGAGTATCTGTTTGTCGCCGAAAACCTTCCACGCGAGGACAAGCCCGATATGCCAACTGGCGAAATGAAGGTTTATGTCACTGTGGCAGAAGGAGAAACTCCTGTATTTACAAATGTTATAAGGTAGAACTTCCATCTGAAATTTAGTTGAAGGTAATGCTCTTTTTGACTTATTGATTTATAAGATTCAATAGGTTCAATATGCTAAAAGTTTCTGATATATCGGAAACTTTTAGTGTATATGTTTCCGTTATAAAAGAAACTTTTGTTGTTAATATTTCTTTTGTATTGGAATTTATTGTGAGATATATTTCCTTTGTATCGGAAATATAACATTTTCAGAAATATGGTGATAGGTTAAAAATATTAACTTTGCAAGTAAATTTAAAGGATACACAAAATGAGGAAAATATTTGTTTTAATATTGGGTTGTGCGTTGGTATTGATGTTTCATGAAACATCTTTACAAGCACAGGATATGGCTTATTACAAACAGATTATCAAGGAATTGACAGCAGCAAAGTACCAAGGTCGCGGATATGCGAAAGGCGGTTCGAACAAGGCAGGAAAATTTCTGGAAAAGGAGTTCGCCAAAGCTGGTGCCGACGAAGTAGTTTGCCAGCCGTTCAAGTTGGACATAAACACATACGTCGGAAAAATGGAATTGTCGGTTGACGGTCGCAAGCAAACCCCGGGCGTTGATTTTGTAATGCGCGAATACTCACCGGGTGTACACGGCACCTACAACCTTTACTTTGTCGATACCACCAATTTCGATGCAGAAAAGATGTACAGCGACCTCGCAAAACCCGAAAACAAGGATTGTTTCGTTGTTTGCGACTTCTGGTTCTCATATACGCATGGCAAGGATTTCAAGAACCTGCAAATTCCAGGAGCTTGCACTAATTGATACAGACATGGCCTCCGATACTGAAATTCTACAAGGCATACGGCGAAAAGGTGATTGACAAGCCAATCATTTGGGCTACTTCTGATTTTCCGAAGGATGCCAAGACCATCACCGCCAACATCGACAACACTTTCCTGAAAGATTACGAGTGCTTCAATGTCGTTGCAAAGGTTGAAGGTCGCAAGCACGACAGCTGCTTCGTCTTCACTGCCCACTACGACCATTTGGGCAACCTCGGCAAAAAGGTTTACTACGCAGGTGCCAACGACAATGCCTCGGGTACAGCCGCCATCATTACACTTGCCTCATATTACTCGAAGAACCGTCCCGAATACGACATGTATTTCGTTGCTTTCGCTGCAGAGGAATCGGGTCTGCACGGTTCAGAATGGTATGTAACTCACCCAAGTGTACCGCTGGAACAAATAAAGTTTGTCTTCAACCTCGACATGATTGGCGACAACAATCCCGTGCAGTATGTCGAGACCAATTCCGACCGTGGATTTGCCCTGTTTGAGCAAATCAATGGCGAAAAGCACTACTTCAAGGGATTGAATCGTGGCGAACTGGCTGGCAACAGCGACCACTATTCGTTTGCCGAACACAATGTTCCGTGCATTCTTTTCGAAAACGAGGAAGGCGACTCGTTCAAGTATTACCACACTGTATTCGACACCTACGAGACCATGAAGTTCGACACCTACGAGCCAGTTTTTAGATTGGTTAGGGATTTTGTGGAGAGGTATTAATAATAAATAGCAATTAATAACAATTAATAAATTAAGGTATGAGTAATTTGCATAAACGTGGTTTACATGATGTAAAAGGAAGAGAAAATCCACTATACTCGGCTCTAAAGGAAAGAGGCAGGTTAAGATCATTAGTTGAATTGGTTAAGAATGATGATAATATTACACTTGAAATTAGGGATAATTATATTAATATCTATTATCAAGGTGGAAATGTTGCAAAAATCACTTCTCCTAATAAAGTTGAGTTAGATAAAAATTATTTCCGACAATATGAAGACATACAAAAAGAAGATTGGAGCGACATTGATAATAAAGAAAAAGAAATTATAAATCTTTTTATGCATGGAAAATTTAAGGAATATATTAAGGAAGTAAAAACCAAGATGCTTAATTATTGGGAGAACGTACTTAAAAACAAAGGTGTGGAAGAAAAAAAGACTCAACATCAGATATGCCTTTGCAATGCATTCGGCAAATCAGATTATACTCAATTAGATGTAGAGTATGAAGTTAGCAGAAAGTCATCTTTTAAATATTCAGGCCGACGTAGAACTCCCACTGGTAAAATTCCTTCACCAAGGTTTGATATAATTGCCGTTAGAAATAAGGACCACCGATTGTGTATTATAGAATTAAAGAAAGGGACAGGAGCTTTATCTAATAAAAGTGGAGTTCAGGAACATGCAGAATCATACCATAATACCATAGGGAAAGATGCCAAAACAAGAAAAGCCTTCCTTGATGAAATGCAAGGTATTTTAGAAATAAAGAAAAAATTAAAGATTCTGCCTGATAATATTGATATTGATAAAAATCTTGACCCTGAATTTTTGTTTGCATATCAATATTCTTCATCTGATGGAAAACATCCAACTGAAGAAAGTCAGAAAAATAATTTCTTATATTATCAAAATAACACAGCATATAAATTGGACGACGTAAATCATGCTAAAGGTATAAAAGTACTTTGGTTAAAAGAAGGTGACTATACATTAATAGATAATTAGAAAAATATGAAAATCACAATTCATAGGGCAAATCAAATTGGCGGCTGCATCACCGAGATTCAGTCTGGCAACAATCGGATAATCATCGACTTCGGCTGCAATCTTCCAGGTTCTACTGAGCTAGAATTTTCCGATGAAAAAATACGCAACATAACAGAAAATGCCGATGTTGTGCTTTATACCCATTATCATGGTGACCACATTGGATTGTTCTCAAAAGTTGCAGAAGGAGTTGTCCAATATATCGGAGAGGGAGCTTTAAAAGTATTGAAGTGCAAATACGAAAATTTACAAAATGCAGCTGATTCTATTTTAGGAAAAGGTGATGCAGAAAAAGCAGCTAAATTAAACCAAGAAAAGGAATTGGAAATACTAGAAAAGATGAAAACATTCAACGCAGAAAAAGCCTTGCCTTTGGGCGAAATTACTGTAACGCCGTATTTCTGTTCTCATTCTGCATACGATGCCTATATGTTTTTGATTGAATGTGAAGGCAAAAAGATACTCCATACCGGTGATTTCCGAGAACATGGTTATTTGGGCAAAGGTCTTCAGCAAGTTATTACCAAGAAGATAGGTCAGGTAGATGTGCTTATAATAGAAGGCACAATGATTGGCAGAAACACAGAAAAAGTGCAGCACGAAGTCCATATAAAGAGCAAAATCAAGAATTTGCTAGCAAAAGGCACAAAACATCTGATTGCACTTTGCTCATCCACAGATATTGACCGTTTGGCATCTATACACATGGCTTGTAAGGAACAAAATGCATGGCTTGTATGCGACAAATACCAAAAACAGATTCTTGACATATTCACTGAACGAGCCGGACGGTATAGTGATTTGTTCAAATTCGACAGAGTAAAGGTTCTAGGCGAAGGAGATGATTTTTTCAATGAAATCCGTAATACAGGTTTTGTCACATTAATTCGTACAAGCAAGTATGATTTTATGAAAAAATTCATGCATTATTTCCCTGATGCAGAACTAATTTACTCGATGTGGCACGGCTATTATGATGGAACAAAAGAACAAATTAACAATAAAGTCTTAGAACTTGTAAAAGTTTTTCCAAAAGAAAAATTCCATGAAATTCACACAAGCGGACACGCTACGATAGAAACACTTTCAAAACTGATAACACTGACTAATCCGCGTGAAGCAATAATTCCGATTCATCGAGACTGTAATAGCGATTTGTCTCTTTTGCAAATATCAGGCGAGCAACGAAGTAAAATATTCTATAATTATAATTCAAACGACATCGAATTGTCAATATGACATAAGAATTTTCATTTGCTGTTTTTACCTGATTTCACTCGCCATAAACATACAAAAAGAATTTTAATGCGCAGTACCTCTCTATTGTTGTTAAGCCACACCTTTGCAACAGTCGGATTTGACTTTATAAAATACATTCCGCCGCGATAAAGAAAGCAATTCTCCATCGCGGCGGAAAAAGTTAGTGTCAACTCCTATTCAAAAAAAATGTGCAAATTGTGGTGAGAATAGGAATTTTTAGAAGAAGAAGTCGCAGAAGATTAACGCTGCGTTCCATTCAGGATGATTGCTGTAACATCTGCCGATTTCATTAAACGAGTTTTGGTCTTCGTCACGGTTATTACGGCAAGTAACACGATCACCGTCGCAGTCGCCCATAATAATGAAACTGCTCGATTTCCTCGATTTCGTGTAAAGGGGGTTGCGCTCTACCTTGCAGACAACTGTGCTGCCTTGTTTGATTTCACCGCTCCATATTTCACCGATTTTGCGGCCCGAAGCATCTAGAATGTCGCCATTCCCCTCGGGAAGTTTGCCGATTTTGTTCTCGTAACGGTCGTAAACGTTGCCGTGGCCGTCAACGTAGCCTACATCGTGAGAACCTTTCTCAACACTGATTTTCTTATCTTTTGGGTCGGTTGATGATGAAGAAGAAGATGATGAAGAAGAAGATGATGAGGATGGAAACGGTGTATATGTATATGCAGATAGTTTGGACTGTGATTCCTTCATCTCTTCTGACTTTTGGGCTTTTTTATCGAAATCATCTTGTGTAAACACTAAACCGAAGTACACGTATGCCATCAATAGAGGACTAATGGTTTTATCGCTGACAGTACCATTGTCGCCTAAGCGGCGATTTCTGTAATAGACTTCTCCAATTGCACCAAGCACGGCTCCCAATTTTTCTTCGTTGCGCCATACGTAGAAAAAGTTTGTGCCATCTTGTTTAACTTGAATGGTGCCGAAGTTGGGCGCTTCAATAGTACCGTCTGCACTAATAGAGCCTTTCGGCGTACCTTGGCTGCCGGTAAATTTACCTGTGTTCGCATCGAGTTTATAGCCGGGTCGCCGAAGGATTTTGCCGAACGGCTGAAGATTCCCGTACGCACCTTGGATATGGTTTCCACACCGCTCATACTCGAAGCTATGCGAAAAGTGGATATCGCGGGCATGGACTTGGAGAGTATCTATGAATCCTTATTGAACTTCAAGGGCTATGAAGCGGTTGATACACATGAAGCCCCTGTTAATACACAAGAAGCGATTGTGACCATCTGTTCTTCCGGGCATGGTGCAGCGATGAAGATAAAGGCTTTGGTAGAGGACGTACTGCGTCATGCGGGGCGGATTATCGAAGTCATTCCTT
>CAJOEG010000007.1:21458-37474 GCA_905233405.1 uncultured Bacteroidales bacterium | reverse complement strand
CCCAAAGCGTGGAGCTGCCGGGAATCGAACCCGGGTCCAAACAAGAAACAAAGGTGCTTTCTACATACTTATTCCGCCATTGGTTGTCGGGAGAAGCACGGGGGTAGACGCCCAAACTCATCCTTATCTCCTAAAAATCTCGCCACCTCACAAGAGAATAGAAGCGGCCAGTCCGGTATTTTTTTGCCACCGCTGTACCGAAACGGAACCAGACCGTCCAATCGAGCGATGTTTCGTTCCAACACCTTGTGCCGGAATTAAGGTAATCTACTGAACTTCGACTACGCAGCGAAAGCATAGTTATTTTCTGCGCCAGTTATTGTTCTGCAAGACAGTTTTACGGGATAGCCTGCGTTGCCCGGTATGCTTACACAATCATTTACCTTGCTGTCAAAACCACGTCAGCCCCATAAATGAATGGAAATGCAAAAATATGGAGATTTAAAACACGAAAAATGGGAATTTTAATGGAAGGGTCAATATTATATTTAAACAAATAATTAACAATTCATAATGAATAATGGATAATGGGCAATTCATAATTGACAATGGATAATTTGTAGACACGCACCATGGCGCGTGTCTACAGATTATCGAATCATTCAAACATATTTATTTCATATTGTACAGACGCAAAATTTTGCGTCTCACAAAACATAGAAAACGTTGCACACAACGTTTCTATATTATTTCCAATTTCTTCACCAATCTGCCTTCGGCACAATCAACGATTACAACATACAGTCCTGCCTGTACCCCATCCAACGAAAACGAAACCCTGTCGGAATCGGCATTGCGTTCCAGAACCTTCCGTCCCAATGCATCATATACCGCCACCGATTTCATACCTGCACACACTACCTCAACCCTATCAGATGCCGGATTCGGAAAAACATCAAACGATGGCACAACTGCTGCAACTTCTCCTGTAAGACATACAACTCCTGTGCTTTCCTCACCGCCTTCACAATGTGCTACGACAGAGAAACAATCATCCTCGTCATAACTGCCAAAATCGAGCGCGTAGGTGTTCTCGGTTAGTTCAGCAAGAAGTTCATCATTTTTATACAAACTATAACTTTCTGCATTTCCAGTCCACGACAGAATCGGGTGTTCAGGGTCATCAAACGAGAGCGAAATCTGCGGAATTACGCACCCACTGACCTCAATCCTAATATCGTCGATGGCAATACCGAAACCATAATTCAGGTCGGCAAAGAAGGCAATATAGTAGTTCTGCGACAAGTTTGGAAGTTCAATTTCATCAGCGGTCCACGATTCGTAAGCCCTATTGTATTGAGTTAGCAACTGCCACTCGCCAGCATCGGTATTCTTATAATACACCGACAAAATATCGTAGTCACCAGACCATTCCTTCTGCACGTGGCGGAACGACAAAGTTGCCGACATACCTTCTTCAAAGGCAAATTTGGACGACTCCAGCATATTCGACATTTCTGTCCAAGTGTAATTCTTTATAAATAAGAACTTATCGCCGTTCTGCGAAATATAATCGTACGGGTCGGATGTCACGACATTCCATAATTCGGCATCATCTATGTTTGGAACCTGCGACCAGCATTCGGGAATCATTCCGTCGGCAAAATCCAAGACATACGGGAAATCCCTCACAGCAACATTGCAAGGAGCAAAAACTATATAGACCGTATCGGTGACAGATGAATTGATCGTCTGAATAGTAACCTTCACAGCCAGTTCTTCACCATCCTGCACTGTTGCATCGGCACGCATAGGGAACTGACGCGAAACAATCATATCGCGACTAATTGAACCATAATTCTGCATAAAATTCCCACCATCAAAATGCAGACGCTCGTCAAGGCTTTCTAACACAACCTGCACTGTTTCGGCAAGCGAACCTACATTGGTAACAGATACCTCAAGGGCAAAACTTTCGCCAGGCATAGCGTCTCCAACAACAGAATAACTGTACATCTGCAATATCGACCTTATTACGCGGACATCAAACGAAGATGTGTATGTCGCATTGTTTACAGTGTCGTCAACAGCAAGCGTAAAATTGAGCGTATAACCGTCGTCAATGGTCAAGGAAGGCAAAAACGAGAATACATAGTCCATCTCGATAGTCTCGCCAACCACAATCGGTGAACATGAAGCAGAATTGTTGAGAATTTCTACATTCGGGTCGTTGCAACTTAAAGTCATTGGCGACCAAGCCTCTGAATCGCGTTGACCAACATTCTTCAACTGCAAGGTAAACGAATAGCCAGCCATCATATCCTCTAGAGCATACGGAACCTCATCGGGCGAATATCCCACAAGCGAAATGTAAGCACCCTCGGGAGCAACTACGGGAATATTCTCAATATGCGGAATGCGCTGCTGGCGTGTGACAACGAGCAACACATTGTCGGAAGTAGCCGCCGCAACAAGCGGAACAGTTACTGAACCGCTAATACCTACAACAGCAGTACCTAATATAGTGTTACCATCGGTAACCGCCACATACGACCCTGGGTCGGCGGAAACCAAGAAGGAAGAACTGCCGTTAACAAAGTTGGCATCGTGAGAAACGACATTAGCGCTCGGAATAGAATAATACGGCATAACCGAACCGTCGCCAAGCACATTGTAAGCTTCCCAGTAATATTTTGCCATACCACCAGCATTTGTCACAGCAAGATTTCCGACATACATTATCGAAGAAACGGTATTGAACTGCTCGTCGTCAAACATCATATCGAATGCACCTGTTTCTGTTTCTGACAACTGCGGAGTCTGCGTAAATACACTAGTTGCGCCCAACGCCCAGTAGTAATCGTCGTACCAATACGACACAGGAGACGAACCAATGTAGGCAAACGCACCCTTCTTCTGGCTACGAATCATCTTCTCACCATAGCAGGGAGCCGAATAGCCGAACTTTCCACTCAAGCAGCAGTTGCCAATTGCAAGGAAATACTTGTCGGCATTTGTAAGACCGTCGATGTCATCGTTTGTGAAATGCGGACCACACCATTCCTGCTCACCGCCGTGGGCTGTGTAATGTGCATAACCAACGCCAGTGCTGAGGTTGTTGTAGCAACCATCGTATGAATCCAAATACGCATATACGTTGTTATATCCGTGAGCGGCATTGAAATAGTTCTGCGTAGCATAATTAATTGTCGGCTGAGCAATATACGGATTCCATTCGTTGTCCTGTCCTGCAATGAGCAGAGTATTTCCAAGGTACGACGGGTCGGGCATTGTGTATTTTTCATACATAAGCGTCTTGCCAACGACAATGTTCAGTTCATCGGGCGAAGCCACCGATATACGGCTACAGTACATTTCAGGGAAATAGTCGCCATCGACCGAAGCATAGTAAAGGTCGGTCTGCTCCCCGCTCTCGTCGCCAACAGCACTGGCTGGAATCCTATCCACATCACCGACAAGCACTAAGAAAACCGGAGCGTTGCCAGCATCCTCGCCCATAGAATAGTGCGACTGCACCCACGACTTGATATTGGCAGCAGACGCAGAGGAAGAATTCACATAATTCACATCAAGATAAAATCCCTTCTGAGTTTTCCACTCAAGCCACGGCTGCAACTGCGTTGCGAAATCCTCGTGCGCAACCACCAGCATCTTCACTGGAGTATGGTAAAGGTCGGAATAGGTGTCGAAAATATCCTTGTTGACAAGTGAAGAATATGTAGAAGCGAAGAATGGAGAATAGCCGTTGCGAAGATTCTTGTCGGTACGGGCATAGTCAACCGCCTCGAACACGATTTCCAATTCAATATCGTTGTAAACATAAAGAATGTTTGTCACAGGGTTGTACGTCATCGGAGAAACGCAGATTTCACCGATTTGCACTCCTCGCATTGTTCCAATTGGCGAAATCCAAGCCAAACCGTTTTCGTCTCCGATGAAAGCATCGGTTTCGTAGGCCTTTGCATTGTAGTCGAACTGCGGATTTTTATCCGACTTGCTTATCGGATGCTGCTGCGGAGCAATTTTTCCACCATACTGCGACAAGTCAAACTCCTGAACCGAGTAATTCTTTACGTTGACCTTGTAGTTTCCGCACGAAGGAATCGCCATAGGCTTTCGTGAAACAAGCAACGACGGACCTCCGATTTTTCCAGAAGGATATGTCCCCTTCATCCCGACAGAAATAAATTCGCCAGACTGAAATATCATTAAAGAATCATACGAAAACTTCACGTCAAATCCTGAAACAGAAACATTTGCTGTCTCTACAGAATATTTTGAACCAAGCGGAATTCCATTGGTATTATTTGAGAATACGCACAACGGAAATAACACCCCCATTACAAACAAAATGATACGATTCATAAACTTAAATTTTGGCAAAAATAAAAAAAATTGCAATAAGCAAAAAACTTTGTATCTTTGCGAACTTTATACACTATAGTAAATTTGAAATTTATTTTTTGTTAGAGATGGTAAAAACAATTAAAAACCTATTTGCAATCGGACTGCTTTCAGCCCTTGGCATAGGAGTTTCATTTTCACAGGAAAACAAAGACAACAAAACGAATGATTCGGGAATGGACCAGATAATAGTCCCGACACAGATAGTCACAAGCCCCACCGACGGTGACACCGTGAACACACTTGTCAACGCAGAGGGACAGGAAGCCAACGTAATGTACAACATCGGTGTAACACAGTGCAACGAAGGCAATTACAATGATGCAATCACGACATTCTGCAATGTTCTGCAAATAAATCCGGAAATGGCGCAGGCATATTACGGACGCAGCACCTGCTATCTGCAACAGAAAAAATATGATGAAGCAATAGCCGACCTGAAGGAATATGTAAAGCGCAAGAATGACAATTACGCCACCTACCTCATTGGATACTGCTACTTCCACAAGTCGGACAACCAATCGGCGCTTACATATTTCCAGAATGCAATAGAACAAGGTTGCAACAAAGCCGACCTCTTCTACCACATCGGTGTCATAAATTTCAACGATGCAAAATACGACGATGCAATGAAATACTACACGAGAGCCATCGAAATCGACGACACACACGCATTCTCATATAACGACCGTGGTTCAACCTACCGTATGCTCAACAAAATAGACAAGGCAATAGAAGACTACAGCAAGGCCGTACAGTTAAATCCAAGAATGGACATTTTCAAGGCCAACCTCGGAAGTGCATACAGGCTCAACAAGAATTACGAAAAAGCCATAGAAGCATACAATGAGGTATTAAAGACAAGCCCCGACAATTACATCGTACTCAACAACAAAGGCATAGCACAATACGAACTGAAGGATTACGACAATGCAATAGAAACTCTTAATGAATGCCTCAACAAAAAGAAGGATTACGCTTATGCTTTCAACAACATCGGGCTTTGTTATTACAAGAAAAAAGAATTTTCTCTTGCAATAGAAGCCTTCACAAAGGCTATTGCCCTTAATCCAAACTACGGCGAGGCATACGTAGGCAGAGGCGCAGCCAAGGAAATGGCTCGCGATATGGTTGGCGCCTGCTCCGACTGGGAAAAGGCAGAATCACTCGGAATCACAAACCTGAACGACTACCAGACACTTTGTAACGAATACAAATAAACCACCTAAAATATAAATGAAATGAACAGATTGAAATTGCATATAGGAATAATGACATTGGCGTTCATATTCGTCTGCCATATATCATACTCACAAATAAACATCGAGATTAACAAAAAGGAATTCAAGACCGAGTCGAAGGATGGATACAAGGAGGCTACACTCTATATAGCATCTGGCGACGAATATTTTGCAAGCAAATCAACAGGCGGATACCTACAGGCTCTGCCCGAATATCTTGAAGCAAACAAATACAACAGTAACTTCGCCGCACTAAACTATAAAATCGGTGTGTGCTACCTGTTTTCGACAGAAAAGAAAAAGGCAATAACCTTCCTTGAAAAGGCTTACGGACTGGATCCTACAGTATCTGTCGACATAAAATATGTACTAGGAAGGGCATACCAGGTCAATTATCAGTTCAAGGAAGCCATCAAGCATTACAACGACTTTAAAAAGATAGACCTTGAAGCACAAGCAAAGAAAGCCAACATCAATATAGCGGACTTCAACGCCGATGCAAGAATCAAGGAATGTGAAAACGGAATAAAGTTTTCGGAGGCTGTAGATAGGGTATTCATCGACAACCTAGGCGCAAATATCAACTCGAAATACGGAGACTATGTACCTGTAATTTCAACAGACGAGTCGATGATGATTTTCACATCAAGGCGTGAGGGTTCTACCGGCAATATGTTCGATGAAGAAAGAAACGAATACTTCGAAGACTTGTACATCTCGTATAGCGAAGGCAAAAACAGATGGTCGCCAGCAATGAATATGAAGAAATTCAACACGACGGAACACGACGCTTCTGCTGGCTTGTCACCCGACGGTTCTGTATTGTACACGTTCAAGAACGGAGACCTGTACGAAAGTACGCTAAAGGGTGAAGACTGGAGCAAACCTAAGGCTCTCAATAAAAACATCAACACCAAAAACAACGAAACTTCAATCTCAATATCCTCAGATGGAAAGCAACTGTACTTCGTTAGTGACCGACCAAAAGACGAATATGGAACTCCGACTAAAGGCGGAAGGGACATTTTTGTAAGCGAAAGGAACGAGAAAGGCGAATGGGGTCCTGCACAAAACATAGGTGCTCCAATCAATACCGAATTTGACGAGGAAGGAGTATTCATACACCCTGACAACAGAACAATGTATTTCAGTTCAAAACGCGAAGGCACAATCGGAGGATACGACATTTTCTACAGCGAAAAAGATGATGATGGCAACTGGGGCGAACCAGTAAACGTCGGTATGCCTATCAACACTCCCGAAGATGATGTTTTCTTCATTGTTGCCGGCAACGGAATTTACGCTTATATGTCGAGCGCCCGTGAAGGCGGATTCGGAATGCAGGACATCTGGAGAATAACCTTCCTCGGTCCAGAACAACCATTAATTGCTGGAACAGAAGACAACCTGATAGCAAGTTCAACGGCTTCCATAAAAACCGAAGTAAAACAGGAAACTGTAGAAGTCAAGAAAGTTAGACTTACAATTATGAAAGGTACAATCACCGATGCCGAAACAGATCAGCCTCTCGAATCGTCAATCGAAATCGTTGACCTCGAAAAAGACGAGGTATATGCAACCCTATCGTCAAATGCGTCAACCGGCAAATACCTTATAAGTTTGCCATCGGGAAAGAACTATGGTATCACTGCACGCACGGAAGGATACCTCTTCCATAGTGAAAACGTAAATGTACCGGCAACTTCCTCCTATCAGGAAATCATAAAGGACATAAAGTTGAAGGCAATTAACGTTGGTGCAACAATAATCCTGTCGAACATCTTCTTCGACTACAACAAGGCTACTCTGCGCGACATTTCAAAGGCAGAACTCGACAACCTTGTAAGACTGCTTACTGTTGACTACCCGAAGATGGTTATAGAAATCGGCGGCCACACCGACAATAAAGGTTCTCTCGAATACAACACAAAACTTTCGAGCAACAGAGCAAAGTCGGTTGTTGACTACCTTATCGCTCACGGCGTAGCAAAAGAACGCTTGTCGTACAAGGGTTACGCATACCAGAATCCTATCGACACCAACGACACCGAAGAAGGCCGTCAAAACAACCGCCGTGTAGAATTCAAGGTCATCTCAGTAAAGTAAACTACATTTTTCATACCGTCCCGTAGTCCATTCCGTGGACTATGGGATTTTTTTTGACAAATTATGCAACTAACTTATTCAACGGAGAAACATTCCAAGACTTCAATATTCTTTTCTATTGACGACAGCCCTGTTTCTGAAATTTTTCACGAAAGAAAAACTGCAATAATAAGTTCCCAAAACATAATCAATACATACCCCGAAATATTACAATGGGGAAAAACAATCGTCATCGACGATACCGAACCCCACAAGAACCTTGCAACGATAGAAAAAATAATAGCCGAACTGCTTGAACTCGGCATCGACCGCAACTCATATATTATAGGTATAGGCGGTGGAATTGTCTGCGACATTACAGGATTCGTTTCCCACATATATATGCGCGGTGTCCGTTTCGGACTTGTACCCACTACCCTGCTGGCAATGACCGATGCCTCAATAGGTGGAAAAAACGGAGTGAACTTCAACGAAAACAAGAATTTCATCGGCAGCTTCGACAACCCCGACTTCATAATAGCCGACAGCAAGTTTCTGCACACACTTCCCGAAAAACAATACTTGAGCGGACTCGGCGAAATCATAAAATACGCACTGATTGGAAACTCAAATATTCTCAACATACTGGAAACCAATCCAGACAACATCCTCAACCGCAACAGCGAAACAATCCAGAAACTTGTCAGCGAATCGGTTCTTACCAAAATAAAAATCGTCGAAGAAGACCCCGACGACAAGTCAATAAGGCACATACTGAACTTCGGACATACTATCGGACACAGCATCGAACTGCTTGAGGACATTCCGCACGGACTAGCAGTTGTAAAAGGAATGAACGCTGCGACAGACATTTCCGTAAAACTTGGAATCCTAGCGACCGACAAGGCTCAACAAATAAAGCAGCTGCTGACATCTTTCGGCTACGACATATCATACAAACTCGGAGAAAACCATATTCGCCTGCTTTCAAACGACAAGAAAAAGGAGGATTCCAATATCCGCTTTGTCCTATTGGAAGACATCGGCAAACCGCAAATCCGAAAAATGCCTGTCCAACAAATCATAGACCTTGCCAGATGATTGCCACAATACACAAGTCGGAACTGCACGGCGAGATTACAATCTGCCCGTCGAAAAGCTACGAACAGAGGGCCTGGGCTATTGCATCGCTACCTAACTCTGAAATAAGCATTTCAAATTGTGGAAAATCAGCCGACGCGGTTGCATCTCGCGAAATAGCACAGAAACTGCTGTCATTCGACCCGAACGACAAGACATTCGACTGCGGAGAATCGGCACTTTGCGCACGAATGTTCCCTCCAATCATCGCACTTCGCACCGACAGCTTCATACTCGACGGACACGGAACCCTGCAAAAGAGGAACATCAGGCACGACCTTGAATTCTTTGAGAAAAATTTCGGCTGGAATATTTCGTCAAAAGGACTTCCCATAAATATCAGCAAAGCCCACATCACACCGGGCAACTACACAATCGACGGAAGCCACACCTCACAGGTCATAACTGGGATGATACTTGCACTATCCACCTTGCCAGCAAACAGTACAATCACCGTAGAAAACCCATCAAGTACTGGATACATTTTTCTCACCATAGAAATTGCCAGACAGGCTGGCGCGGACATAACTACAGAACAAAAATCCAATGCGCTGGAAATAAGCATACAAGGAAACACGCACTACAAAGCATCATTTAATGTTGAAGGCGACTGGAGCAATGCAGCATTCCTTATCGTAGCCGGCCTGACAAACGGGGAAATAGGCATATCGGGACTGAACCCACTATCACAGCAACCCGACCGCGCCATAATGGACGTTCTTGACATCTGCAACGCAAACTACGAATGGAAAGGAAATTCCCTTTTCATCAGAAAGTCAAAAAACGGCAGTTTCCAATTCGATGCAACCGATACTCCCGACCTTATTCCGCCACTTTGCGCACTTGCCTTAAATGCCGACGGCGAATGCAAGATTTACGGAGCAAACAGGCTTATCGGCAAGGAAAGCAATCGCCTCGAAGCAATAGTTTCCGAACTTGGCAAACTCGGTGCCAGCATAAAAACCGACGGAAACTGCATAATAACCCAACCGCTGAAAAATATTACCCCTACCCTGCTCGACTCACACAACGACCACCGCATTGCAATGATGCTGGCAATATTAGGACTTTCATCCGACGGAATAAGAATAGAAGGTTGTGAATGTGTAGAAAAGTCGTATCCTGATTTTTTTGAGGTGATACAGAAAATTTCCTGCACAAACTGATTTTTGCTAAATTTGCAAACATTTTCCAACTAAACGAGCCACAAATGCTTAAGAATGTCAACAGAACTTGTAAATCGCCACTCTTTGGCTACTACTATCTGCTTTCCGTATATGGATTAGGAATTGTTTTCTTTACGCTATTCAGAATCATAACACTAGTCGTATTTTACAACGACCCTGGCTACCCCCACGAATATGGTGTAAACCTATTAAAGGCATTCATTATGGGGTTGAGATTCGACACTGTAATATCGTGCTACCTACTTAGTTTCCCTATCTTATACATTATAGTCGGCTCGATAGCCGGCATCAGGAAACCAGTGTACTACAAAATCATACACATTCTTATATCAACATTATACGTTATATGTTTCTTCGCCTGTGCAGCCGACATACCATATTTCAAATACTTCTTTACACGACTCAATGCATCGGCACTCGCTTGGATGGACTCATTCTCGTTTGTATTCCAGATGATTGTTGAAGAACCAATATTCATCTGCTACTTACTAGGCTTCGTTGTCATTTCCATCGCATACTTGCTTATTATGAGGCTTATGCGCAAATATTTCCTACAGGACCCGACCTTTGATTCTCGCAAAATGGCATTTAGGATAACTCTGGGAATACTATTTGTCGGCTTGTGTCTTCTTGGAGCACGCGGTAGAACAACAATAAAAAGTCCGATTCGAGTAGGTACCGCATACTTTTCAAACAATGCCTTTCTCAACCAATTAGGACTCAATCCGATATTCACATTTATCAATAGTGTTGCAGAATCGAGCAAGTACAAGGAAATAAACCTGATAGACAGCGACAAGGCAGAAAGAATCGTTGAAGAACAACTTGAAAATAACGACTGGCAGAATCCGAATATCATAAGGCTAAAACCTAATACCAACATCGTACTTGTACTAATGGAGTCGATGGCAGCCCACAAGGTAGGGCATTTCGGCGAAGGGCAAAGCCTTACCCCAAACCTCGACAGCATTATTGACAACTCGCTCTGTTACGAAAAAGCCTACAGCGCAGGCATACACACATACAACGGGATATATTCCACACTTTTCTCCCATCCTGCAATACTGAACCAGCATAGCATGAAAAAGACGGTAATCCCAAATATGTGCGGACTACCTCAACAGTTAAGGAGCCATGGCTACAGCACAATGTATTTCACCACTCACGACGACCAGTTCGACAATGTTGCCGGCTTCCTTTACGCCAACGAATTCTCATCATACCCGTGAACAGTTATGTTCGAAAAAGCCATACAGGAACTGAACTCAATCGACAATGGAAAACCGTTTTTCGTCTGCCTGATGACTGCCAGCGACCACAACCCCTACGTCCTTCCCGACGACATCCCGTTTGTGCCGAAATCTTCGGAGATGAGCAGGAAGATGATTGAATATGCCGACTGGTCGATTGGAAAATTTGTAAGCGAAGCAAAAGGTTGCAAGTGGTTTGACAACACTTTATTCATATTCGTTGCCGACCACGGAGCCTCAGGAAGTTCTATATATGAAATGTCGCTACAATACCACCACATTCCGTTAATATTTTATGCTCCGTCGCAAATAGAACCACAGGAAAACGAGCAGTTTGCCTTGCAAATCGACTTGGGTCCTACTGTTCTCGGAATGCTATTCTCCGATGTACAAAGCAACAACCTTGGTATAGACCTCCAACGCAAAAAGAGAAAATATGCCTTCTTTAGTTGCGACGTTCTAATCCATAGGATTAGCGATGGACACGAAGGGCTATACCTTTACAACAGACAAGATACATGCAACTACATAACCGAGGAAGCAAACAAAGCCGACAGCATGCGTAACTATGCATTTTCAATGATTCAACATTCTTTCAATATGCTGAAAAACAAGGCTACCTCCTGCAAATAAGACAGAAACATAGAAACGGCGTACTTCGACAAGCTCAGCAACCGCCAACCATTCAAACTACCTCAAACCTAAAGGGCTTGAAGGCTAAAAGGCTGAAAGGCTCACAGCCGTTTGTACAGGTGCAATTCATTGCGTCTCAGAAACGGCGTAGCCATTCAAACGGGCGTTAGCCCATAGAAACTTAAAAACAGCGTCAGCGTTAAACGGCGCAGCCATTCAAACAGCGCCAGCGTTAAACGCAGCAGGCATAGAACGGCGCAGCCCTCAACGAAGTTAAACGTCTTTAGCCCCCTTAGTTCTCATCAAAATCAAGGTCGCCAGCCTGCCCATATTCGTGACAGTCAATCAAATCCTTGATTCCAGCTGGCATCGGGAACTTGTCGTCGGGACTATATTTCTTGTTGAGCCTCCAGTCGGCATAAACCTTCTTCATATACAAAGCCCATATAGGCAATGCTGCCGAAGCACCCTGACCAAATTCCATCGAACTGAAACGGATTGTCGGCTCCTCGCCACCAACCCAAGCACCGTTTACCAAGTGAGGTGTTACACCCATAAACCAAGCATCGGAATTGTTGTTGGTTGTTCCTGTCTTACCTCCTATTTCGCCAGTAAGATTGTACTTGAAGCGCAACCTCGAACCGGTTCCCATGTCAACTACACCACGCAACAGCTCTATCATAAGTGCTGCCGTCTCCTCGCTGATGGCTTCGGTCTGTATCGGAATGAAAGATGCTAGTTCGTTGCCGTCCTTGTCCTCTATACGCGTTATATATATCGGTCTGGTATAGATGCCCTTGTTTGGATAAGTACAATATGCGCCAACCATCTCGCAAAGCAGAACCTGCGGAATACCCACGCATATTGATGGGAACGGGTCAATCTGGCTATGTACGCCCATCTTGTTTGCAAGAGCCACAACCGCTTCGGGCGTAGTCTGCTTCAGTGCCCAAGCCGAAATCTGGTTGAGCGAACCAGCAAGTCCCTGCTTCAACGTGATAGTCTGTCCGTCCAGCTTCGACTTCGAATATCTAGGCGTATAATACTGACCAGTAGGCAGTTTGAATGTTTGCTCTACATTCGGAACCTTAGTGCATGGCGAATATCCATTCTGCATCAGCAGACAGTAGATGAACGGCTTAAACGTTGAGCCAACCTGACGGCGCGACTTGGTTGCATTGTCATACTTGAAGTGCATATAGTTGATACCGCCTACGTATGCCTTGACGTGTCCAGTCTGCGGCTCCATCGAAATAAAGCCAGCCTGCAGGAATCCCTTGTAGTACAACATCGAATCCATAGGCGTCATAATCGTATCAATATCTCCGTCCCACGAAAATACCGACATTGTATCCTTCTCATAGAACGAAGCCCTTATCTCGTCCTCGCTGAAGCCAGCCTTCTTCATTACGCGCCACCTCTCCGTCCTGCGCATAGCACTATTGATGCACTCCTCTTTCTTCGATGCTCCAATTGAAGAATAATATGGCGCATTCTTGTTGCTACTCATACTCTTTGAAAACGCAGGCTGAAGATATGTCCCGACGTGTTCGGCAACTGCCTCCTCTGCATACTTCTGCATACGGCTGTCGATTGTGGTGTACAACTGCAGACCATCTGAATAAATATCGTAAGGTGTACCATCCGGCTTCTTGTTCTTGTTGCACCAACCGTACGACGGGTCAATTGACCAATTGATAGAATCCTCGATAAACTCACGCTCATCAACATAGTTTTCGCGTATAGGCTTCTTTGCACTCAGCCACAATCTCAAGAACTCTCTGAAATAGGTTGCATAACCCAAGTTATGGTCGGCACGACGGAACTTAATGCCAAGCGGCTCGTTTACCAGTGAATCGTGTTCCGTCTTAGTTATCTTGCCATACTTCAACATCTGACCGAGCACCGTATTCCTTCGAGCCAAAGCCTTGTCGGGAAACCTTATAGGATTGTACATCGACGGATTCTGCGCCATACCCACAAGCATTGCGGCCTGTGTCTTGGTCAAACCATATGGAATTGTATCAAAATATATCCTTGATGCCGATTCTATACCTACCGCAAGATTAAGGAAGTCGAACTTGTTGAGGTACATCGTTATTATTTCCTCCTTGGTGTACTGGCTTTCCAACTTGGTTGCAATCACCCATTCCTGGAACTTTCTGTTAATAAATTCCAGTTTACTCATCTTCTGCCTCGGGAAAAGCATTTTTGCAAGTTGCTGCGAAATCGTACTTCCACCGCCCTTGGCACTGTTGCCGGTAACGATTCCCTTGAATACACGAGGCAACGACTTAAAGTCGATTCCGCAATGCTCATAAAAACGTACATCTTCGGTGGCAATCAGTGCGTCAATTACATTCGGAGAAATGGAATCATAACGAACGTGAGAACGGTTTTCTCGGAAATATGTTCCTAAAAGCTGTCCGTCGCTCGAATATATACGGGTTGCAAGGTTTTCCTTTGGGTTTTCCAACTCCTCAAATGTCGGCATATAACCCAAAACACCGTGCGACAACAATGCAAAATAAACAACAAAACCAATCAGAAGCAAAAGACTCAAAATCCATAAGACAATGAAAATCCGAACTTTAGTCTTTTTCGTATATGAAACTTTTTCCTTTTTCCCTTCAGCCATATTGCAAAAATTTTTAAGCCGTAAAATTATAAAAAAAATTCTTACTTTTGCACCCAAATTTTGAAGTCGTATGGAGAACAACTTGGTAATCGTAGAGTCACCAGCTAAAGCAAAGACTATAAAGAAGTTCCTCGGTGATGATTTCATCGTAAAATCCAGTTACGGACATATTAGGGACATTGAAAAGAAAAACTTGGGAATCGACATTGACAACGGTTTCACACCCGACTACGAGATTCCCGACGACAAGAAAAAAGTTGTCGCAGACTTGAAAGAAGCCGCAGGAAAAGTGAAGGTCGTCTGGCTGGCTTCCGATGAAGACCGCGAGGGAGAAGCCATATCGTGGCACCTCAGCGAAGTACTGAAACTCAAAAAAAGTAATACAAAACGCATTGTCTTCCACGAAATTACAAAGGAAGCAATAACAAATGCAATCGCCAATCCACGTGACATCGACATCAATTTAGTAAATGCCCAGCAGGCACGTAGAGTACTCGACAGACTTGTAGGTTTCAAATTGTCGCCACTGCTATGGAAGAAAATAAAACCAGCACTTTCGGCTGGTCGTGTACAGTCGGTTGCAGTAAAGCTAATCGTCGAACGCGAAAGGGAAATCACCGAATTCAACTCCAAGTCTGAATACAAGGTATTTGGTGTTTTCAGCATCGAAGGCAATCAGGTAAAGGCAGAACTCAGCAAAAAGTTCAAGACCTACGAGGAAGCAAAGAAGTTCGTTGAATCTTGCAAGGACAAAGAATTCAGCGTTAAGGACATAACAAAGAAACCTGGCAAGAAGTCGCCAGCTCCGCCATTCACAACCTCGACATTACAGCAGGAAGCAGGACGCAAACTGGGATACTCAGTTTCGCAGACAATGAGGTACGCACAAAACCTGTACGAAAACGGTTTCATAACCTATATGAGAACCGACTCACTGAACCTGTCAAGTCTAGCAATCAACACAATAAAGGCTAATATTACCAAAAACTACGGAGACGAATACCTTCACGTAAGGAAATATCAGACAAGGGTTAAGGGAGCACAAGAAGCCCACGAAGCAATAAGACCGACATTCGTTGACAATGAGACAATAGAGGCAACCAAGCAGGAGCAGCGGCTCTACGACCTTATCCGCAAGAGAGCAATCGCTTCCCAGATGGCCGATGCTAAAATCGAAAAGACCATCGTCACAATAGGCGACAAATCAGAGGATTATACATTCATTGCAACTGGAGAAACAATAATCTTCGACGGTTTCCTGAAGCTTTACATCGAATCTACCGATGACGACAACACTGAAGAAGCAACCGCAACTCTCCCTAATATATTAATAGGTGCAAAAGCAGAAACAAGCAAAATTGAAGCTATCGAGAAATTCGACCAGCCTCCTTCAAGATACACCGAGGCAAGCCTTGTGAAGAAGATGGAAGAATTAGGAATTGGTCGTCCATCAACTTACGCACCGACTATCTCAACA
>CAJOEG010000007.1:0-21426 GCA_905233405.1 uncultured Bacteroidales bacterium | reverse complement strand
GAATATGTCGTAAAGGAAAGCAAACCTGCCAAGAAAAGAACAGTCAAGACAATAACCCTGTCGAAAGGCAAACTCAAGGAAAGCACCGCCAACGAAAACTATGGAGCCGAAAGCAACAAACTTTTCCCGACATCGATTGGTATTGTCGTAACCGACTACCTTACCGCACATTTCGACGATGTTCTCGACTACAACTTCACCGCCCAAATAGAAGAGAAGTTCGACGACATTGCTATGGGCAAGCTCAAGTGGAACGATATGCTCAAGTCATTCTACAAAGCTTTCGACAAGGAAGTTGATTCCTCGCTCAAGGAAAAAGAAACATCAAAATGGGAACGCAACATCGGCAACGACCCCAAAACCGGCGCACCTATAATAATAAAGATAGGCAAATACGGGCCATACGCATCAATTGAAACTGGCGACAAGCCTATGTACGCAAGCCTCCGCAAGAACCAGAACATTGAGAACGTCACTCTCGAAGAAGTCCTCGACCTGTTCAAACTTCCACGCGAAATTGGTGAATACGAAGGTGATGCAGTTACTGTATCACTTGGCAAGTTCGGGCCATACATCAGAAACAACGGCAAGTTCTACTCACTCGCAAAAACCGACGACCCATATTCAATAACATTGGAAAGGGCAATCGAGTTGATAGAGGAAAAGAAGGAGAAAATGAAGAACGCCCTATGCCGTACATTCGACGAAATGCCGGATATGCAAATAATGAAAGGTAAATTCGGACCTTACATATCATACCAGAAAAAGAACTACAAAATTCCGAAGAATATATCTCCCGAAAAAATTACGCTTGAACAATGCAAAGGCATAATTGAAGCGGCTCAGGAGAAGAAGAAAAAGTAAACGGAAAATTACTATCTACTTAGTATTTTGTTAAAAACTTGACTTGTTTTGGCGGTGTTGCAAAAAAAAAAATGCAATACCGCCAATTTTAAGACTTATAAAACACTTTTTTGATAAATTATAACACACTAATAATTAACAGATTACCTCTAAATAACTATTTAAACAAAAAAAAGTTTATAAAATTTGGTCGCGTAAAAAAAAAGCATTTAATTTACCAACTTGAAATTTGGAGATAGACTATATGTTTATAAACAGAAATGATAGACACTATTTGTAAAACGAAAATAACGGAAACTGTATGAGAAAAGGGATAATACTATCGGGTCTGTTAATGATGCTTTCCGCATGTTGGTCGTTTGCACAAAATGACTCTCACTATAGTTTGTTTGAATATTCCCAGAACCTATATAATCCAGGTGCTGCAGGAGCAAACAATGCTATATGTATTACAAGTATGCATCGTCAGCAATGGGTCGGATTCGAATCTGGTCGCCCACAGACAACCATATTTACCTTTGATATGCCAATAAAGGACGTTGTGGGTTTAGGTGCAGCAATAATGCAGGAAACCATTGGTTTTCAGAACGATGTAAGTTTTATGGTGAACGGAGCATACAGACATGAATTTTCATTTGGAACACTTGGTGCAGGCGTAAGTCTCGGTATATTAAATAGAAGTATTGATGGAGACTGGAAGACTCCGAATTCTTTAGGTGGAGATCCTGTTTACAGAGACCCGACCATCCCACACAAGGACAGCAAGGTTGCATTCGATATGCACCTAGGAGCAACACTATACGGAAAGGATTTCTGGGCAGGATTATCTGTTAGCCACCTTACCCGTCCATACTTAAAATTCAGCAATACGAAATCAACTTATCTGGCAAGACATTACTACATTGCAGGTGGATACAATTGGACGCTTCCTAACCCGTCAAGCGATCTATTGTTCTCAGCAATGGCTGTTTACGCATCAACTTTCGAATTCCAAATCAATGCTAAATACTTGTTCGAGAAAAAATTCTGGGCAGGTCTTTCATATAGGTTCAGTGATGCAATTGTTCCTATGATTGGTGTCCACTTGGCTTTTGGCATGAGTACTGGATATAGCTACGATATTCCTATTGGCTGAAATACCTATAAGTATAATACAGGATCACACGAAATTATGGTCAGGTACTGCTTCAATGTTTCCAAGAACAACAATATGGGTAGATATAGAAGTGTTAGAAGATTATAAATTAGAAACTTACTAAATATTATATATTATGAGAAAGTTACTTGTCATTTTAGCAATATTCATCATAGCCTTAGTAAGCGGTTGCAGTTACTCGGGCAATGGCGAATTGACAGGGGTAGAACGTAAGACGTGGTACACTCCTGATCCCTATGGAATGTTATTCAGTCCTCCAGGTTCATACCAGATGGGACCAAGCGACGAGGATGTCCCATACGCAATGACAGCTCAGTCAAAAACAGTAACCATACAAGGTTTCTGGATGGACGAAACGGAAATAACAAATTCCGAATACAGACAGTTTGTCTACTGGGTGAGAGACTCTCTGGCATTAACTACTTTAGGCAAGGAAACCAAGAACTCGGTTGATTTTGGAGACATCAGTACAAAAAAATCATATCAGCCGACAGACTTCATTATCGATGATGCCGAAGTGTCAGAAGAAGATGTTAATTTCATGACTAACATGTATGAAAATGGCGAATTTGATTTCGACGACTACGACAACAACAATTTCCTAGATTGGAGTGGACCATTGGACTACAATGATTTGGAATTGAAAGGTATTCTGATAAAAAATGAAATCCCTAATAATTTCAATCAGACATTGTTCTTGCTACCTCCTGCTGAATTGTATAGATTCAATCGAAAGATTGACCTTAACACAGATGCATTGTACTACGAATATTTCTGGATGGATCTCAAGCAGGCAGCACAGAAACATGTATTCAAACCGGGTGACGATGGTGTAATCCAAGATGCTGAGCTTGCTCGCAGTTTTGAACGCGAAGCAGACCATGGGTTAAGAATAGGTAGACACTTTAATCCCGAAACTGGTCAGTACGAAGGTACAATAAAGGATCGCGAAAAGATGAAAGAAGATGCAGAATGGGAAGATTTTGCTAACAGGGACATAAAGAACTACGAAGGTAAGTCTGACGCAGGTAGACACGGTGGTAGATACAGCTACTATATGCACGAAAAAGTACATATATATCCCGACACTCTTTGTTGGATAAGCGACTTTACTTATTCATACAATGAACCTATGGCAAAAGCTTATTTCTGGCATCCAGCATACGACTACTATCCAGTTGTTGGTGTTACTTGGAAACAAGCATCAGCATTCTGCGTATGGAGAACTATGATGAAGAACGCATCTCAAGCAGCAGCTGGTGATGCTGCACTTCAAGATTACAGACTTCCGACCGAATCTGAATGGGAATACGCAGCTCGCGGTGGTCTCGATCTTATGATGTATCCTTGGGGTGGCTTGTATACTCGTAACTACAGCGGTTGCCACGTTGCAAACTTCAAGCCTATGAGAGGCAACTATTACGATGATGGTGGTGTCCAGACTCTTATGGTTGCAACATTCGACCCGAATGAATTTGGCTTGTACGATATGGGCGGCAACGTTGCAGAATGGACAAGCAATGCTTTTGACGAAGCTTCATACAATTATACACACGACTTAAATCCTGACTATCAATATTACGCACATCCAGATGACTCTCCTGCTCTTAAGAGAAAGGTTATCAGAGGTGGTTCGTGGAAAGATGTATCATACTATATGCAGAATGGTACACGTACATACGAATATCAGGATTCAGCAAAATGCTACATCGGTTTCAGATGCGTAAGAGAATATCTCGGACGTCATAGAGGCGATGGAACTTCTTATTCGCAAGTTTATTAATTAGAGAATTATATTGTTTTATTTAAGTTAAGTATTTAAAAACTAAAAAAGTAAAATTATGAGTCTTGGTGAATTGACCCAAACGCACGGGTACAAAGTATTTATGGGTTATGTTTACGGTTGGGGTGCAACCGTAGTTATGGTAGGTGCATTGTTCAAAATCCAGCACTATCCTGGTGCTAGTGTCATGCTTATCGTAGGTCTTATGACAGAAGCTGTAATCTTCTTCCTTTCAGCATTCGAACCACCTCACGAACAAGTAGACTGGAGTTTGGTTTATCCGGAACTTGCTGGTATTGACAAGGATATGGAGTCAATCAACGTTGAAGACAAGAAGGCCGCTGTAAAGTCAAAGAAGTCGGCTTTGGAGAAATTCGATGCAATGATTGAAAATGCAGAAATTACCCCTGAATTATTTGAAAAGTTGGGTCACGGCTTGAAGAACTTGAATACAACAACAGAAAAGTTGAAAGACGTATCAGATGCAACTGCTGCAACTAACAATTATGTAGCAAACTTCGAAATGGCTTCAGAAAAAGTTAATTCGTTCGCAGAAGCATACGGTGCATCAGCACAAAAGCTCAATGTTCAGGCAGAAAAGTTGGCTAGCGCATACGAAAAGTCAGCTATGACTGTTGGAAATTCAGGTGACGAACTTTCGGCAACTTACACCAAGCTCATCGCTTCGATGAACAAGGAACTCGAAACATCGGCTGGCAGCGGCAAGTCGTACAACGAGCAACTGAACATAATGAACAAGAACCTTATGGCTTTGAACTCTGTTTACGAAATGCAGCTCGAAGGCACAAACAAGCAATTCGAAGCAGCAAAGAAATTGTCTACAGGCTTGGACGAAATCATGGCAAATATGAAGCAGTCGGCAGAAGACACAAAGCGTTACAGAGACGAAATAGGAAGATTGAGTTCGAACTTGGCAGCAATGAATACTATTTATGGAAATATGTTGGCTGCAATGAATTTCAAGCAGAATTAATTTCCGCATAGTGAATTTTAACTGATTGTTTAACATTAAAAACTAAAGTTATATGTCAGGTGGAAATTGTCCGGAGACCCCGAGACAGAAAATGATCGGTATGATGTACCTGTTCTACACCGCGCTTATGGCATTGAACGTATCCAACGAGGTACTTAATGCGTTCGTGGCGGTAAATGCAGGTATTCAGCAGACCACGGAGAACTTCTCAATAAAGACACAAAGTTTATATAGTGTAATTGATAATAAGGCCGCAGAACAGCCAGGTAAATACGCTGCACTTCAAAAAGAAGCTCACGAATTTGA
Source organism: uncultured Bacteroidales bacterium (assembly GCA_905233405.1). GTDB lineage: Bacteria > Bacteroidota > Bacteroidia > Bacteroidales > ML635J-15 > Bact-19. The sequence goes on along the minus strand of CAJOEG010000007.1, from coordinate 16,323 downwards.
AGTAGAATGTAACAAAATATTCAACGGCATCAGAAGAATTAAGGTACAGTGCTTGAATAAGAGTGACGAAACAATTGATGCAAGTAATGTTGAAAACGATACCTGCGTAATCAAAAAGATGGACGACATCAACGCTGCTCCTGCAATTATGGACAAGGAAGCTGGTGGTGTAATGGGCGACAGCCTTAGAATGTGGATGGAAAACTTTAGGGACATGGTTCTTAAGATGAGTGTATTCAGAACCGACAAGAAGGATCCAAACAGTGCAATAGATACTGCATCTTCATTTTATAAAAGAACCGAAGTTGCTCTTGCTACACCAGATAAGATTGATGACGGAGCAACAATTCCATGGGAACTTGGTCTTGTAAGACACATGCCTCTCGTTGGTACATTAGCTTTGCTCTCAAAATTGCAGTCGGACATCAGAAACGTAGAAGCTGAAGTATTGCAGCAGATGGTTGCCGACCTTGAAGGTATGGATATACGTATCTCATCTCTTACAGGTTTGGTAAGCACATCGAAGAGCGTTGTTATGAGTGGTAGCGAATATGAAGCACAGATATTCATCGGAGCACGCGATACCACTATGAGACCAACAATCTACATCACGCAGACAGCTCCTTATTACGATTCAGTTGTTAAGCCTAACGGTGAAATCGAATACAAGCAACTTGCAAATGCTACATACGACACTCTTCCTCTTGATGAACAAGGTCGTGGTACCTGGAAAAATGTTGGTGGTGTAGGCGAACACGGTTACGGTGGTTTGATTTTCTACAAGTCAAATGTAGGTGACCAGTGGATACCTTACAAATCATCTTATGCAGTAGCAACATCATCGACAACTATTTCTGCAACAGCTTGTAACATATTCTACAAAGGTTTGCAGAATCCATTGTCAGTTGCAGCATCAGGTTACACAAACATCAACGTTACAGCTACAGGTGGCGCAACAATCACAAAGGGTAAAGTTGCAGGATATGAAGGCGAATACATTGTAACAGTTCCTGCTGGAAGTCAAACAAAGGAAGTTACAATCAATGTAAGTGCTGACGGCAAGTCAGTTGGACATCAGACTTTCAAGGTAATGAATGTTCCTTCGCCTATTATCACTATCGGCGGTTACAAGAGTGGTGACGATGTTCCAAAGGCTGCTATAAAGGGCTCACCAAGACTTGATGCAGTTCTAGAAGGTGGATTCTTCCCATTCAAGGACATAAAATACACTGTGACATCCTTCACCTATATGAAGGAAGTCAGAGGTGTAACATCATCTCAGGTAGTTAGCGGAAATACAATACCAGGTGACATCCTATCAGATATATCAAAGAAGGCTTCAGGATCTTCAGTATCTTTCATCGGAATCAAGGTTTCATCACCTTCAGGTCCAAGAAATGCTCCAGGTTTTGCAGCAAGATTGAAATAATTAAAATTCATAGTTATGAAACGATTAGTTAGTTTTTCCGTATTATTGGCTCTCATGCTTACATTGGCTAACACATCGTTTGCTCAAGTACTTGACGGTGCATTTGCCAGAGAGACAACTGTGAAGAGAAATGTAGTTCCTCTGCCATACATCAGAGAGGCAGACGCTATGTATTCGAAAAAGATTCTGAGGATATTGGAACTCAAAGAAAAACAGAACCTGCCCTTATACTACCCGCAGACAAGAATGACTTATCCGGGCGAATTGCAACCGCAGAGAAGTAGGGTAAACCTTCTGTATCTTGTGTACGATATCGGTATAAAAGGAAAAACTTTCTATAAGGCAACTGGAAAGGAAATCGAAGACAACGAAAGTACCGACAACAGGTATCCAGTGTTCAAACTTGACGCAGGCGACATCACCAACTGGTGGAGAGAGCCTCTAGAAAAGGATGACCCATCAAGAGACTCTTTGCTTTCGTACGAAGGTACAATAAAGATTGCTGACCCATATTCAGACGATCCTGATAATCCAGACTACATCGAAGTTGCACAAAAGATGGAACTTGAAGAAAGCGACCGTGGTGTAATGGACGAACTTTGGGTATGGGAAGAATGGTTCTTCGACAAGCAAAGGTCAGTTATGGATGTTCGCATTATGGCAATGTCATTTGACGGGCACACTTCGGAAGGTCGTGTTTGGCCGTTCTGGATTGCATACAATGACTATCGTCCATTGTTCGCAACACACGAAACATTCAATTCGCACAACGAAGCAGAACATAGGACATTCGATGACATATTCCTACAAAGAAGATTCTCAAGTTTCATAGTTGCAGAAACCAACAACTACGACAACCGTCTTATCTCCGACTATTTGGTAGGTATTGAAGCTATAAGGGAAGGTGAAAGAATCCAAAACGAAATGTTCTTAAAGGAACATGACATGTGGGAATACTAAGAATTTAATTATTCAAAACATACGGAAAGGCTGCCAATGGTGGCCTTTCCTATTTTTTACAATTAACAATTAATAACCATTATAGCGATGTGGTGTTACGCGTCGCAACTGATTATCAACATATAAACACTAGGTTAATAAAAAATATACTTTTTACTTTAAAGCCATATCAAAAAAAAATACTTTTGCAGACCGAAACATAAAAACAAATTATAATTATGACAACAAACAACGAGATAGCATCTCCTATCAAATTTTTTGCAGGCTCGGCAAGCAGATATGTAGCCGAAGAAATTGTAAAAGGCTATAACCCAGAAATGAGACTTGGTGAAAGTACATTGCTAAAATTCAGCGATGGAGAATTCGTAACAAGCATAGACGAAACTGTAAGAGGATGTACGGTATTCTTAATTCAATCGACTTTCCCACCAGTTGAAAACCTTTTCGAACTTATGCTTATGGTTGATGCAGCCAAGAGAGCTTCGGCAGAACAAGTCGTAGCGGTTATCCCCTACTTCGGTTTTGCACGTCAAGACAGAAAAGACAAGCCAAGAGTTGCAATTGGAGCAAAACTCGTTGCTGACCTACTTATGGCATCGGGCGTTAACAGAGTTATGACAATGGACTTGCACGCAGATCAGATTCAAGGCTTCTTCAACGTACCTGTTGACCACATTTATGCATCTACATTGTTTGTTCCATACATCAAGAGTTTGAACCTTGACAACCTCGTAATCGCTTCGCCAGATATGGGCGGTGCCAAGAGAGCAAAGGCTTACTCCCATTTCCTTGACGCTGAAATGGTTATCTCGCACAAGTCGAGGTCAAAAGCCAATATGGTAAGCGAAATGATGGTAATCGGCGATGTTAAGGACAAGAATGTCATAATTGTTGACGATATGATAGATACTGCAGGAACTATAACTATGGCTGCAGACATCATAATGGAAAAGGGAGCTAAGAGTGTACGCGCAGTTGCCACCCACCCTGTACTTTCAGGTCCTGCATACGAAAGAATCAACAAATCGGCACTCATCGAAGTTATCACCACCAACTCTATTCCAATCAAGGAAGGAATGTCGGATAAGATTAAAGTAATCTCTATAGGCGAATTATTTGGTGACGTAATAAACAACGTATATCACCACAAGTCGATAAGCAAAAATTTCATTGTATAATGGACTTACGGTATTTGGTCATCGAAGGGAACATCGGTGCAGGCAAGACAAGCCTTAGCAAACTGATAGCAGAAAAATACAAGGCAAAACTCTTCCTCGAACAATATGCCGAGAACCCTTTCCTGCCCAAATTCTACAAAAATCCGGAAAGATATTCATTCCCCTTGGAACTGTCTTTCCTCGCAGACAGATACAACCAACTCAAAAGCAACCTGTCGTCATTCGATTTGTTCAACGAGCTGATTATATCTGACTACTTTTTTATGAAGTCGCTGATATTTTCAGCACATACACTACAGGAAGACGAATACAGGCTATACCGACAACTATTCGATATAATATACAGCACCTTGCCTAAACCGGACTTATACGTGTATCTGCACAAAAGCACCGACCTACTATTAAAAAACATAAGTAAACGAGGACGGGAATACGAAAAAAACATATCTGTGGATTATCTCAAAGGCATCGAAAGTGGATACTTCAACTTTTTCAAGCAGCAGAACCAAATGAAAATTGTTGTAATAGACACTAATAACATTGATTTTGTGAACAATGAGGAAGACTTGAAGAAAATAGAAAATACCATATTCAACAATAAGTATCCTGTTGGAATTACAAGAATAATCCTGTAGTTATTTTTTTTCATCTTTTTTAATATTTTTCTTTATAATTCAAAAACAAGATATTATCTTTGCGGTGATTTTTTCCTAAAGGGAAATTAAGTGGTTTATAATAAAATAATTAAAAATTTAACAAGAATAATAAGGAATAAATTATGAAGAGGTTTTTATTTTTTACTTCGGTAGTAGCATTAGGACTTGTTATGGGTTCTTGCAACGACTTGAAGAAAATGGTAGCCAATGCTGATGACATCAACTATTCAGTAGAACCGAAAGTATTGGAAGTCCACAACGGACAAGTAGCTGTAAATATTAAGGGTAATTTCCCTGAGAAATATTTCAGGAAAAAAGTATCAGCAACTGCAACACCTACTTTGGTATGGGACGGTGGCGAAAAAGCTCTCACTCCCATTTACATACAAGGTGAGAAAGTTTCTGGAAACGGACAAGTTATAAAGTACAAAACTGGTGGTTCTTTCTCATACAACGACAAGTTCGATTATTCACCTGAAATGCGTAGATCGAAACTTGTTTTGAAGATTACTGCTGTAAAGGGTACTAAGGAAGCAGAATTTGATCCAGAAGACATAGCTGAAGGTATCGTAGCAACTCCAGAGCTTGTAAAGATGAATGGAGGAAAATCTTCGAATGCTGCTAGCAACTTCAAGAAAGACAACACGACTTCGAGGATAGCTGCAATCAACTACGACAAGAATAAAGCAGAAATCAAATCTTCGGAAACAAAGAAGAGCGAAATCACAGAAATGCAGCAATACATAAAGGATTCTAAGGGTAATGACCGTATAAAATTCGAAGGTGTTGAACTCAAGTCTTACGCTTCACCTGAAGGAACACAAGATATTAACAAAAAAGTATCTAACGACCGTTCTAACAGTGCTTCAAAGTTCGCAAAGAACGAATTCAAGGGTGTAAACGGTGCTGATGGCAGCAATTTCTTCAAGACTTTGGTTACAGAAGAAGACTGGGACGGTTTTAAGACTGCTGTACAGAATTCAAACCTCGCTGACAAGGATATGATTATCAGAGTTATCAATATGAACTCGGATCCTGACAAGAGAGAAGAAGAAATCAGAAATATGAAGAACACTTTCGATGAACTCGAAAAGGAAGTTCTCCCGAGCCTCCGTCGTTCTGAAATCGTTATCAACGTTACCAACATAGGTAAGACCGATGACGAAATCGCTAAGCAGTACAAGGATGATCCTAGCAAACTTTCATTCACTGAAATTATGCACTATGGTGAAATAACCGAAGATGCTGCAAAGAGAGTTGAAATATACACTAAGGCAACTGAACTCTATCCTGATGAATGGTCAGCTTACAACAACCTCGGTGCTGCACTATATGAAACTAAGGATTACCAAGCAGCAAAGGTTGCTTTGGAAAAGGCAAAGAGCAAGAGCAACGGAAATGCAACTGTTCTCAACAATATGGGTAATGTAGCTTTGTCGGAAGGCAATGTTGCAGAAGCTGAATCAAACTATGCATCAGCAACTGGTGTTAGCGAAGCTAGCGCAGGTCAAGGTGTTATCGCAATAAAGAAAGCTCAGTATGCTAACGCTTCTAACTTCTACGGTGATGACTGCTCATTCAACGCTGGTCTTGCAAAGGTACTCAACAAGGAAAACGATGCAGCATTGAAGGCTCTTGATTGCGGTGCAGAAAAAGACGATGCAATGAACTATTACTTGAAGGCTGTTGTTTGCGCTCGTAAGACCGACAATGAAGGTGTTTTCAACAACTTGAGAACAGCTTGCCAGAAAGATTCAAGCTTGAAGGATTTCGCTGCAAAGGACGTTGAATTCATCAACTTGTTTGAAAACGAAACATTCAAGTCTATCGTAAAATAACGTAATAAATATGACTAACAAAAAAGGCTGCCAATGGTAGCCTTTTTTGTTTTGCAAACATTTCACAAATGATTTTATCGGGACAGAAATGATTCCTAATCCAACTTCACCACTGTAATTCCGTCTCCACCAAACCTTATATCCTCGTCGTTTATAGACTTCACCTGTGGAATGGTCTTAAGGTACTGGCGAATATTCTGGCGCAAAATGCCATTTCCTCGCCCGTGAAGGATTTTCAATTCGTGATGGCTAAGCATAACAGCAGCATCAACAAGCTCCTCTATTTTTCGCAAAGCCTCATCGGTACGGTCACCACGCACATCAATGTACGGCTTGAAATTCAACGCCTTCTCAGAATACAAAGCTGACGCTGACGATTGTTTACGTTGGTTTGCATATTCCTCCTGCGGAACCTTCTGCAACTTGTCCAGAGCAACCGACATATAAAGGCTTCCGAAACAAACGACAGCAGTCTTTTCGCCAAGCCCTGTGACCTCCCCTATCGCCTCCTGCCCTACCAGACGAACCTTGCTACCGATATTTATCTTGTCCTCATCGACAGGAATAATCTCCAATTTCTTCGCTTCCTCACGAGCCTTCTTGCGAGCTTCGCGTTCCTCAACCTTGCGTTTCACGTATTCGTACTTACGTGCGAATTCGGTCTCGTCAACCTCCTTCGACTTCTCAAAGTCTTCCTTGAACTGTCTTACTTCCTCGCGCACTTCCTTCACCTTCTCCTTGTCGGCATTGCTGCGTTTGATCTCGGAAATGGTGTTCTCAATCTGCTTGTTAACACCGCTTAAAAGCTGCTCGGCCTCGCTTCGTGCGCTTTCAATTATCTGCTTGCGCTTGGTCTTTATAAGTTCCAGTTCCTCAAGGTTTTTCTTCAAAGCCTCGTCAACACGTTTGCTCTGCTCGGTTACCTGCTTGCGCTTACGCTCGCAGTAACGTTTATCACGCATAAGTTCTCGCAAGAAACGGTCGATATTCATCTGCTGCGTACCTGTCTTTTCAACGACTTTGCTTATTATCGTCTCTGGTAAACCAATACGTCGAGCAATTTCTACAGCATATGACGAGCCAGGAATTCCAACTTCGAGGATAAATGTCGGCTGCATATTCGTATGGTCGATAAGCATTGCACCATTAATAATTCCTTCGGCTTCGGCGGCAAACACCTTTAAGTTTGTGTAATGCGTGGTTATCATACCGAAAGTCTTGGTGGCATTCAACTGCTCGAGAATGGCCTCGGCAATTGTTCCGCCTATTATCGGGTCGGTTCCTGCGCCAAACTCATCTATGAAAATAAGCGAATCGGGACCGGCATTCCTTAGGAAATACTTCATGTTGACCAAGTGCGAACTATATGTACTCAAATCATTTTCAATTGATTGCTGGTCGCCAATATCAAGCATTATCTTCTTGAAAATTCCAAACGAAGATGCACCGCCAACAGGCACTGGCAGTCCGCACTGCAACATATACGACAGAATTGCCGCCGTCTTCAGACAAACGCTCTTACCACCAGCATTAGGTCCTGAAATCAGCAGAATGCGGTTTTCGGAATCGAGACGGAAAGTTGTGGGTACAATTTCACGATTTTCCCTTTTTAGTGTCAGATACAGAAGCGGATGCTTTCCTCGTACAATGTCAAGGCAAGGTTCCTCGTGTACCGACGGAATTATTGCTTCAATAGAAATTGCAAACTTTGCCTTTGCGCGGATAAAATCGAGTTCGGCAAGCACCTGCGAGATGTTTTTCAGGTCGTCGGCGTAAGGACGGAACTCGCAAGTAAGGTCATAGAGTATCTTTTGTATTTCACGTGCTTCGGAAAGTTCCAGTTCGCGGATGCGATTGTTCATCTCAAGCACTTCCTGCGGCTCTATGTACGAAGTCTTTCCGCTTGCAGACTCGTCGTGTACAAAACCCTGAACCTTACGCTTGTAAGTAGTTTCAATAGGCAGCACCAGTCGTCCGTTTACCATAGTTGCCGACAAGTCCTTGCTAACCCAACCCTGCTCGCGGAAGGAAGTTAATATGGTGTTCAATTTCCGCGACACCGACTCCTGAGTAGAAATTAAAGACGAGCGTATTTCGCGCAGTTCGGGCGAAGCCGTATCCTTGATGTCGCCGTTTTTCGTAAGTACTGACTGTATGCGGTCGTAGAGGTAAGTGGGGAAATTTATCGAATCGACAATATGTTTTAGGTTTGGAAATTCGTTTTTCTCGTCGGTGCGAAAAAAAGCACGCAAAGCACGGCTGTTTTCGAGAACGGCGCGAATGTCAACCAGTTCGAAAAGTTGAAGGCTTGTACCTTCCACGCGCATACGCGAAGCCGCCTGCGAGACATCGGGGTAGATGTTGGCGGGATAATTGTCCTTGAGCATACAGATACTCATCATTTCGCCAGTTAACGAAAGCGAATGGCGGATGCAGCCAATGTCGGTCGAAAAAGAAATCTCTTCGACAATGCTTTTCGCAGGCGCAGCAATGCATTCCGACTTTATCAGATTACGGATTTTATCGAAACCTATCTTTGATTCAAAATTATCGGGATAAAACATCTAGGAATTTACGATTTTAGAATTACGATTTACGATTTGAATCTTGAACGTTGAACTTTAAACCGTTGAACATTGAACCAGAAACCTGAAACTTGAAACTAGAAACTTTCAAACGTGTGCAACACATCAAACGCCGCAGGCACTTACTCCTCCTCCAGAATTACAAGAAATATTTCCTCATCCTCTTCCTTCATATAGTACTGTTCACGGGCGAATTTCTCAAGTTGCTCCTTCCCCGACATTAATTCTTCGAGGCGAGTGCTGTTCTCCAGATTTTCCTGCTCGTAATACTTCTCGTTTTCACGCAATTCGTGAAGCTTGCTCATCTTCTCGAACCTGTCTATAAGGCTGAAATCGTCAAAAAACGTTATCCACACGACAAACAACGCACCGACAATCCACATTGCGTTTTTAACGGTGAAATTCTTGACCATACCGAATATTTTCTTGAACTTTTCTTTCATCAGCGCAAAATTAACACTAAAACAACTTCCCATACGTAAAAATAGCACATAGTTTTCAACAAGTTGATATTTATTAAGGGATAGAAGACTAACAGGTCTGATGGCTAAAATGCCAAAAAGTTAATCTACCTGTCAAAGAAATCCTTCATATTGTCAATCTGCTGGTCGTCAGAAATGTCCTTGTTTTTTTGATACTTGTCCCTGAACTTCCGCCAGTAACTGAATGGCGAAGATTCCACGTGCTCCGAAATCTTATCCAGACAAATTCTCCACAGAACGAAGATGAAAATATAGAAAACTATCGTCAACAACAACGACCAGCCTCCCGATACCACACCTGAAACCATTAGTATTGCATCGTAAATTCCGTGTGCCAATATCGGTGCAAGCAAAGTCATTGTCCAGTTGCGAAACCTGTGCTTTACTGTAAACTTCGCCAGCGAAAGGAAAAATCCCATAAGCACTGCATCAAGGAAATGGCTTGGAACAGCGAACAACGCCCTACCCCACGCACACGACGGGTCGTCGAAAACATACATTACATTTTCAACGGTTGCGAAACCCATCGAAACGCACACGGCATACACTATTCCGTCCATACGCTCGTTGAAATCCTTGCTCCACCAGACGAGGAGGAACAATATCACGAATTTTGATATTTCCTCGGGAATTGCCGCCGAAAAAAAAGCCGTTGCTATCTGATAAGAAACTTCACCATCAAAAATATAAGGCAATTCGTCAAGGCCGAAAATACTAATTAAAGCCAGGTCTAGCGGAATAGACAGCATTCCGACAAAGAATGCAAGCACTATTTTACCAATAGGCTCACCCTCGTACTTGTCGCGTATCATTATATACACGATAAGCACGATTGCAGGAACTATCGCTACCGCAAGAGTCCACATACTACTTGCTCATAAACTTTTCAACATTGATGACAAAGCGTTCGTGAGTGCCGTCGCCAATAACATCGCCCTTGTCGTCGATTGCCTCCACCTTGAAGACAACACGACGGCGGTCGATTTCAACGATTTCGGAACGGCAAGTAATTACCGTGCCAAGCGGACTTGCCTTCTTGTGTGCTACGTTAATGTGAGTACCGACAGTTCCTTCACCTTCCGAAAGATAAGGCATTACGGAACGATAGCAAGTCTTTTCCATAAGCGCAATCATCGCTGGGGTTGCATAAACTTCTACAAGACCACTGCCGTAAGCAGCCGCGGTGTTGTCGTGACGGACAACTTCGCTTTCTTCACCTTTGATACCTAATTTTAAATCCATAATATTATTTACGATTTACGAAGTACGATTGACGATTTTTTTATAGCGGACGTTGCTCGCAACGTCGCTACAAATTATCGAATCTTCAAATTATCAAATCCTTAGAACTTGAACGTTATCGTCTGCTTTACCTCTGCGCTTAGCGAACGCGAAACAGGACAAGTTTCGGGAATGCGCCTTATTATTGTCTGCTGCTTTTCGTTGAGGTTGCACATCGAATAGTCAAAGTCGATTTTTACTTCGGCAACGCGGCGTGGCGACTCGTTCATAATCTTTTCAATCTGTGCGGTTGCTCCGTCGATTGAGAAATTGTAGGTCTGTGCAGTTATGCCAGTAATTGTGAAGATGCAGTCGCACAAGGCTGTTGCAAGCAAATCGGTTGGCGAAAAAGCCTCGCCCTTGCCGTGGTTGTCGAGCGGAGCATCGGTTATGATTCTGTTGCCCGACTGAAGGTGAGTGTTTTCGGTGCGAAGTCCACCCACGTACTTTGATGTCATTTTGGTCATAACGGAAAGTTTTATATGTTTCTGTTGAGACGCAAAATTTTGCGTCTGTACAATCTAATATATTATTGGCGTTTCATGGACGAATGCCTGTTGGTCTGTTAGCCATTAAATAATCAGCATTGCGTCGCCATAGGTTGCGAACTGGTACTTTTCCTCCACTGCCACCTCGTATGCGTGCATCAAATTTTCGTATCCTGCAAATGTAGCCACCGACATCATCAGTGTTGACTTTGGCAGATGGAAGTTTGAAATCATACAGTTAGGAACCATACATTCGTATGGCGGGAAGAGGAACTTGTTTGTCCAGCCGTCGTATGGCTTCAGCAAACCGGTAGTTGTGATTGACGATTCCAATGCGCGGAGAACAGTTGTACCGACTGCGCATATTCGACGGTTTTCTTCCTTCTTGCGGTTTACTGTGTCGGCAAGTTCTTCAGAGATGAACATCTGTTCCGAGTCCATCTTGTGCTTTGTAAGATCTTCGACATCGACACTGCGGAAGTTGCCAAGTCCTACGTGAAGTGTCAGGAAGCCAAATTCAACGCCGACAAGCTCCAATCTCTTGAAAAGTTCGCGGCTGAAATGCAAACCAGCGGTCGGTGCTGCAACTGCGCCTTCGTTCTTGGCGTATATTGTCTGGTAGCGCTCAGCATCCTCGGGTTCGGTCGGACGCTTGATAATGTGCATTGGCAACGGAGTTTCGCCAAGCGAATAGAGGGTCTTCTTGAACTGGTCGTAGTCGCCGTCAATGAGGAAGCGCAAAGTACGTCCGCGCGAAGTCGTGTTGTCGATGACTTCAGCTACAAGCTCGTTGCCGTCCTCACCGAAATATAATTTGTTACCAATTCTAATCTTGCGGGCTGGATCGACGAGAATATCCCACAGACGCTGGTCGTGGTTGAGTTCGCGAAGAAGGAAAACTTCGATTCTTGCACCAGTCTTTTCCTTATTACCATATAGACGAGCAGGGAAAACCTTGGTATCGTTGAAAATCATAAAGTCCTTGTCGCTGAAATAGTCCTTTAAATCCTTGAACAACCTATGCTCTATTTCGCCAGTTTTTCTGTTGAGAACCATCAGACGGCATTCGTCACGAAACTTCGAAGGATACTGAGCAATGAGTTCCTCCGGCAAGTTGAATTTGAATTGAGATAACTTCATTTGTTTTATTTGTTATAAACCAATCTGTTACTAATAAAAATCCACAATTTACGCATTATAAATTTGGATTTGCAAAATTACAAATTTATTTACTGCCCTACAATAAGAAAGAGCAAATAAAATATTAAAAATGCATTCCATTTACTTAATCAGGCTTATTTCTCTTTTCCCTGCAATGCTGTATATGGAATTCTGACCATTTTCAATACCAAACCTTATTGCAACATCTAGCGAATCTTCGGGGAAAAGTCGTGTGCTGTCAAAGTAGTATAGACTATCGGCACTGTTTAGCCAACCACCAACGTAGCCGTCGTGCCGTAAAGCATGCCTTACAACGTAATTTAGTCTTTTGCGAGAATGACTTCCCTGTGTGGCAGAATACGAAACGGCAATGCCTTCGGTTGGTTCTGTCATTGTGCGAATGTCGAGAGTAAAACCATCGGGATGACTTTGGCTATAAGTCCAAATTTTTTCAGACAAGGTTTCAACTTCGCTTTTTTGAACGAGTTTGCCGTTGATGGTGCAGGATGTTTGCAGAAAGGAAATTGTCAATAGCAGAAATAAAAGCCGAACCTTCATATTCATTGATTATTTTCTCAATTCCAACCTAAGCACCCTAATCGGTCTGTCCTTGCCTTGATATTGGTTTTCGTCGATGCAAGTTTCACCAGTCGGCACGAATCCGCATTTTTCCATCACGCGACCCGAAGCTGGATTATCGACGAAATGTCCGCTTATAAGCGACTGAATATCGGTTGTTTGGCGGATATGTTCGAGCATTAGCCGTAGAGCTTCGGTACAAATTCCCTGGTTCCAATAAGGTTTTCCTACCCAGTAGCCGATGAGCGGTTCGCCTTCGCGGGCAGGTAGGTTGCATTCGCACGAAGGTCCATAGCCCATTGCTCCAATGGCTTCGCCAGTAGCCTTGAGTTCTATTGCCCAAGTGTTTGTAACATCCTTGAACACAGTGCGAATAATTTCCAAACTTTCCTCGACGCTCTTGTGTGGCGGCCAGCCAGCACGCGGACCTACATCGGGGTCGGAGGCGTATTTGAAAAGCGTTTCGGCATCGCTGTCGCGCCACGGACGAAGTTTTATTCTGTCGGTTTCCATTTATGGCAAATTTTCTTTGTGCAAAAATACAACAATATGGACTAAAATGTGTTATTTTGCGCAAAAATAAGACAAGGCAGATGAATCCTGTAGCCATCCGACTTCTTAGCCAGCAGCTTTATTGTCCTCAGTTTAGTAATCCGACCGAGGTTGTTAACTATATGGGCGCCATGCAGGCGCAGGAATATCGCATGATGCGGTGGGCGGTTGCTATGCGGACAAGCAAACCGTCGGCAAGAGCATTCAAAGAAGCTTTCGATAGCGGTCAAATTATCCGCCTGCACTTGATGCGAGGCACATGGCAGCTTGTATCCGCCGATGACTACTGGTCGTTGCTCGATCTCTGCGCACCAAAGGCTATAGCCGTGACAAAGGGATGGATGAACAGCAATAAGATTACCATTCCAGATGAAGAATTAGCGAGAATCAGTGAAATCCTAGCACAGACCTCGGCTGACAATGGCAGTGTCACAAAGGAGGACTTTGTACAAGCTTTGATTGAAAAAGGTATCAACATTGACGACCATAGGCTATCGTTCCACATTCGGATGGCAGAAATGTCTGGACTGCTTTGTAGCGGTGATTTGCAGCCGATGAAAGCTACCTACGCGCTTGCAGCAAACAAGGTGAAGCCCAGAACAGGAATTGACCGCGACGAAGCCTTGATGATGTTTGCCCGTAAATATTTTCGAAGCCGTCAACCTGCTACTCTTGAGGATTTTGTATGGTGGTCGGGACTGAATGTAAGTGATTGTCGTAAGGGAATATCACTGTTGGGCGACTACATACATAAGGAAAGCTGGCACGGACGCGATTTCTACCTTACGGAAGATTGTCGTACGCGTGGATTCCGCAAAGGCAAATACCTTTTGATTTCGCCTTACGACGAATATCTCATCAGCTACAAAAGCCGTGACATTGTACTGTCGCCCGATTACAAGCACAAAGCCCACAACAATTCGGGAATTTTCCAGCCCATAATCGCCCACGATGGTATAATTTGTGGGAATTGGGCTCCTTTTCGGGAAAATTGTCCGCCAGAGTTCTTTCTAGGAGAACATGACTCTGATTTACAGGAAGAATGGAATGCTTTTAAGAGATTCCAGAACAGCTGACATCAAATTAATTGCTGCGATAAAATTCCCATTTGTCGGTGTGACCGTCCTTGTAGGTGTAGCTCCAAACTAATTCCTTGTCGGTAAGCGTGTCAAGATGAAACTTTATTTCTCGTGCTATTCCACCGCTAACGCCTTCGACAGTCTTTTGCGCCAGTTCCTTTGACAGTTCCTCGTTGCAGTCCTCGCAGGTGCTTTCTATTAGTTCCATACGGAAACTTTCTTCAATGCCAGCGAAATAGAAATCTTCGCCGTCGACACGCCAGAGGCTCGGACTGACATAGTTGAACACCCAAGTTGCCTTGCCGCCGTCCTTGAAAGTCATAACATACACCTGACGGGCGGAGTCGAGAGCCGTGCTGTCGGCGTAGAAATCCATAGTGCCAGTTTCGTGCACATCAATATTGCCTTCCTCGATGTCGTAGTTCCAGCCATGCTGATAAGTGTAGTGACCTTCAACCTGAACATCGCTTTTTTGTGTGTTCTTGCAGGAAACCGCAAAAACGGCAGCAATCAATAATAGTATCAATGTGTTTCTCATATCAGAAAATTTGTGGAAATAATGGGAAAAATCACTCTTCATTTGATTTTTTCTTAGAACTAGAGTTTTTCCTTAACTCTTCTATTTGCTGCAATTTCTGTTCCCGCGAGTAAGGATGCAATGACATTCGTTGCACCTCCCTCTGCGCAGCCATACTGTTCTGCCGGTGAAAATCGTTTATATACAAGCCTTCCATTGATAAATAACTCTGCATAATGGTCAAGTTTTTGCAGACCTTCGAACGAAAATCCATCTTTGATAATTGAATTAATCTGATTCCAAAAATCTGCGTTTGTCATTTTTTTGTGTTCTTTCGTAACGCAAAAGTAAACATTATTTTCGATTTCGCAAAAATGTGCAATTAGAGCGTAAGTCGCCCTTGCACATTCCTTACTTTTTCCACCTCTTTAGTGTCGGGAAGTATTGGCGCATCATCTGCTTGTATTCGTCCTTGGTCATAGGCTTTGGCATTTTTTTGTTTACCTCATCCACAAACTGAGTACAGAACTCAATCATTTCGTCCATAGTGCAATCGTTAGTGAACTTGCCGTCCTTGTAGCAGTACATGCAGTAGTCCTCGTTCTTGCTTCCGTCGGCATTTGTGCCTAATACTTCATCGTTCAGCGGCATTCCACAGCTTTGACAAAATTTTTCCATCTTTATCACTTATATTGACATTATTGTTTTTTGAAGGTTTTCCAGAAAGCTTGCTCCGTCACCGCCATCCATCTGCACGTGGTGGAACTGGAACGATATGGGCAGAGTGTTCTTGAACCAACTTTTGTGGTATTTGCCCCACATTACCATAGGGTTGAGGAACTTGTCGGTGTACTGGTTGGTGACGCAGTCGAGTTCGGTCTGTATCATCGCCGACGTGCCGACAACCATATAGCCATCTAAGAAATGACTTTTACATTCGTTAGCCACCTTGATCGTCGATTCAAGATAGTCACGGTTGAACTGCCTTATATCCTCCGAAAACGGAATGTCGCAGGAATTGATTCCGCCTTCTTTGTTTCTAACCACCACATTGATAGCTAGCTGGTCGTACTTGTACAGCTTGCCATTTTCGGGCAGCAGGAATATATGTTTTGTCTGGCTAGCCGTCTTGCCTATGCACCAGCACAAAATCATATTCAATTTCATTCCGCTTTTCTTGGCAAACTTTACCAGACGGTTAATATTCATTGTCTTTACCAATGTTACCATAGGCATAGGGGCAGTCATCCACATCTCGAAGGCGTATGCCCTGTTGGTTTCCTTGGGGTCGATTTCTTGTTTCATTTCGCATCTATTTTTTGCAAAAGTACAGTTTTATGTTCGTCTGTACAAGTATGGGCTAATATTCATTTTCGGTCAATGCGAGAAAAACTTACATTTTTTTGCTTACGCATTAAAAATCTTTTTTTATGTTTGCACCTAACAAAAAAATATCAAAAAATGTACAGAAAATCAATTTTCAAGGTGTTAGTGGCGTTGATGGTCATCATGCTTGGAGCAAATTTCAACGCTTGGGC
>CAJOEG010000006.1 GCA_905233405.1 uncultured Bacteroidales bacterium | reverse complement strand
CCACAACTCCCTGATGGTTGCGATTGGTTATCTTGTCCAACTTTTCTGTAGGCACATACTGAATGTTAAGTTTATTCTTACGCAACTCTGCCATAAGTTCAACAGAAAGTTCACCAGTCATATTCTGACGGACAAGCACCTTGTCTATCTCCTGCCCTGCCCTAATCGCCTCGAGCACAGGTCTTATTCCAAAAATAAAATCACTCATCGTTCAACTTTGATACAGTAAATATTTTTCCCGACCGCCACGTTGCCGTAACCTGCTGCCATAACGACTGATAAGCATTCGACCGCAACAATGAAAAGTCATTTCTGATTCCAGAATTATTCTCAAACGTAAACATCATTCCCTGTTCTCCGCTTCCGTATATCCACTCTTCGCTATTGGGCGTAATGTTGACAACAGTAGGTGGACCAAGCATTATGTATATCATTCCCCTATCGGTTTTCCAACCTTCAACCGATGTCGGAAACAGCATATTTGCCAATGCCACACGGCTGTAGAACACACGAATCTGCTCCTTCGCGCCCTTTTCGCTTTTCGAAAGTCCTAGCCAGAAGGCATCTATCGAACGTTTCAAGGCATTGGAAGTATCCATAACTGCAAATTCGCGTTCTGTACAAAGCAACTTCATAGGCTCAAGCATATCTGCCACCTTTGTAACCGACGGATAAAAAGTATTGTCTGTAACCACAATACCAAATTTTTCGTTCTTTGCGGTAGAGCCAAAGGCGTAAAGTCCCAGCTCCGACAGATGAAGTTTCTCGCCAAAGGTGTACGAAAATACAGAATCGGGAATATTAGCCGTATTGACAGGCGAACTCAAGTATGGCGGTATGGCAACATATTTTTTCTCACGATAAAATTCCACATTTACAGTCTGCTCGGTTCCGAAACCACCATACACCCTAACATCCTGACCAACAGCAACGACATTTGTAAAAAGCACCTCATCGGAAAGATTTTTTACAATATACTTGTCGTCGTTGAAGCCTGGATTATTCTTGATGTCGCATAGCAGACGCTTCTTGATGTTGTACCTGCTATTTGCAAAATCGACTACAAGCTTGTATCGTATCCGTTCACCAAGCGCCACCTTGAAATGACCATAAACATATTCACCCTTCGTCACCTCAAAACTATAACGCAACGAAGCTGTATCAGCGAGCTGAAAGTTGCTGGCATCACGAAGGAAATACCTGACATACACATTGATTTCCTCTTCGAGCGGATTGGCAAGTGCATTGCGAAGCTCCTGTGTCCTTATTCGGAAAAAGACATCTGCCTTATCCGCCGACGACACAAAAGCCGTCAGTTGCGGATTTACTACAGAACCGCCAGGATTGTACATTGCGGAAAAATCGGAAGCATTTGATCTACCAGTATTCGCTGTCTGCTTCGCATTCTGCTGGAATGTGAAGCATCCACCAATGAACGGAAGAAAAAACAACAATATGTACAAAAGCCTCTTAATATTCACTTTCCGTATTCATAAATTTCTTGTCCATATCCTTCTTGAATTTGTTCTTGTCGGCAGTACCTTCCAATACTACAGAATAATTATCAAGAGGCTTTTCCTTAGATTCTGAAATTATCGTATTGTACTTTTCCTCGCTTGATATTGTCTTCAGCACACCGTTCTTGTACATAAAGTAGAACCACATCTTGTCGTCTGGTTCTACAAGCATCTCGAACGACTCAGCACCTTTGGTCTTATTTATCCTTATATATCCGCCAACATAGCGGGTAACACGATGCTTTCCAAAGTTGACAAAGCCAATAGGTCCTCCGCATACCATACCTCTCGTCTGCGACTTGCGGTCGTAAATAAACTTCAGGTCAGTGATAACCACCTTGTTATCAAGAAGCACCTTTGGAACCTTGTCAAAGTTGCCAAAACTCATATTGGTCATATACTTGTTGTATTCGGCTGTATCAAGGAACTGCTTCAAGGCTACGTGATAGTTCTCATCGTTTTCGTCAACATAATCGGTGCTGATTGACGGTATGGTCTTAGCCATATATTCGTATGCAGCATTAGGCAGAGGCATATTTATAAACATCGTAGTATTGAAAGTTGTAGTGTCAGTCTCAACATTATACTCAAATGTTCCATACGAATTTACATTGAACGTATATGTCAGATTCTTGCTGAAAGTAAACAAACCTTCGCCCTTGATGTTGCAGGTACTTGCATCAATTGACATATAGTTGCCCGGAAGATTTCGCTCGTTAAGTTTTTCAACAGAAGCAATCTCGTATCTACCCGAATCGGCATCGTAATGCAGGAATCCGTTTACATCAAACATTGCTTCGTCGGAGGAACCGCGACGCTTTGCTATGAACGCAGGATAAATCTTGTTGTTTCCATACATTATTGACGAACGGAGAACTATGTTGTTAATGCTCTTCAAGTCCTTGTCGATAGGAATGAAAGCATCCTCCGAATTAACAAACGCCTTGAACTTGAACCACTGCGGAGCGGTATCGCACTCGTAGTTAATCTTAGCAGCACCAACATACTCAAGAGAATCGACACCTGCATACGCATTAACCCTTCCCTGATATGCAAAATGACGAGTTATGTTGAAACCATCTGGCTCGGTTATTTCACCGTGTGCACGAGTCTCGCCATCAGCCACTCCTATATCGGCAAAGTGTATAATCTGCGGCTCCTTTGTATCATTGATGTATTCGTAGTAAGCATCAGCCGTATAGTTGCGCTTTCCTTTTATCTTAATCTTTGCATCGTAGAACTTGTAGTACTCGCTTGTTACGTTGGCTGTAATCTTAGCATCAACCAAAGTGTCCATAACCGCATTTTCCCTTATTATGACATCATGCTTTTTCGACGGGAATATTGCCGCATCGGCAACACGGATTACACCTACATCCTTTGCCGTAATCACATGCTTCCTGTAATTGTAAACGGCCTCCGGCACAAAGAATGCAAGATTGTCCTGACCTGGCATATACGACTCGAACTTGGAACTGCTCAAGAATGCAGACTCATACAACTCCCAGTCTTCCTCAACATTTATGCCCTTAATCTTTTCCTTGATTTCGTCGCTAGTAGAGAATGCCAGTTCATCATTATCCATATACCATATAGTCTCGTCTGCCCTGCACTTGTACTTGTTATGCGGGAAATCCTGCTCTGACATATCTCCATTCGACTTAAAGTCGCCTCGCCTGCTGACAAAGTCAATATGTGCCTTCTGACCAGTACCTGTAAAATCGGCATCCGAAATAGAATTGTTAAATATTCTGAAATCGGCAGTATCGGCATCAAATACATCCTTGCTATATACAAAATCGTCAGATTCGAGCATAGCCTTGTCGATGAATGTCGTACCTTCTCCATGCAGACCCTGCGAAGTTATAACCAGAT
Source organism: uncultured Bacteroidales bacterium (assembly GCA_905233405.1). GTDB lineage: Bacteria > Bacteroidota > Bacteroidia > Bacteroidales > ML635J-15 > Bact-19. Next base: position 14,460 of record CAJOEG010000006.1, on the reverse strand, counting down.
TGCCATCAAGCTTGGCTTTGCCATCGTACATAACGAAATTTGCCGTATCCTTGTCAACATGGAACTTGTCCTTGCTAACCTTCCACAGCAAAGTATTTTCCATACCTGTTACACTTGGAAATTCAACTGGTGACTTCTGTGACACCATCTTCATATTCTTGGAATGACCTTCCATCTCGTCGGGGAACAAGGTAACGTATGCATCGCTGAAAGTAGTGCTGAGGTACTTGATTGTACCATCGCCACGCAAACCCTTGTTACTCAAGTCTATGTTGTTCTTGAACGTTGCTTTTCCTCCATAGATTGGCAAACCAGCGGCAGGTGTCTTGTACTCAAAACCAAGCGACCAGTCGCTCTGGCGGACAACAAGCGTCTCCTTCAAGTCTGGAATTATTCCACCGCTTACAAGTATGCCCTTAAAATGTACGTTCTCCTTGCTGTAACCCTCTATACTGTCGAGCGTAAACGGGTCAACCTTGAAATAGAACTTGTCCCTTTCATAGATTCCATTGTAAATCTGTTTGCTGTCATAATAAACATACGAATCCTTGTTTGATACAAGCTTAGGATATTCCTTATAGTCTGCAAAACCAGACTTGTTGTTAGGATAGTCAATATAAAAATCACCAGAAAGATTTTCAATCTTGTTGCGCACAATTGCAGGTTTTGGCTGTCCATTAGCATCAAGGAATCCCATTTCTGGAGTAGTAAGAGCTACAATCTTCATCGAATCACAACTTGGAACAGAAATCTTGAACATACCATAGTCGAAACTAAACCCCGAACCATACATATAGAACTGACCAGCCTGAAGCAAACCGTCGAAGATGAAATTCCTATTTTTCTGTATTGTCAGTTTACCATTCTTTGGATAAACGGTAACATTTTGAGAATCGGACAAATGTACCGATGGCACACCGAACATCTTGAGGTCGAAATTTGCAAGGCTCAGTTTTGCATTTGCCACAGTATCGTTGCCAAGTGCACTTCTCACAACCTGTTTGGTCTCCTCATCAACCATCACGCCCTCGGCAGATTTCACCTTGCTATAGAACAAGATAACATCCGAATCGGCATCGCCACGATGCGCCGCCAAGAAACGCCATGTCTCCTCATGAACCTTGATGGTTTCGGTTGTCTGGTCAAACGAAATATATCCTTTATACGCAAGCGCAAAAACGAGTTGCAAGGCCTGGTCACGAGCTATCTTCATATAGTTCATAACATCCACAAGCTTAAATTCTGGATACCCACCAACATAATTCACCACAGAGGCTATGACCTCCAATGGATTACGTGCGTCCTGCTTTTTCAGAGACTTGTACTTTTCGTATGTATAGTAGTCGGCAGACTCAAACAGGACCTCACTTGCCGTACCTTGTGAATTTATAGTTGCAATATCAATTACCGACCTGTCAACCACCCACTTAAGCGAAGTAAAATCCATTGAAAGCTGATGATAGGTATCGACAAAATTTATATTAGACAAGCCTTCCCTAGTTCTGATAACTTCAAGGAAGCCATTTTCTACATAATCGTACTGTTTTTCCTGCTTTCTGTTTCTTCGGCTCTGCTCCACAGGTTCCTTTTCAAAAGCCCTTTTTACGACAGTATATCTAATTGATACAGAAGGATGGTATATGGAATCATTAGCCAACCTAAACACTACTTCACAATTATCAGATGCGATTTTCTCTGGGTCAAATACAAACGCACTTGCGTATGCGCTAAATGAAACACTATCGTTCTTTGTTATCCTTATTTCTGCCTTCCTGTCATCAGTACCGCTACCAATAAAATTGCGACCACGTACAGACAGACCGCCCTTATAGTCAACATCTTTCACAATGTTTTTAATATCGAAATCCTGCGAATAGCTTGTAAAACGCGGATATGTCGACTTATAAGGTTTTTCACCATTCTGCGCCTTATCTATAAGGTCTCCCATCAAGTCCTGAGTGAAATAGTATTTGTTGCGGAACACAACACTATCGGCCTTAATAGCGATGTCGCTCATATTAAGGTTATAGTTATCCAGCGTAACACTCATACTGTCAAGCGGATACCCCACTCTTTCCCATCCTAACGTACCACCTTGGCCTACCCAAGTCTTAGCACGCGGGTCAAGTACACCGCTGGTATTGTAAAGTTTCAGGCTATCCCTGTCCTGATAGCCAATAAGGTCGATATTTTTGAAATTTATAAGGAACTTGCCGTTGTCATACGAAAAATCAAAGTCAAGTTTGCTTACGTTCCACTTTGTTCGCTGATTGTTGGCTACCACACGTTTCCGTAGGAAGACATTCATATCCTGCAGAAATTCAGAGAAATCGTTCACCCTGTACTTTCGTCCTGCAGCATTCATATCCAACAATGTCTTCTCAAATTTCTCGTACTGGCTGTAATCGTAACCCCTGCGCTTGAACTCCATAAGTATATCGGTAAGCCTAACGAAATCGGGATAAGCCTTGCAACCTTTCGAGTTAAGCATATTTATGGTTCGTATAAAGCAGTCGCGCTGAGTCGAATTCAACGAATCCGACTGCCAGAAAGCGAGGAATTCCTTCTGCATACTTGCGCCGTCCTTGCGTATGTCGCCAGTAAACGAAAGTTGTTGCGCAAATTCCTTTCCGAACTTTGTCGGCTCCAACGTAAACTGCGCCGATGCAGCCATCGAAACCAGACACACCGCCAGTATCAAGAATAATCTTTTCATATTACCACATTATTTTTCAAAAACACAAGCCGTCCACTCTTCCGAAGTCAAGCATTTCGCATAAGACAGTCCGCACGAAGCACAGACATCCTTTATCTGGTCTATTTCTGTAAAAAAGAAACCGCTAAGCAGCAAAACTGCACCTTTTTTCATCAGTCGGGCGTAAGTCGGAATCTGCTTTTTCAGTATGTTCAGGTTGATGTTTGCAAACACGAAATCGTATTCCACTTCGGGAATATCCTGTACATCGCCACACGAAGCTACAATATTTGAAACTCCATTGCGCTCGGCATTCTCAACAGTGTTCTCAAACGCCCAATCGTCAATGTCGATTGCATAAATCTTTGATGCACCGAGGATTGATGCGTAAATTGCCAGAATTCCTGTTCCGCAGCCCATATCGAGACCTACCTTGCCATTTAGATCGAGTTCGGCAATAAGCCGACACATCATCGAGGTTGTGGCATGGTGTCCCGTACCAAACGACATTTTCGGTTCAATAACAATAGTATGCTTTGTATCAAACGTATCGGTATGGAAAGGAGCCTTGATTGCCAAGTTTTCATCAACCACGATGGGTGAAAAGTTCTCCTCCCACTGCTTGTTCCAGTTTTCCTGCGGAATAAGCTTTTCCGTCGCCGTCACGCCAAACTGCGCAAGAATCTCATCCACATCCGCCTTGCTGTACTTCTTCTCCTCGACGTATGCCAAAAGTTTTCCTCCTTCCTCGCTGAAACTGTCGAAGTTCTGTTCGGCAAGGAATGCCACCAATATGTCGGAAAGGTCGGGATTGCTCCTCGGTATTTCAATTGAAAGTTCCAAATAATTCATTTCGGTCGCTTTTTTTAATTATAATTATCGGCAATAATCTACTTATGGGAGATTTCGGACAACTTGATTCACACAGCTCCACGTCCCGTATCGCTGGTTCATCATAGTTTCCGAAATGACCAGAAAAAAGACGCTTCACTGTCATTACTCGCAAGCTTCGTGAGCTGAAGGTTCCACAAAACAGAACGAACAGCATAAGGAACGTTGCTTGTGAGTTCGTTTATGCGGAATCTCCTCTCTATATCCTTTTTGTGGCAATTACCGATAATCATTCTTTTATTTTGCAAATAAAAAAAGACGATGGAAGCAAGCTCCCATCGTCAGAATAAATTAAATAGCCTTTATTATGCTAATGAAATCGTTTGCCTTGAGCGATGCACCGCCAACAAGTCCACCGTCGATGTCGGGCTGAGCGAACAAGTTTGCAGCATTGCCTGCATTTACGCTACCGCCATAAAGAATTGTAGTGTCATCGGCAATCTTGGCATCGTACAACTTTGCAATCAAGCCACGGATGAAAGCGTGGATTTCCTCTGCCTGGTCGGGAGTTGCGGTCTTGCCGGTTCCAATTGCCCATACCGGTTCATAGGCAACAACCGTATTCTTGAAATTTTCGGCAGAAACATCCTTCAAGGCATTGCGCAACTGCGACTCGATAACCTCAAAGTGCTTGCCAGCCTCGCGTTCCTCCAGTTTTTCGCCACAGCAAAGTATCGGAGAAAGTCCGTTTGCATAGCATTGTGCGAGCTTGGTTGCGATAACCTCATCGGTATCACCGAAATACTGACGACGTTCGCTGTGACCGATAATGGTATATTCAACGCCCAAGTCCTTAATCATATTAGCAGCAACTTCGCCAGTATATGCGCCCTTCTCGAACTGCGAGCAGTTCTGTGCTGCAACGTGGATCTTCTTGGTGTCAACAGCCTCAACACAAGTTGAAAGGTGTGTAAACGGAGTTCCGATAATTACCAATTTGCCTTCGGGCATATCGTAAGTCTTCATAAAGGCGTTCAGCTCCTCAGCCAAAGCCTTGCCCTGACTTACCAAGGTGTTCATCTTCCAGTTTCCTGCAACAATTTTCTTTCTCATATCGTATCGTTTTTATCGTTAATATATCTGTTTTTGATTAGCCAATTATCCTAATAACAGCCATTGCCAGTAGCGCACCAAGAATCCATACTACATACAGCAGTCTGTCGCGCTGGTTGTGCTGGGCAGTAAACATTGTTCCCGTAAGTTCGTTCTTCAACTGCGACACTTCTGGCAAATTTCCATCATGCCACTTGTCAATAACCGTACCCTTGCGTATGAGCAAAAGTCCAGGATTCGAACGGACAATAGTCTTCAAGGTTATCGGGTCGGTATTGTAGAATCCGTAGTTTACAGGATGTTCGGCGGTAAATGTCGCTATCGACTCGGCATTCGACGAAGTCATACAGTAGAAGCCCATATTGTTCTTTGTGGCAAATTCGGCAATCGAGTCAAATTCTGCAAGATGGTCGGTATCCATATCCTCGAGGCGCAATGCAATCATCAAGAACGAATACCTCTCGTCGGCAAGCACACGCGGTGCAATGTCAACTTCAGAAGCCTCATCTTCGTAAACAGCCTCCACAAATTCCAAGTCTTCTGGAGCCTCGTCAACGCCAAGAACCACTGGCTTTCCATCGGCATCGCTGTATGTAATCCTTATCTTTGCAACGTCGATGTCGCCTTCGCACTCCTCGCAGATGTAATGGTCGAATTTCCACGAAGCATCCGGAACAGACGATACATCGGCAAACATCTGCTCGCCATCGGCATTCCTATATACAAGTTCTACTCCGTCGAGGTCAACTTCCATACCAGCAGTTTCAACGACCGGCTTTGTCATTGTAAAGTCGTGGATTGGCGGTACATAGCCCGGGTCGATAACGATATGCTTTGCATCGATGAACTTCCACGATTCATCGGGCAGATTGTCGATGGAGAATTCCTTTTGCTTTCCATCCTTTTCGTAGATGAACGAGCTTTCAATAACAGGTTTGGGAGCATCTTCGGGAACAATCATACCTTCGGCAATATTTGCGCCAATGTGGTACGGACGGAAATCGATGATTGGCAAGGTCTTCAGACAATAAATGCCAAGTCCAAGCGAAGCAAATCCTACGATAAACATTATAATCCATTGGACACCCGTACGATAATGCGTCTTTATTTTCTTCCTCTGTGCGAAAAGGAATATCGCCATAGCCAGCAGAACCAAGTTCTTGAAAAATGTCTGCCAGTTGGTGATTACCAAGGCATCGCCGAAGCATCCGCAGTCGGAAACTGGATTTGCAATTGCCAGCCACAGCGTCAGCGGCGTAAAGAACACCATCATCAACAAGGCTCCTAGTGCGCCAAGCTTAGGCAACTGGTTGAAGAACAACGAAAAGCCTATCACAAGTTCCAACACGGCGAGTATCAGAGCAAGCGGAAGGGCTGCTCCATCAATGGAAGACAGATGCATAGCCTCCAGATAGTCGGCAATCTTGTAACCGTAGCCCAGCGGGTCAATCACCTTCACAAAGCCTGAAAAAATAAACGTGGCTCCAACAAGCCATCTGAACAAGGTTCTTATTATCGTCATCATATTATTAAGTTTTATTTCACAAAGTTATGTTTTCTTAGTTCGGCAATGATTTTTTCCGAGATTTGTTCGGCAGGCAGCATTTGCCCGTTGTCAGAACAATCGATACGCACAAGCCTATCGTCGGTTTCGGTTGCACGGATATAGGTTTCGCGCACCTTCTTCTGGAAGTCAAGGTCGGCCTCGTGAATGTCGGTCTTGCCATTCAAGTAGTCGCGGTCCTTGCCGGTACGGTTTTCGGCAAGACGCTTTTCGGTAAACGAAAACGGCACGTCGAGGAAGATGTTTAAGTCTGGGCGAGGAATCTTGAAATAGTTGAACTCAAGGTTGAAAATCCAGTCGAACAGCTTGCGTTTTTCCTGCTCATCGGCAATCTTGGCGCACTGGAAACCGATGTTAGAATACACATACCGGTCATTGATTACGAATTTGCCTTCGGCAAGCCAGCCGTTAATCTTCGGTGCCATATTGTAGCGGTCGCCAGCAAATAGCAACGACACCAAATATGGATTCACATCACCGATTCCGCCGAACTCGCCACGCAAAAAACGGTTTATCATCTCGCCGAAAATCTCCGAATCACCAGTCGGAAAATGCACATATTCAACCTTCTTACCTTCTGATTGCAAATATTTTGACAGCAAATCAACCTGCGTTGACTTGCCAGCTCCATCAAGACCTTCAATTACGATAAAAGCCATTTCAATCCTCCGACATTAAAAACGCCAAAGTTACAATTTTTTTTCACACAAAAAAATAGAAAGATTTCACAAGTAACAACTAAAATAGATATTTTTACAATTCCATATCTTATATCACTATCAAACAGGCATATACATAAGGACATAAGCTCACAAAAAATAGAGAAAACCTTACATAAGAAATTTATGGGCATATCGCCACCTCTGATATGTTTAATAACATTTATTTAGAATGAAATATATATGCAAATTAGGGTATAAATCTTTGAATACAAGAATATTGTAAAGTAATACGGCAAACTTCTTATTTAGAATCTTTACAAATTAGCTCTTTTGTAAAACTAGGAGCAAAAAAGCATTTTACGAAGCACTAAATAAATTAACTTTGGACTTTCAATTTTTTAGGTTAGAAACTAGTTAAATAAATGTAATACAAATATTTCAAAATTAACTTTGGAGGATAAGTATGAATAAAATCAAGAATCTTGCAGAACTTAGGAAGATTAAGGAAGACATGCAAGGCAAAATGCAGCTCAGGGAAAACAGCAATTCTCCCGACGCTATCGTTCAGATTAAGGTAGGTATGGCTACCAGCGGCATCGCAGCAGGTGCAAAGGAAATCATGAACTACCTCATGGAAGAACTCGACAAGAGAGGCGTTAAGGCTTTGGTAATTCAGGTTGGCGATATGGGCTACTGCCACGCAGAACCTACAATCGAAGTAACTCGCCCAGGTAGCGACCCGGTGGTTTTCGGTTACGTTGACGTAAAGAAGGCCGACGAAATCATTGAAAAGTATATTAAGAACGGAGAATTGATCGAAGGAATTCTTCCTGCTAACTACAGATCAATCTAAATAAGGAGGATTAGAACTAATGGCACAATACAAAATGCACCTCTTGGTATGCGGCGGTACTGGCTGTTCCGCATCCAGAAGCCATGAAATTATGGCTCAGCTCGACAAGGAGCTCGAATCTCACGGTTTGAAAGAATTTGCAAAGGTTGTTCCGACTGGCTGCTTCGGTTTCTGCGAAAAAGGCCCGATCGTAAAGGTTATTCCTGACAACACTTTCTATACTCAGGTAACTCCTGAAGATGCAAAGGAAATCATCGAAGAACATATTATTAAAGGTAGAAAAGTTACCCGTCTTCTCTACACAGACCCGGATAACAACGAACATGTAAGCGACTCGAAGCACATGGAATTCTACAAGAAGCAGATCCGTATCGCTTTGCGTAACTGCGGTTTCATCGATCCTGAAAACATCGACGAATGCATCGCTCGCGAAGGTTATGCTGCTTTGGGTAAGGTTCTTACCGAAATGACTCCAGCTGAGGCTATCGACGTAGTAAAGAAATCAGGTCTCCGCGGTCGTGGTGGCGCAGGCTTCCCGACTGGCGTTAAGTGGGAAATCGCTTCGAAGAGCCGTCCAGGCGTACAGAAGTACGTTACCTGCAACGCTGACGAAGGTGACCCGGGAGCATTCATGGACAGAAGCGTCCTCGAAGGTGACCCGCACTCGATTCTCGAAGCTATGGCAATCTGCGGTTACTGCATCGGCGCAACCAAAGGTTTGATCTACATCCGTGCTGAATACCCATTGGCAATCCACAGACTCCAGGTTGCTATCAAGCAGGCTGAAGAATACGGCCTTTTGGGCAAGGACATCATGGGAACAGGCTTCGATTTCGAAATCGAACTCCGCTACGGTGCTGGCGCATTCGTTTGCGGTGAGGAAACCGCTCTTATCCACTCTATGGAAGGTAAGCGTGGCGAACCTACATTCAAGCCACCTTTCCCAGCACAGGCTGGTTATATGGAACTCCCGACCAATGTAAACAATGTTGAAACTTTCGCTAACATCCCAGTTATCTTCAACCGCGGATGGGAATGGTTCGCATCAATCGGAACCGAAAAGTCAAAGGGTACCAAGGTATTCGCTTTGGCAGGAAAGATCAACAACGTAGGTCTTATCGAAGTTCCTATGGGTATCACCCTTCGCGAAATCATCTACGAAATTGGTGGTGGTATCAAGAACGGAAAGAAATTCAAAGCTGTACAGACTGGTGGTCCTTCGGGTGGCTGCTTGACAGAAAAGCACCTCGACACTCCAGTTGATTTCGATAACCTCGTAGCTGCTGGCTCAATGATGGGTTCGGGCGGTATGATCGTTATGGACGAAGACGACTGTATGGTTTCTATCGCTAAGTTCTTCCTCGAATTCACCTGCGAAGAATCTTGCGGTAAGTGTACTCCATGCCGCGTAGGTAACAAGCGTATGCTCGAAATCCTCACCAAGATTACCGAAGGCAAGGGCACAATGGAAGACCTCGAAAAGTTGAAGAACCTTGCAATGGTTATCAAGGATTCGGCTCTCTGCGGTTTAGGTCAGACATCACCAAACCCAGTATTGTCAACATTGAACAACTTCTGGGACGAATATGTAGAGCACGTTACCGAAAAGAAGTGCCGCGCTGGTCAGTGCAGGGCTCTCAAGCAGTATGTCATCGACAAGGAAGCTTGTATAGGCTGCGGAGCTTGTGCTAAGGCTTGTCCAGTAAGCGCTATCACAAGAACCGATTACATTGCAAACGGTCACAAGTTGGCTTCAATGGCAATCGATCAAGAAAAGTGTATTAAGTGTGGTACCTGCATCGAAAAGTGTAAGTTTGGTGCTATATCAGTTAAGTAATTAAGATTCAAACCGTAAAAACAATTTAGAAATGGTAAAATTAACAATAGATAATAGGCCGATTGAAGTCGAAGCTGGAACCACCATATTGAAGGCAGCTCGTCAGAATGGCATCGATATTCCTACATTGTGCTACTTTGAACTTGCAGGAATGAATTTTGAAAACAAACCGGGTGGATGCCGTGTTTGCGTCGTAGAAGTTGAAGGAAGAAGAAACCTTGCTCCAGCATGCGTTACCGAATGTATGGAAGGAATGGTTGTTCACACTCACAATGCACGCGTTATCAACGCTCGCAAGACCGTCGTTGAACTTATCCTCTCCGACCACCCGAATGACTGCTTGCAGTGCGCTAAGTCGGGCGACTGCGAACTCCAGGCATTGGCAACAAAGCTTGGCATCCGCGAAATCCCGTTCAAGGGCGAACAGTCAACTTACCGCAAGGACACTACTAAGTCGGTTTACCGCGACATGGACAAGTGCGTTATGTGCCGTCGTTGCGAAACTATGTGTAACCAGATTCAGAGCGTTGGTGCTTTGTCAGCTATCAACCGTGGTTTCCCGGCAGTTGTATCACCAGCATTCGAAAGCGACCTCGGAACTACTTCGTGCGTAAACTGCGGTCAGTGCGTTCAGGTATGCCCAGTTGGCGCTTTGACATTGGTTGACAATGTAAGCGACGTAATGAAGGCTCTTGCCGACCCGACTAAGACTGTTGTTGTTCAGACAGCTCCTGCAGTTCGTGTTGCTCTCGGCGAAGAATTTGGTTTGGAACCTGGTACTATCGTTACCGGCAAGATGGCAGCTGCTCTCCGCCGCATCGGTTTCGACTATGTATTCGATACCGACTGGAGTGCCGACCTCACCATCATGGAAGAAGGTACTGAACTTCTCCACAGAGTTGCTAAGGTTCTCAACGGTGAAAAGGTTGCAATGCCTCAGTTCACTTCATGCTGCCCGGCATGGATCATGTTCATGGAAAAGAACTTCCCGGATCTTCTCGACAACCTCTCAACAGCTAAGTCACCGCAACAGATGTTCGGTCCTGTAGCTAAGAACTTCTTCGCAAAGAAGATTGGTGTTAAGCGCGAAGACATGGTAGTAGTTTCTGTAATGCCTTGCTTGGCAAAGAAGAGCGAAGTTGCACGCGATGAATTCAAGGTAAACGGCGATCCAGATGTTAACTTCTCGATTTCGACCCGCGAACTTGCACACCTCATCAAGCAGTTCAACATCGACCTCAGCCAGCTTCCAGAAGAAGACTTCGACAGCCCGCTCGGCGAATCGACAGGTGCTGCAGTTATCTTCGGTGCAACAGGTGGTGTTATGGAGGCAGCTCTCCGTACAGCTTACGAAGTTCACACAAAGAAGACCCTCCCAAGAATCGACTTCGAAGAAGTTCGTGGATTGGACGGCGTTAAGACCGCTACAGTTGATTTCGACGGATTGCCAGTTAAGGTAGCTGTATGCCACACTCTTTCGAATGCACGCGCAATGATGGAAGAAGTTCGCAACGGCAACCCAAGAGGCTTCCACTTCATCGAAGTTATGGCATGCCCAGGCGGATGTATCGGTGGTGCAGGTCAGCCTTACCACCACGGTAACAGCGACATCATACGCAAGCGTATGGAAGCTACTTACCGCGAAGATGCAGGCAAGCCGATTCGTAAGTCACACGAAAATCCGGACATCATAGCAATCTACAAGGAATACTATGGTGAACCATGCGGACATCTGTCACACGAACAGCTGCATACCCACTACATCGACAGATCAACTAAGGTAGAAATTGAAGGTTAAATTTAAACAAAGGAAAAAGATATGGCTACAATAAAATTGTCAGAATGCAATATGAAGGTTATCAAGGAAATATGTGAATCCTTCGGTAACAAAGAGGGAGAATTGATCAATGTTCTCCACAAGACTCAGGGTCATTTCGGATACTTGCCAGCTGAAGTACAGGAATATGTTGCAGAATGCCTGCATATTCCAGTAGCAAAGGTTTATGGTGTTGTTAGCTTCTACAGCTTCTTCACTATGACTCCTAAGGGCGAACATCCAATCAATGTATGCCTTGGTACTGCTTGCTATGTAAGAGGTGCTGAAAAGGTTCTCGACGCATTGAAGAACGAACTCAAGATTGAAGTTGGCCAGGTAACTCCTGACGGAAAGTTCTCATTGAACTGCCTCCGTTGCGTAGGTGCTTGCGGTTTGGCTCCAGTTATGAGCATCGGCGGTAAGACATACGGTCGTATGACACCTGAAAAGGTAAAGGAAGTTTTGGCTGAATACAACAACTAATTCAGTCGCAACTGATAACAAAAAAGCCACTCGAAAGGGTGGCTTTTTTTATCAGTCTGTTTGAAGCCGTTTTTGCGGATTCGCGTCTTAAACGCAACGCGCATAAAACGGCAAGTTTCGGATTTTTAGCGAAGCAGACTCAGCGAACATGGTTTTTTGTTTACTTTTTGCCAACAATTGTCCAAAGACAATCATGAGCACCGCTTTTTTATGTTTACAGAAAAATGGAGTCTCCAAATATTATAGTATATACGTAAAAAAAGAAAAGCAGAACCGGGGAGATTCCACTTTTCCGTATTTAGTGAGCATTATGAAAAAACCTATTCAGCAAATAAAAACTTACAAGTCTTTATTTGATTTTCGTTTTGCAAAGTTACGAAATACATTTGATTCTGCAATGATAAATTTGAAAAATCTTTCAAAGAAATTTCATGATAGCCAGACGGCAATGCATATTCCTGTTGTCCAACAATTTGGCCAAGCATATTTGTAATTGTAATCTTAGTGTTTGAAGCACTCGTCAATGTGAAAACGATTCTTCCATCATCACTCGTCGGATTAGGAACAACGCTAAGGTTTGACATTATTTCTATATCTTCAATGTTTGTCACATTGTCTGATGTGTATGACAATAGCCAGCCGTCACCTACTTGAGTGTTATTGTTTGAATAGAATTTTACACATACAACAGAACCTGGAATAGTAATGGGTTCTGTTGGCAAATTATTAGACGTATACTTCACAACTTGATTTGAGAGATTTGTATTATCGTGATATAATGCAACATAGTCAGTCCCATCAGAAGAAATATTGAATTCATTAAATGAAATTGTTACTGAATTAATATTTTCGGGAGAAATCCACCATTCACAAGTAGTGTTTTTCAAATACTGGCAAGTTTTACTACCATCCCCAAACGTTCCACTCGGTTCTGTCAATGTAACTTTAGCGGCAGAACAATATCTCGATTTAGTTGTATAATTAGCTCTCCATCCATCTGCAACACCATTTCCATCAGTATGAAAATTTAAAGTCATCGCACCAAATGCGCTTTTAACTTTAGTCGTTCCTGGAAGATTGTCCATATCGTATGTAGCTAACAGATTTGTTGAACTTTCGTCACCAGCATATACATTTACATAATCACCTTCTGCCAAATCAAATTTTGAGAAATCCAACTCAATATAAGAACCGCAAGTCGGATTAATGACGTAAGTACAATCACTGTTGTTCACATAGTCGTATGCGCGGCTACCATCGTCAAAAGAACCTTCGCTACCAGAAATAGTGGTTGACTGGCAGGTTGAGAATGTCTGGTTAGGATGTATGTTTATTACAACCTGATTACTTGTGTTGAAATTGTTTTCATCGCCACCAATAGTTGCGGTAGATGTAAGGTTATCAAGTGTGTAGTAACCATTTCCTCCGTATGGTCCCCAGCCCCAGTTCATGTGAAATGATTCTACAGTATCAGCATCTGTTACTCTTATCTGATAACCATCACAATTCCAAGCATGTCCATCGCCTGAAGATGGACGACCACTATAAACCATAGGATACTTCTGATCTATTTGTCCCTTTAACATAGCTCTCCAATTAGCATCGCTATATGAATATTTTTGTTTACACGAAACATCTGTCCCATACTTAAAATAAGTCTTCAAAGCATAAGGCACATCACTTGTCTGTGCGCCAGAGCCATCGGCCTCCCAGTACATTTTGACTGCAACACCAACATGGTAACAAATTTTAGCCAACTCTGTATTCTCCGTAGAAGAAGGATTGTCAGGAATTGAATTCCAATTATATGTCTGGTTTGAAAAATTCACAGTAATGTTGCCATTTCCACCATTTGCCCAGTTTGAATGCGTATATGAACTAGTACCGCTTGATGGCCAGTTCCAGTATTTCATTACTTGGCAGGTAGCTGTTGCAACACATCCTACAGGAGCATGCCCCTTTAAATTTGAAGTACCACCCGTTTTAGCAGGACACATTGAATTAAAAGGCCAATCCTGATTCCATGCAATTCCGTCAAGCAAAACAGGAGATGTTGCAATAACATTGTCACGAATTGCTCTTACCTGCGGGTCGTATGCAAGCAAATAACCCCATTCCGAAAGGTTTGCTTCAACAATCTCAGCATCTGCCTTATCGGCAAGGTCGTTCGACTCGCTATAATAATTTAAGAAATCAGCCTGTCCTGGCGACATATTGTTGATATTGAACGGACACTCAAACGAATATGCAAGTACAGGCGTAATTCTATTGTCAGACGAAACGACAATGTATCCCTCATCGCCGTTCACATCGAAAATGTATAGGTTATACTTCGGATTTGCGTCGTTGGGATTTACAACGCACGACAGGCTTATATCACTCCATTCTGTTGCCCTGAATGCATTTACGGTCTGGTAATAATGAGCTCTGGCGACTTTCTCTGCGTCCTTATACGAAACGCGCTCTGCCTTGGCTGCGAAAGCTATCGCTACTATTGCCAAAATAACTGCTAATCTCTTCATTATTCTAAAATTTGATGATTTGACAATTTGATAATTATTAAATTTAATGTTTAAAAATGCAAATATAATTATTTTTTTATTAAG
>CAJOEG010000005.1:31875-37589 GCA_905233405.1 uncultured Bacteroidales bacterium | reverse complement strand
CGGCATAACCTTCCACCGCAAGAAACGCTCCGACAACTTCCTCAAGAGCGAACTTGACGACATCAAGGGCATTGGTCCCAAAACAAAGGAACTCCTGCTAAAAGAGTTCAAGACCATAAACGGAATAAAAGAAGCAAGCAAGGAAAAACTGACGGAAACACTAGGTGAGGCAAAGGCGGAGATTATCTGGAAATACTTCCACAAATAGAGAATCGTTACATCATTCCACCTCTATCATTAACCCTTTCAAATATTCTCCTTCGGGATGATAAATGCTTACTGGATGGTCGATGGCATGTGGAAGCTGGCGAACAATACGCACATTTCTGTGGGCATTTGCTGCAGCCGTGAAAACCATGGTCTTGAAGTCGTCCTTGCTTACCGCCTGCGAACACGAGAATGTAAAAATCAATCCACCCGGCTTTATCTTTTCTATAGCCTTCTGGTTTATGTTCTTGTAGCCTTTTAGTCCCTGCTGCAGACTGCGATGGTTCTTTGCAAATGCCGGTGGGTCAAGGATTATAATGTCAAAATCATTGTCGATAGTACCTAGATAATCAAGCACATCCTTTGCCACGCCCTTATGCGGTGCATCGGCAAAATTCAGTTCCACATTGCGTTCGCAAAGTGCGATTGCCTTCTTTGATATGTCAACGGTTTCGACATACGAAGCACCGCCACGCAATGCCGACAGCGAAAATCCGCCAGTGTAACCAAAGGTATTGAGCACGCGCTTTCCCGACGAAAGTTCGCCAACCAGTTTGCGGTTTTCACGCTGGTCAACAAAGAAGCCTGTCTTCTGTCCTTCGTAGAAGTTGATTATCATACGGTTGCCACTTTCACAGATTTCGCGTTCCTCAATGGATTCTCCCCAGATGAACGAATCGGTAGTTTGGATATGCGGGATTGTTGCACTGCTCTTGTCGAAGATGGATATTACCCTGTCGCCCAATAACTTGCAAACAATTTTAGCAAACTGTGGAAACAACCTGTACATTCCAACCGAATGAGCCTGAAACACAACGACGCCATTGTAGAAATCGGCAATCAGTCCTGGCATAAAGTCGCCCTCTCCGTTCACTAGACGGAAGACATTGGTATCTGATAAATCAAAAAAGCCAAAATTGCAGCGATAGTTTATTGCCGATTCAAACCTTCTTGTCCAGAAAGCCTCATCGATGACATTTCGCTCAAAATCAACAACTTTTGCAATAATGCTATCGTCTTGATAATGGGCTGTTGCCAGATAGTTACCGTCGTACGAAAATATTTCCACGAGGTCGCCTTCCTGCGGATTGCCTTGTATTTTGGCTACTGCCCCCGAGAACACCCACGGATGGCGGCGCATCAGCGACTTTTCCTTGTCACGCTTGAGTATAAGTTTTGGAAATGTGGTCATAGATCTAGTGTTTACCCGCCAAACTCTTCGCTCCCTGAGCTTGTCGAAGGGCGCGAATTTTTCTACTTAATTTCCTTATCAACCTGAGGCAGCCCCTTTATTGCATTGTACTCGAAGCCCATACGCTTGCCGGTCTGCATCTTCGACTTGTTGATGCGTTCCTTCATGTAATCGACATTTACAATCTTCACATCGTTGTACGGAGGAACCAGCAAATCGAACTTGAGTACATACGCTATAGCCGACTCAACAAGCTGGTGCAGACTTTCGTAGTCAACCTTGTTCTTGCCGAAAGCCGGATAGCCAAAGCCCAGTTCGCGACGACCTTCAACAAAGAAAGTGCTCTCGTTGTTGATGAACATACGACCAATCAGGTAGCCAAGGTCCTCGTCCCTATTGTACTTGAACGAATCGGCTAGGAAGTTGTATATGTTGATTATTCCCGAATATGTAACCAATGGACGGTCAATATAATAGCTGTCCTTCCATATTTCGTGGTTGCGCGGAAACTCGAAAATATTGGAGTGCATATTGAATATCAGCAAGTCGCCTGCAACCTTGATTTCGGTCTCGAACAGACCGCGGTCGCGGTATTCGAGTTTTATTCTGTCGTCGGCATCCTTCAGGATTCCATTGTATTCGATTACAATGTCGTGCAAAACTTTTTTCAGAATCGAAAACGCCTCCTTGGTATTGTCGTAAACCACTTGTTTCAACTGCGACTTCTCGAGCATGGTCTTTATTATTCCGTCGCGTATTTCTGTATCTCTTTCCATACGATGTTTCTCTATGTTGGGCTTGAAGGCTTAAAGGCTAACAGGCTTAACGACTTTTAGCCCTTTTGCATCCCATCAACCAACTTTCAACTCTTAACTATTAACTTTCAACTGTATTAGTACGCTTTTGCAAACAGCACTCTTCTCTTCGAAGGTTTGCCCGAATATACGCAAACGCCGTCTTCCTCGGGAGCATCCATCGGGATACAACGGATAGTTGCCTTGGTTTCTTCCTTGATTTTAGCTTCGGTTTCTGCAGTACCGTCCCAGTGTGCAAGAATGAAGCCTGGAGTTTCCTCGATTACGCGCTTGAACTCGTCCCATGTGTCAACTTTATAGGTATGTGCTGCCCTGTAGTCGTATGCCTTCTTGTAGATGTTCTTCTGGATGTCCTCAAGCAAGTTCTTGATGTGATCGATAATGCCATCATCAGCAACATTTTCCTTGGTGAGCGTATCACGGCGGGCAACTTCCCAAGTGTGGTTTTCATAGTCGTTTGGACCGATAGCAAGACGTACAGGAACACCCTTCATTTCCCATTCGGCAAACTTGAATCCCGGACGCTGAGTGTCGCGGTCGTCGTACTTGTAGCTAATACCAGCAGCCTTCAGCTTAGCGCAAAGTTCGTGTACGCGTTCCGAAATCATTGCAAGCTGTTCGTCGGTCTTGTAGATAGGAACGATAACAACCTGAATAGGAGCCAGATGCGGAGGCAACACAAGACCGTTGTCATCAGAGTGAGCCATAATGAGCGCACCCATCAGTCGGGTAGAAACTCCCCACGAAGTTGCCCAAACATATTCAGGCTTGTTTTCCTTGTTGAGGAAGGTAACATCGAATGCCTTAGCGAAATTCTGTGCAAGGAAGTGCGATGTACCAGCCTGCAAAGCCTTTCCGTCCTGCATGAGAGCCTCGATGCAGAATGTCTCTTCGGCACCAGCAAAACGCTCGCTGTCGGTCTTACGACCGATAACTACCGGAACACCAAGATAATTCTCAACAAAATCGGCATATACATGAACCATCTTGTCGGCTTCTTCCATAGCCTCTTCCTTGGTAGCATGTGCGGTATGACCTTCCTGCCACAGGAATTCGGCAGTACGAAGGAATAGACGGGTACGCATTTCCCAACGGACAACATTTGCCCACTGGTTAACAAGGATGGGCAGGTCGCGGTACGACTTAACCCAGTGTGTTCCAGATTATGGTTTCGGAAGTCGGACGAACAATGAGTTCTTCCTCAAGTTTTGCTTCTGGGTCAACCTCAACTGCCGTTTTGTCGGCATTGGTGCGAAGACGATAATGAGTTACTACTGCGCATTCCTTTGCAAAACCTTCAACGTGGTCGGCTTCACGGCTGAAGAACGACTTTGGAATAAAAAGCGGAAAATATGCATTTGTGTGACCAGTTTCCTTAAACATTTTGTCAAGAATGTCGTGCATTTTTTCCCATATCGAATAACCGTAAGGCTTGATAACCATACATCCTCTAACTGCGGACTGTTCCGCCAAATCTGCCTGAACAACAAGCTCGTTGTACCACTGAGAATAATTCTCCGATCTCTTCGTCAACTTTGCCATTTCTATATTGGTATAAAATTTGTAATTACAATAAGTACTTATTTAAAAAGTTATTATTTTTGAAGTTACAAAATTAGAAAAAAATTTTCACTATGAAACATTTGTTTTACATATTGACCCTAGTGCTCATCACCCTAGCATCTTGCGACACAAGTCTTTATACTACAAAGGTTTACGATGATAACTATTATGTAAAAAGCAAGGAAGAGGTGATTCCTACCAAGACTGTAACTGTCAGCGATTCAGATGTTCCGAAAGGAGAATATAATGCCGAAGATGGATATTATCATAACGATGATGGTACGGTAACATATTATTCAGAGGGTGACAACAATTCATATTACGACAATAATTATAGTTATGGCGGCAGCGACAATTACTACGACGGCAGCGGAAATTACATTGAGAACAATTATTACTATGTAGGTGACGACTACTATTACACCTCGCATTTCCGCAGATTCGGCACTTACTACACACCTGTGTACTATTACGACCCGTTCTGGGATCCTTGGTACACACCATACTATTCATATAGTTATTACTACGACCCGTATTTCTATTCGTGGTACTCATCGCCGTATTACTACACTCCATACTACAGTCACTACGGATATGGTTATGGATACAATCCTTACTACAGCCATTACTACGACTATTCGTACTGGCATCATAATTATCACGGACATGACCACGGACACGGTAACGGTCACGGACATAGCCCAAACGATGACAATGCATTTGGCTCAACTTACTATGGACATCGCGGTTCAATGAGCGGATATGGCAATGGAACAGGCAGTGCACGGTTAGTTTCAAATGGAAACAACAATGGCGACAATTCTTCATCAGGAGTTAAATCACCTGTAAGTGCAACATCAACAACAAGCAGAACAGTAAATAATGCTTCAACAGCAAGCAGAACTTCTGCAGACGCAACTACAAACAACAATACAGGCAGAGTTGTAAATGACAACCCAAATCCAGTTATAAACAATAACGTGACTAGAGAGACAAACACTGTAAGCGGTTCTACGGCAACCAAAGAACCTGTCAACAATTCGGGTAGAATCAACACGTCGACAGACAACAGGACAAGCAATGGATCTACCGAAACAAAAGACCCAAACAGCGGTGCAAATAGGGACAATTCTGGATCAAGTGTAAACAACAACAATTCTGGACGAGTAAATTCGTCAAGTAATAGCCGCAGCTACAACAAGCCAAGCAGTTCTAGTTCCAGCAACTACAACTCATCATCAAGATCGGCAAACAGTAGTTCAAGCACAAGCAAACCTTCGTCAAGTAGCAATTCCAGCAGCAACTACAACTCGACATCGAAACCATCGAGCAGCAGTTCGTCAAGTTCAAGGTCGTACAACAGCAGTTCGTCGAGTTCGAGCAGCAGAAGCTACACCCCCTCAAGTTCATCTTCAAGCAATTCGAGCAGAAGTTACTCGCCATCATCAAGCAGTAGCAGTTCTCGTTCGAGCAGCAGCTACAGCGGTAGTTCACATTCAAGTTCGAGTTCGTCACATTCGAGCTCGTCACACTCAAGTTCATCATCACACTCAAGTTCATCATCACACTCAAGTTCAGGAAGGAGATAAGCTATGAAAAAGTTAGTATTTAGCATATTTGCAATATTGCTATGCGGTCTGGCAATAGCACAAAATGAAACAGACGCATTAAGGTATTCGTTCTACTTGCCAAGCGGTACTGCCCGTGCCAACGGAATGGCAGGTTCGTTTGGAGCACTCGGCGCCGATCCATCGGTAATAAGTTTCAATCCCGCAGGAATGGGCGTTTACAAGTCGACGCAGATTTCGTTCTCGCCAAGTTTCAAGATTAACAATACCGAATCATCTTACCTTGGTACTAGAAACCGTGATTTTAGCGCCAACTACTTCGACATAAACGAGGCTTCGTTTGTTCAGGCTTTCGAACGCAAGAACGAC
>CAJOEG010000005.1:4763-31827 GCA_905233405.1 uncultured Bacteroidales bacterium | reverse complement strand
TTTCGGAAAATATAAGTATAAACGGCGTAAACGACCATGGCTCATTTACAGATTGGTTTGCAGCAAGAGCCAACGGTATAAATTATCTGACCTTTGAAGACAACGACCCGTTCTACAGTCGTCTTGCTTGGGAAACCTATCTTATAGACCCTGCATCCCAAACAGCAGAGGACGAATATGTCAGTGCATACGATAAATACGGTGAGAAGCAAAGCCAAAGGCTTACTAAGAAAGGTTCGCTTGGTGAATACAATATTTCCATCGCGTTCAATTTCATGCATAAGATTTATGTTGGAGCCAACCTTGGCATACAGTCGGTAAACTACAAGCAACAGATAATATCGTATGAAAGCCGTGAAAATGTAACTGTAGGACCAAAGAGTTTCACTTTCACCGATTATGTACACTCGTCGGGAAGCGGAGTGAATTTCAAGCTTGGTATTTTGTACCAACCAATAGACCAACTCAGATTCGGTGCAGCAATTCATACACCTACTTCCTTAAGTATGAAGGACAAGTATTCTACATACTGCGAGACTCAACTTGGCGACTCCACAATGACCTGCGATTCTCCAGAAGGCGAATTCGAATACAACATACTCTCTCCGTTCAGAGCTAACGCTAGCATTTGCTACATTCCAAACGAAAACTTGCTCATCAATCTTGACTACGACCTTGCAAACTACAATGCAATAAAAATGAGGAGCGACGACTATGACTTTGCGGCAGAAACGCAAAAAATAATGGATAACTACAAGGTTGGTCACTGTGTGAAATTAGGTTTGGAATATAGGCTTGGCGTTCTAAATATGAGGCTTGGTGGCGCTTATTATTCAAGTCCGTACAAGAGTTCGTCACCCAATAGCAGTTCCGACACTTGGCTTGCCAGCGCAGGACTTGGTTTCCGTACAAATTATTTCTTTTTTGACATAGCTTATTCGTACTTAGCAAACTCGTACGTATACTATATGTACGAAGGTCTTGTATCCAGCGATCAAAGCAAGGTATCGTTCAGCAGGAACCAGATTTCGTTTACAATCGGATGCAAATTCTAATATGATTTACTGAATATAGCTTAAAGCGACCGAAATTAGGTCGCTTTTTTTGTGTGCAAACATATCTTCACGTTTTTTATATTACCTTTGCGCGAATAATGGAACAGAGAACCGACATATTGCATACCTGTATATTCATATTGTTATCAGCAGTGATAATGGTTGCTTTTTGTTCTTGCAAATCAACAAAATTTGTCGGTGATGGTGAGTATCTTCTTGTCAAAAATAAGGTTTTTTGCGACAACAACAATATTAACAAAAAAGACCTTGGTGTGACATTAAGCCAAAAAAGCAACAAAAAAATTCTTGGATTTATCCCTTTCAATCTCTATGTGTACAATTTTATGAAGAGCGGGAAAACACGGAATTGGAAAGAGAAACTGGCAAATTCCATAGGAGAAGCTCCTGTCATATACGCTTCCGAAGCCCGAAACAAAAGCATTGAGAACATTGAGGCATATATGGCAAGCCAATCATATTACAGGTCAACAGTAACATTTACAGAACACTTTTCCAACAGAAAGAAAGCAAAGGTAAAATATTATGTTACTTCCGGTCCTTCATACAAGATTTCATCGTTGGGGTATGATATTGCAAACGAGGAGATTAAGGACTTGTTTTTCCAAGATACTGTTAATTCGCTTATAAAGGTTGGCCATAGTTTCAATACCGATACACTTAAGGCAGAAAGGGAGCGGGTGGCAAGATATTTCAAGAACCATGGCTATTTCTATTTTTCAATTAACAATGTTGGCTTTTTTGCCGATACACTTCAGGAGGACTTGACTGTAAAGCTTACAATGCTTATCCGCAAGTCTGATGAAGATTCGGATGATGCCTTCCAAAGCCAGACAATAAGGTCGGTAAACATATTTACCAATTACGATTTTGATAAAAGTAGTGACACATCATCGCATACTACAAATATGTTCGTGAAGGATGGAATAAAATTCACGTACGACAAAAAAATGCGTCACCGTACATCGGTGTTTATGCAATCGTGCTTTTTCAAGCCAGAGGACAAGTATAGCATCAGCAATGTTGAAGATACCTACAGCCATCTGTCAAGTTTAAAGCAGTTCCGACTGATCAATATAAAGCTCACTCCACCTAACATAGACGAGGTGCATCTCGAAAGCATAAGCAAGCAGTTTCTTGATGTCAACATATACCTTGCTCCTATGAAGCGTCAGTCGTTCAACGTAGAACTGGAAGGAAGCAATACTTCGGGGAACATAGGTATGGCAGGTGTGCTTTCGTACAAGAACCGCAACATATTCCGTGGTGCGCAGATTTTTTCGGCAAAGGCTAACATTTCGTTCCAGACTTCGGCATTGCTCGACACTACCACAAACGAGGAAATGAATTCGAAGTTTTTCAACACTTTGGAATATGGCGGTGAAGTAAAACTGACTTTTCCAAAACTACTGCTGCCATTCTTCAACAATTTTGAATTCATAAAGCGTCACGACCCCAAAACACAGTTGAGTCTTTCATACAACTATCAGAACCGTCCGGACTATACACGAACAATCGCCAACCTTAATTTCGGTTATAGCTGGATTGGGTACAAGAACAAGTACATTACTCATTACATTAATCCTATAGAATTGTACTGGGTAAAAATCTTGGATTTCAGCGACGACTTCAGAAGAAGGATACAGAACCTTTACATAAAATACTCGTATGAGGACCAGTTCCTTATGGTATTCAGCTACGATATGGTCTTCAACAACCAGAATGTAAATGTAAAGCGTAATTTCACATATTTCTGGCTTAATGTTGAAACTTGTGGAAATTTGCTTGATGGAATATATTTGGCTTCTGGGATACAGCGTGATGAGGAATCGTACAAATTTCTTGGCGTAGAGTTCGCGCAATATGTAAAAGCCGACTTCGACTATCGCTTCTATAATATTATAAATGGGAAGAATAGTGTGGTATACCGTGCATTTTTAGGTATAGGTTTGCCGTATGGCAATTCTACTCGGGGACTCCCGTTTGTAAAAAGGTATTTCATCGGTGGTGCCAACGACATAAGGGCTTGGCAGGTAAGGACACTGGGGCCGGGGTCATATTCGAACACCCACCGTAACTACGACCAGATTGCCGATATGAAACTGATGTTCAATATTGAATACCGATTTACAATGGTTTCGTTCCTACAAGGTGCGCTATTCGTTGATGCAGGCAACATCTGGGCTATCGACAAGGCAGACAACCGCAGTGGAGCATTGTTCAAGTTCAACGAATTCTACAAGCAGATTGCAATGGGAACTGGTTTCGGATTAAGGTTTGACCTGAAATTCCTCGTCCTGCGTTTCGACATAGGAATACCTGTTTATAATCCGTCGCTGACAGGCTCTGAAGCATGGTTCGAGTCGTTCAAGCCATTCAAGGTCAATAAGTTTACTCTTAACTTCGGTATTGGATATCCGTTCTAATTTGAAACATTTAAACCTATAATATATTTCACAAAAATTGTATATGAAGAAGATATTGGTTACCGGCGGTGCAGGATTCATTGGTTCCCATCTGTGCGAACGGCTGCTCAACGATGGCAACGAGGTCATCTGCCTCGACAACTATTCGTCTGGTTCGAAAGATAATATCAAGCATCTTCTCGACAATCCGTATTTTGAGTTGGTGCGCCACGATGTGACAATGCCGTTTTCAATCGAGGTTGACGAAATATACAATCTTGCCTGTCCTGCTTCGCCCATTCAGTATCAATGCAATCCGATAAATACGATAAAGACTTCGGTAATGGGCGCAATAAATATGCTTGAATTGGCAAAAAACACAAATGCCAAGATATTGCAGGCTTCCACCAGCGAAGTATATGGCGACCCTGAGGTGCATCCGCAACCCGAAAACTACTGGGGCAATGTGAACCCTATTGGCGCACGCTCCTGCTACGATGAAGGCAAACGCTGTGCCGAATCGCTATTCGTCAACTACCACAAGCAGAACAATGTGCGCATAAAGATAATTCGTATATTCAACACCTACGGTCCTAACATGCACCCAAACGATGGACGTGTTGTTTCAAACTTTATTGTCCAGGCTTTGCAGGACAAACCTATAACCATCTACGGTGACGGTAGCCAGACACGCAGTTTCCAATATGTCGACGACCTTGTGGAGGGCATGATTAGGATGATGAATACGCACGATGAGGTTACCGGACCAGTGAACATTGGCAATCCTGGCGAATTTACTATTCTTGAATTAGCCCAGAAGGTAATCGAACTTACAGGCTCGAAGAGCAAAATCGAATTTCACGAACTGCCCGAAGACGACCCAATGCAGCGCAAACCCGATATTACAAAGGCTTCGGAACTGCTTAATGGCTGGAAACCGAAAATTCAGCTCGAAGAAGGACTTGTAAATACGATAGATTATTTCAGAAAATTGGTTCTGTAGCGTTTCTGCGTCCTAGTGGAAAATTGCTTTCATGTCGTCGATATATACCGTTTCGCCTGAGGTGTTATAAAGGTATACCTTGAAAGTAGTGTTTTCTACAAAATTGTCTGGTAAAGTAAAATCACAGGCAAAACTGCTCCAGATGCTTGCCCGTTCGATGGTTATCGGTGACGATTGCCAATATGTATTTGCCCCATCTTTGTTTGCTTCAAGCACAATCGCGGCTTTGTCGGTTAAGGTCTCCTCGTAGATGTGGGCCAAAACGGTCAAGGTTTGTGCGTTGGCATCTATTTCCGATGTTTTTCTTTCCAAGGTTATGCCGTATTGGTTTTCACCGTCAGTTTTTGACGAATGGTTCTCCGAAAACCCAGCCGTCGGTATTTTCGCAGTCGGTACCGAATTGTGCAACAATCTTGCCCGAAGGTTTAGTTTTTCCATTGTATCTGAAAAGGTAGGCGACTTCGTCCTGATTAAAGCACGGGAAGAACTTGAAAAGGAATTCTGCCCATTGCGGCACGTAGCTGAAATCCAGTTCGTAGCCAATATCGTTCATTGCGGAAATAGGTTCGTCGGAATTGGTGAATTCTTTCAGTTTGCTACTGTAGCATACGAAAAGTGAGGGGCGGCAGGTGTCAGACATGTATTGCAGCTGGAAAAAGTTCTGGCATTGCGACTTTGCAATGTTCCCACGTTCGTAGAAGCCGTTCGGAACGCAGGTGACAATGTCGTGGACAAACAGGTTTACGTTTTCGTCGGACGAAAAGTTGTCGTTGATGTATCGAGTGGGGAAGAGACTGTCGTCGCGAGCTGGCTTGTTCATTTCGATGACTATTCCCAGAATGTTGACGGCAGCAAATATCGGCAGTATTATGCAGTTGGCTACATGCTTGAACCGTTCGGAACGGATTATTTTGCCCGACTCGGTATATGCCGAAACAAGTATAATAGGAGCGAGGAATGCCATCGGAAACATAAATCTTGTTTCCTTGTGACCTATGAGTGAATGGACCAGCAGAAACGGTAGGAAGCTCCAGATGTAAGGGTTCTTCGGATTGCGGATTAGCAGGAAAATAAGTGCTAATGCAAGCGGTATTCCAACAAAATATGTCGGATACGAAACAATCTGGTATAAATAGTACCACCATGGTCTTGTTCCGAATCGCTCTGCACTAACCTCTGCGTTTACAATCAAATATTTGTATGGTGTAAAAACTGGTTGCCCGTAAAACCACCAGTCGATGCAAAATCCGAGTAGCAGATATGTAAGCACAAACGAGAAAAACGGAGTGACAAAGGTTTTCAGTTTTTTCTTGTCGATAATCAACGACCAAAGTAGAAATCCAGCTATTGCAAGTCCCATCTGCGCACGGAAAATGAACGAAAGTGCGAGCGAAATGCCGAAGAACACTTTGCTTTTCACGTTTTCCATGCCCGAGTGATATATGGCAAGTGCCAGAAGGAAGAATAGTCCTCCGTATATTTCTGCCGAAAACCTGACACTAAGGCAAGGAATGAACCACAATAGCAGCGAAACGACAAAATAGCCGAATCGTTTTCGCTCGTCGGTGAATGTCGAAATGGTATTTTTTACAAAATATAGTATTATGGCTAGGCTGAGGAAGGCAGTGAAAATGCGCATGAGCATTGTCTGCACGAAGGGGTCAGCGATTGAAAGCCACGAGAACACCTTTAGGAACCCAGCACAGATGGCAGGCTGCAACATCGGACGAATCTGGGCATCGTATTCCCACGAGATTGTAGGGTTGAAAGTGGCGGTTTTTATGCCGGCGTACTCCACAATCTGGTAATGTTCATCGGGGTTGTAGTAGCCATAGTTAGATACTGCCGTAACGACAAATATCGCTACGGCAGCAATTATGGTTATAAGGTATTTGCCTTGGAATATGGCGGGTTTGGTCGTCATATTATTTCGTCGGCAAGTTTCTTGAAGTCAACGCCGTTGAAGTTTCCGCTGCTCATCATCAGGTAGTTGGTGCCGTGGCAGTCGGTGGAACGCAGATAGTCCTGCAACTTGTTTGTGTCAGTATATACGGTTACATTTCCGCCGAAACTTTCCTTTACATATTCTTCGGGAATATCAGGCAACTGCTTGTGTTTCAAAACTTCGCGGTTGTAATATACGATAGCGGTATCGGCCTTGTCCATTGCACCATTGTACTGTGGAATGAAATTCTTCTGCAGACTGCTGAAAGTATGCAGCTCGATGCAGGCAATGAGTTTGCGCTTCGGATATTTCTGTTTCAGCGCATTTACGGTGGCTTTCAGCTTGCTTGGTGCGTGTGCAAAGTCGATGTAGAATGCCGAGTCGTCGGTTTCCTTTACCAGTTGCAAGCGTTTTGCCGCACCTTCGAAAGTTTCCATTGCCGACCAGAAAACGTCGTCCTTTATGCCTAATTTCTCGCAAACCTTGTATGCTGCGTTGATGTTCTGGAAGTTGTGGTCGCCGAAAACGTTTAGCACGTATTTCTTGTCGCCACGTATCACGCAGTACTTGCCGTCTTCCTCGATGACGTCGATTTTGCCGTAGGATTCCGACTTGATGTCATGGTTTACACGGCTGATTTTTTTCAGGTTTTCGTCACCTTCGAACCAGAAAAGGTTTCCGCCGTACTGTATCGACTTTACAAATATTTCAAACTGCTCGACATATTTCGGGAAAGTTGGGAAAACATTGATGTGGTCCCATGCTATGCCAGTAAGTACGGCAATGTGTGGTTTGTACCAGTGGAATTTTGGAGTGAGGTCGATAGGTGATGACAGGTACTCGTCGCCCTCGAATATTGCCACGTGGTTCTTATCTTCGAGGTTAACCATAGTGTCGAAGCCCTTGATGTTGGCACCAACCATGTAGTCGAAGCCGAGGTTTGCGTTTTTCAGCACGTGCATAATCATCGAGGTTATGGTTGTCTTGCCGTGGCTTCCGCCGATAACGACACGCATTTTCGATTTTGTCTGCTCGTAGAGGTATTCGGGGTAGGAGCAAATCTTCAAGCCGAGTTCCTGTGCGCGGACAAGTTCGGGATTGTCCTTACGGGCGTGCATTCCGAGGATTACAATGTCGATGTCGTTGGTGATGTTTTCGGGATGCCAGCCGAAATCCTTTGGCAGAAGTCCGCAGGCTTCGAGGCGCGAACGCGAAGGCTCGAAAATTTCATCGTCGGAACCCGTTACGTTGTAACCTTTCTTGTGTAGTGCTATTGCGAGGTTGTGCATTGCAGCACCGCCAATTGCTATGAAATGTATTCTCATCTTACAAAATTTTTATTACTTCGCGAGTTTAGCGAATTTTGGACAATGGCGGACGGTAGGTTTGGGGATGTTATCAAATCGGGGATGTGAATAAAAAAGGCGAAAAGGCTGTTGTTCTCCCCCCTGCGTTAAAGCCATTAAAGGTATTAACGGCCTTAATGGCAAGGGGGAGTGTTTGCCTTTTAGCCATTTTTATTACCTTTGCCCAAAATTCAGGACCATGGAAAGCTACATAGAACAGAAAGTTGCACTGGCGGTGCAGTATTTCAAGAATGGGTACAACTGTTCGCAGTCGGTGTTTATGGCATTTGCCGAGGATTTTGGTGTTGACAAAACAATGGCAGCAAAGATTTCGGCATCGTTTGGCGGAGGCATAGGTCGTATGCGCGAGGTGTGCGGTGCGGTGTGCGGAATGGCAATGTGTGCTGGGTTCATTTCGCCAGCCGATGATCCTTCGGACAAGGCGGCACGCACAGCCAACTATGCTCTTGTGCAGGAGTTCGCCGAAAAGTTCCGTGCCGAAAACGGAGACATCATCTGCCGTCGTTTGCTTGGTCTGCCCGACGACACCTGTCCATGCGCCGAACCATCGACCCGCAATGCCGAGTTCTACAAGAAGCGTCCTTGTGTTGAGTATGTGGCGTTTGCTGCAAGGCTGGTGGCGGAGAAGATGATGGAATTGGAAAGGATTTAATGATTCAATGTAGAGTTGTTGCGCGCAACGACCCTACAAATTCAATAAATCATTTCAAAATCAAATGTTCAAGGTATGTTGTAGTTTGATTTTTATTAGGTATAGGCAATCATAATCCTAAAAATCGGTATAATTTTGGGGATTAGAAATTATTTTTATCTGGACTGGTTGATTTGATATTATTTCACTTTCTAGTGCGACTTTTGATTCCTTGATGTTTATCATAAACAAAAAAAGTCGGCAGATTTCACTGCCGACCTAATCAGACATTAGTTATTGTAGCATTTATTGCATTTTTATTGCAGCGTTAGCCATCTTTGTGGAAATCTTGGTATAGCGGGCTACTTGTGCAGCAGTCATAGAACCTTGTCCTTGGGCGAGCTTGGAACTCAATTCCTGTGACGACTGAATCAACGACGAATATTCCGACATTGCACTCATATCTCCGTTATTTACTTTGTTGCATACAGTGATAGTCTTATCTACATAATTTTCGAGTTCATCAAGGATTGCATCCCAGTCGGCAGAAGATGTGTTGTCGCTTGTGTCATCATCTTCTTCATCATCGCTATCGAGTTCTTCTTCATCGTCATCATTCCTTTTAGTGGCATTGTCATCGCTCTCTTCTTCGTCTTCATCAAGATACAGAACAATGCTACCTGTAGTATAAATTTTCTCCAAAAGTTCCTTTTTCGCAGTTTTGTCTGTAGGCATATATGAGAATGTGACTTTAATATGATCGCCAACCTGTGCATTAAGCAATTCTCTTAAGACGTTTTGTCTATTTTCAGCATGAAATTCAATATAGTCATTATTAAACTTAATATCATGCTCATCTTTATCCTCTGGATTAAAAGAAAATTCTATAGCTGTATATTTTTTGCTTTTTGTATTCTTAGATTTTTCAAACTCTATTGTAACTTGCAATTTTTCATCTACTTCAGTTACAGGATACACACCTGCAACCGGTTCAAAGAAATCCTCATCACCAATTACATTAACGATGTATTTTAAGTCCTCATTAAGGGTAATTTTAGCATCTGGATTCCCACACGAACTAAACCCTAACACAAGCGCGACTGCACACGCAATTAATAAAAAATTCTTCTTCATTTTACTAAAATTTAAATTATTACTAAAAATTACATTTCTTTATTCTTTGCTTTCTTCTTTGTAACCATTGAATAGATTATCAGCACGACTGTAAGTGTACCATAAACCCAAACAGCACTGCCCATATCAGTTTTTGGCACAAGACACCACAAAAACGGGATAAGCATAAGCCAAGCCGCCAATACTCGTAACTTGCCTATAAGGTTTGCCACTATTCCAAATAGAGAAAATATAAGCAACACACTAGTAACAGTAACGAATAGGCCTATGTCCCCAGAAAGCACATCAAAGTTCGTATAACATTCTCCCAATGAAAAATAAGCATCTACACCACGGTGAACACTAGCTATTGGAAGAAAAATAAACAACACCAAGGCTACAAAGGCGATAGCCGCTCCAATAATTCTTTGTTTCTTCATTTTACCTAAAATTTAAATTAATAACTTAATCATCATAACTCATCGCTGGTGTCTCAACCTTACCTGACATCGCATTCATTAAAGCCATTTGTTGTGCTTCTGTCATTGGCTTGCCTTCGCTTTGCAACTTCATAATCTTGTTTGAGATTTCGGCAATCTCGGTAGGATCGTTTGTCTTAGAATACTTTTCGATAAGACAATCATAATCGTTGCAGCAGCTCGACATCATCAGTCCGGCAAACGCGAACATTCCTAAAACTACTAATTTCTTCATTTTACATAAAATTTAAATTATTACTAATATTTACTTTGAATCATCCATATTAAATGCATTTTTCTGCATTTTTACCTGTTTTTCTACCATCACTTTTTGATAAGCGACTTGCTGTTCCATTGTCATCTGCTTGCCTTCACTCTGCAATTTTATCATCTTGTTGGCAATTTCTGCCATTTCCGTAGGATCATCAGTATTTGAATACTTTTCAATCAAACAATCATAATCGTTGCAGCAACTAGACATCATCAAACCTGCTACTACAAAGAGACCTAAAATTAATAACTTCTTCATTTTACCTAAAATTTAAATTAATAACTATATTTTGTTTAATATCATTCATTGAACAAATCTCACCGCAAAGGAATATAAAAAAAATTAAATATTGTTGGTTCTAATTTGGTTCTTTTTTGTGTGTGATTTTGATTGAAAAAAGACTGAAATTATTCTGTTTTATTGCTTATACTCTGTTATTATTCAGCAACCCTTTGCTCACAAAGCAAAACAAGTAAAAAAGGACGAACAGTAAAAAACAAAAATCGACTTATGGATTTTTTCACTATCCATTTTGCATAATGCAAAAAGAATAGTATAAAAAACAGCAGCCGACCAATGCCGACTGCCGTAAATCATAATTAATAAAAATTGCCTAATCCTTTACGCAACGAACAGATGCTCCGAAGTTCTTTCTATAATAGGATTTGACCACATTGGCTCCAGTATTACTTGTGGCGATAACGAAGCAAGACAGGTAACTACCACTACCACTAGAAGCGCTCCAGTAAACTGCATAACTTTTGAAATATTTTACACATTCGCTTACATTGTCAACATATCCAGTGGGGTCAAAGTAACCTGCAGGTTTCGCACCAAAACCAGTGGAGTTGTTATTGGCAGGGGTATTACCTACAGCACATGTATTTGTACTACTATTCCAGCCAGATGTAGAGGCAAGCGACTTGCCTATGTTAGTAGTGCTACCGCCACATTGATGCTGGCTTTGCGTTTTTAAATAGCTGGTAAGTTGTGTCCATTCGGCTTCGCTCGGCAGATGCCACCCTGTTGGACATATACCTTGTACATTACTTGGATTCGTACTGCTACTGCTTGCTCCGTGCATAACAGCAGGCCAATTGTAGAGATATCCGTATGTGGACACGTTGCCGCTACTATTATTCGGATAATAGCGGTAAGAAACCGTTTCACTAATCCGTGGATACTGCACATCCCACGCATCTGAATATATGCCATAAGAAATAGATGAACCATTAGCAAATTTGGTAGTTTTGAGATTCTCTGCCATCCAGCACTGCTCGCCTATAAGTACGGTGTTGTATTGGTTTCCGTCATAGTCGGTAACTTTGTACGAACCTCCACATTCACAACTTGTCGTAAACGACATCACTTCGCCATACGATGTTCCAATTGAATTTATTGCGTATGCTTTGTAATAATATGTTGTGTTAGAGGAAAGACCAGTGAGTGCTTTCGTATAGCTACCAGTTCCGCTACCACTCTCTACAGTTTGTGAAAGATTATTTGCGCTTGTGCCGTAAAGGAATCCGCGGTCAGTTACAGTTGCACCGCCATCGGATGTTACATTGCCATTGAGGGTTGCGCCTGTAGTTGTTATATTTGTTGCAGAAATAGTCTGCACCGTAGGAGGACACACCATCGTAAGATGCAAGGTGACAACAGAATCGCAACCTACAGCATTGGTCAAAGTGAAAGTCGGTTCATTGGTGCTTTCTGTGTAGGTTACGCCGTCAATCCATGAGTAGCTCTCGCAAGCAGTTTGCTCATCAACGCCAGTATTGCTATGGTTTATTGTCAAGTGTAATGTCACAACAGAATCGCAGCCTTCTGCATTTGTCAAAGTAACTGTCGGTTCGTTGGTGCTTGCCGTATAAGTCTCTCCATCAATCCATGAGTAGCTGTCGCAAGCGGTCTGCTCGTCAATGCCTGTGTTGCTGTGGTTTATCGTCAAGTGCAAGGTCACAACAGAATCGCAGCCTGCGGCATTGGTAAGCGTGAATGTTGGCTCGTTTGTGCTTTCGGTATATGTTATGCCGTCAATCCATGTGTAACTTTCGCAAGCGGTCTGTTCGTCAATGCCTGTATTGCTATGGTTTATTGTCAAGTGTAATGTAACAACTGAATCACAACCAACGGCATTTGTAAGTGTGAATGTCGGCTCAATTGTGCTTTCGGTGTAGGTTACGCCGTCAATCCAAGTATAGCTGTCGCAAGCGGTCTGTTCATCAATGCCAGTGTTGCTGTGGTTTATTGTCAAGTGCAAGGTAACAACCGAATCGCAGCCTTCGGCATTTGTCAAAGTAAATGTTGGTTCGTTGGTGCTTTCTGTGTAGGTCACACCGTCAATCCAAGTGTAACTATCGCAGGCGGTCTGCTCGTCAATTCCTGTGTTGCTACGGTTTATTGTCAAGTGCAAGGTAACAACAGAATCGCAACCGTTTGCAGCCACAAATGTTTGTTGATAATCACCACTTATGTTATAAGTTTCATTATTCCACTCGTACGAATCACAAGCCGTGACTTCGACATGCTCAGCCAGCGGTTGGCAATGTGTAAAATTCAGCGTTATATCTTCGCTTGCCGTCTGCGGTTGCTCCACTACATTACTTGCTACAACTTCACTGCCTATAGTTACATATCCTATGTAATGCATATTGTCACCATTCTGGAACTCGTTGGCGGTAGTCAACTTTGCCGTAATGCTGCCCGAAATGCCGGCGCACTTTATGCTGCTTCCGCATCCGCTGCCCATATTTACCATACGAATGGAATAGGAACGGCTTCCTACGGTTGCATTTAGGACGTATGTCTGCGGTGCTGCCGCCGAAATGTCGAAGGTATGCACACCAGCATCAAGCGAACCACGATAGTCAGCATACTGCTTTCCCGAAGCATCAAGCAGCTGCATACGCACATTTTCGCGTTGCGAGACAGACAGTTCCACGCGGGTTTCGCAGTCGAACGGATTTGGAATGTTCTGCCCAAGCCCCTGGGTGGCGGCAATGTTCAGATTTGTTCCCACTGTACCGCCCAGCACTATTATTGTGTCGGGGTACTCGACGGTTTCCGTCCAGTTGCGGGTAAGGTTAGTAACTGCTACGCTGTCAAGGCGGCAATAGCTTGTTCCATTAAGTTGTCCTGTAAAACGGACAGTGATTTCCTGCGAAAAAGATCCCAAGCAGAGGGAAAGCAGAAAAATTAAGACACAAACTCTTTTCATTTTATCTGTTTTTCGTTTCTAATCAAATATTTGTTTCTTTATATTTTCAAAACTCTTATCTTTCATCTTTTTTATTTGCTTATCTATATCTGATATGTTAGGTGATGACATAACTTTCAAGAATTGATTTTGGACATCAATCACATTCCTCAATTTATCATTGCCTTTATTGTCGTCTGTCCATGTTAAATCCGCCTCTTTAAAATATGAAGCGTAAACGCCATAAATATTTTTTGCGACTTTTTTAAATGAAACTAATTTCAAATCATTGTTTGTTATATTTTTTCGTAGTTCAATAAATGATAGGCAACTGTCCTGTGTAGCTAATATTTGTTTCATTCGTTGGCAATCCTTTGATATTTCAGTAATTTTGAAATCACAATTCTGGTAATATGAATTATAAGCATTTTGTGCATCTTTGTAATCTGTTGCTTTGGTAAGAATTTTAGTTGTGTTTGAATCAATTGCTTTTCTAGAACTTATAAAAAGAATATAATTCATTTGTGTATCAATAATATTATTGTATATTGGCATATATCTTTTTAAATCCTCATCTTTAAGTTGTGTATCCACTTCTTTAAAAGCTTTATGTGTATTATATTCTTCCCACACATCATTATATGTATTTTTGCATTCCTCAATTTTTGTCCTATTGTTTTTGATAGTGCTTTTCAGAGAAATAATGCTATCCCAGTCATTATATATTCTCTCTTTACGCTTAAAAGATTTTTCTTCATTAAGAACCCAATCCCTAAAATACATCATTGATGCTTGCGTTTTATATGTTTCATAAGAATTAGGTTCTTTTCCTTTTACATTAATTGTAAACATTGTTAAACAAGTAACAACATTACTATCAGTATATACAGAATCAATATTATACGAATACATTGGCAACCAGTCTTTAAAAATATTATATGTATATGAAATGTCTTGTTTCAACAAATTACTTTTGTTCCCTTTACTTTCTCCATTGTAGTAAGCTTTTACATTGCTTTCGTTTGTTGATGGCCATGCTATAACTTCATCCAATGCATTTGTTATAATTGCAATAGCTCTTTTTGAAATTTTTTCATTATATTCTTTAGAAATTTGGTCAACTACTTCAAAAATCTTTTTTTCTTGATCTTTTGAGAGTATAATATCCTCATTCCCTTCTTTTTCTATTTTTAATCTAAAAGATTCTTTATATCCTTGGCAACCAATTTTAGTTTTCTCGTATCTTAAAGGAGATTTCAACACATTTTCCACTAACAAGTAACCTGGATCAACATTATAATTAGCGCTTTTAGATGCTATTTCATTATATTTATTATTATATTCCTTATCCCATTCTTTTCTTAATATTTCTTTTAACCATTGTGCTAATGCTTCAAAATCATCGTCTGTCATAAATTTAATTGGTATTGCAATGTAATACCCTTTAGCAGGAAGTTTGTCTAAAGTTATAGGAACAATATTTATAATTTTTTTGTACACTTGATTTATTTGATAATCAGAAGAAAGAATATAATCAGATTCATATATATAACCATTATCTAATAGGAAAGATGCTGTTAGTTCTTTTGCGGGTGTTGATTTAATAATATCTGGGATTTCATAGGTTTTGTTCTCTTTTGTTTGCATACTTTTGTCTCTTACAATTTTTGATTGGACAAATTCATGGACCATTTTATATTCTATCATATTTTTATTAAAAGAAATATAGGACCAATGCCCCTCATCATCAATTTTCCCTTTCATATCAAGGTCAAATTCATTATCAAAGAATTGGAAATCCCCTACAGCAAATTTGTCATCAGCAAAGTTTACCGATGCAATTTTTTCAGTCTTCCCATTTGATGTTTTTGTATATTTATATGCTCCATTTAGTTTGTCTTCCTTATAGTTTTTTGTCGAAGTTTCAGATGTGTTATAATTTGCTGTACCTACATATCTCTTATACATACTTCCTTTTACAGTTGTTGTTGAAGTTACACTGCCATTTAATTTGCCATCTTTGTAGGTGGCCTTATAGGTATATGAAATACTTAAATTCCCCGTTCTCTGCCAATCTTCTTTAAAAGTTTGAGAACCAGTACATGAGTATGTCCCATGGCGAAGATAATTTCCATTAGAATCAATGTAATAGGTATATGTTTCTTTGCAGTTTAAATCATATCCATAACCATCTACATATATGGTTTCTGTTATGTTTTGAGAACTCGTTTTGGTTGCTTGACCAAAAACAGTTGAAATCACTAAAACAAAAGCGATACACGCTACAATAATTTTTTGTTTATTCATTTTATCTAAAGTTTTTAATAAAAAATAATTTATCTGACATTTAGCATTTCCGTATTTACTCCGCAAAAGTATAGTGCATTTCAATACATTCGTTGGTTCTAATTTGGTTCTTTTTTATGTCTTATTATATAAACCTTTTTCTGCCCACCAGCACCAAATGGGCAAATAAACACACAAAAGAAGCGTGGCACTGATATACCACTTCTCTAATCGGAGGTCGTAGGAATACCTTATAATGTAGATGTAATATATAGTCCACGCTGTATGCGCGAACATTTATACTCTCTTGTCATTATAATTCAGAAATTTCCTACGTTCCCGATTACAAGACGAGCATAACGCTTCGTTAATCAATATGTACGGCTTGGCAAACAAAGCCAAATGCAAATATAAAAAACTAGAGTAAAACAGCAAAATTTATTTTAAGTAGCTGTTGCGTTGATTATCAACAATATTCGTTACAAATAGAAAGGCGTGCAACCAATACAATTGCAAAAAAACGCATAAAGAACCAAAAAAGAACCTCTTTCTGGCATTTTTGTTTTCAAGATTGTTTTTTCCAGTTTGCTAGTTTGTATTACAATAATCTTGATAGTATTTTGTCCAATTGTCCAACATAGTAGAATGGTATGTTAGCCAATCTAAAATCTTTACCTGATGGCGTTCTAACCGTATCGACGGAGAACTTGCCAGTCCATACGCGCACAGCTATGTCGTGAGGTGCCTTATCCATAAATTGGTGCAACGAACGCAATTTTGAATTGGTACCACTTTTCACTTCAACTGGAATTATTTTGTTACCAAACCTATACACAAAATCAATTTCTGCCGATGCGTCAACTTTTTCGCGCACCCAGTAATTGCGACGAGTGCCAAACTCAAAGTTTTCTGCTATCAACTCCTGCGCTACAATATGCTCGGCTACCCTGCCCTTCCATACCGACATAATATCATTTACATTAAATATCTCGCTCCTTATACCTGCATAATAGTTCACTAAACCCGTATCAAGCCATAATAGTTTCGGTTTTCGACGGTAATTGGGCATCAACGGAATCTGTTCTGTAGTCACAGGATAAGCAAGTTCAAGTAACAAAGCCCTTTCAATGGTTCTAAAAGCTTCGCCCATTTCGCGAGAACGATAATTGCTATCGGCGAAGTTATTGAAACTTAAAGGCTCCGCTGCATAGGTCCACCCCTCCTTGAGTATATGGCGTATGACAGTTGCCATTGTCTTATTTTGTGCATATTTTTGAACATCATCGCTATATGCGTTCAAAAAGGTGCTGTAAATAGGGTTTACCGCCAGTATATCCCTATGTTCGGCATATTTCACAATTGCTTCAGGCATTCCTCCGACAAGCACATAGTTGAGAAAATGATTCATAAGCCTGTCGTGTATGGCATCAGCAGATAAATCTGCAACAACTTGAGCATCATACTCTTCGCCTATTCCATTTAGGAATTCGACAAACGAGCAAGGACGCAAAGCCATATATTCAACGCGACCCACAGGAAAAGATATATGTGTGTCAATCAGTGTTTCGAGCAACGAACCTGCTGCAATAACATATAGTTCAGGAGCTTCCTCCCTGAAATAACGGAGCAAACGGACTGCTTCTGGAGAATTTTGTATCTCATCTATGAAAAGCAAAGTTTTTCCTTCGGTCTTATGTTTGCGACAATGAATGTGTATTCTGTCGATTAAAGTTGGAATATCATCTTCTTCAAACAAATTGCGGTCACGCCGACGGTCAAGGTTTAGATATAGATATGTGTCAAATCCTGTGGCAAATTGATTTACAAGAGTAGTCTTGCCAACTTGTCTCGCACCACGGAGTACTAACGGCTTGTGATCTAAAGAGTTTCTCCAATTCTCAAGATATTGTATTGCAGTTCGTTGTATCATGATAATATCATTTTATTTGTAATAAATCGACAGCAAAAATACAACTTTTTTGTAATATTTTGACACCAACAATTATTATTTTTTGTAACATTTTGATACCTATTTATTTCTATAACATAAAAAAACACTAATTGAACACACAAAAAGAACCTTAAAAGAATTATTCTCACTTTATAATCTGTGCTATCTTTGCCCCCAAAAATTAGTTGTAAGAAATATGTCATTGAATCCACAACATATTGCACTTTTGCGCCAGTTGGTATCGGAATCGGCAGGCCATAGCATAAAGACATCCACCGACTTCATATTCCTATCGGGAGAAATACAGGGACGGCTGAAGGAAACCATCAGTACATCCACGCTGAAAAGAATCTGGGGCTACATAGATGGCTATGCATCTGTACGCAATGCAACGCTCGATGTCTTGGCTCGCTTCACGGGCTTTCCCGACTGGGAAACCTTTGTAACCGACTACTGCGAAACCGAAAGTGTGCAGTCGTCGCACCGAGTGGTAGCAAAATCGTTGTATTCGACCGAATTGGGCACCGACGACAAGGTAGAAATCCGCTGGAATCCTAACCGAAGACTGAAACTTTGCTACAAAGGCGACAATCGGTTTGAAGTGACTGAATCGGAAAATGCGAAATTGAAAGTTGGAGATTCTTTCCTCTGCGAACGCTTCACGCTCAACGAGCCATTATATGTGGAACATAAACTCGATGATGGCAACAAGGAATTGTTTGTTATGGGCAACAAGGGGGGACTTACAAAAGTGAGTAGAATCTAATTATGTTTGTTCCTTACGTCCTTTCGGATTTGTAACCTTTAGCTCACTGCCATAGCAGCAATCCGCTAAACATCACTTTTAATTACGCATTACAAATGCTTATATTCGCATGTTCAAGATTGCAAATCTTGAACAACCTAAATTTTCACTTTGTCCGCATCTGTTTTTTCCACTCCTGATAAAGCCTCCGTCCCTCTTCCTGATATTTTTGGCTTTGCTCCCAAATCGGCTGATATATTTCAGCATCCCTAACGCTTCGCTCATTAGTAAAATTCGGTATGGACGGATATTTTTGCGTATATTTTTTTTTCTTTGCTTCAATCTGACTGTTGGCATAGTCTAAGAAAGATGTCCGCTTGGACTTAGGCAGTTGCTTCCGAACTTTACATTCCCTGATTTTTGCCTTGTATTCGGCAATGTAGATGAGGTCGTGCAAGATGTTGGAAGTCTTTAAGTCTTCACTTTGGATGTACTGGTCAACAGGTGCAAACATGCTATCAATAGCCAATCTGAAGTCGAAAATTGCCTGGTCGAGTGCTTGTTTTTCTGCCTCATTTTTTGCAGTTGGAGTTTCCGTTTCTGTAGTTGTGGACGACTGAGTAGTAGAGTTTTCCGTTTCATTTCTGGATGAAACTTCTGTTGTCTTTGACTTTGCTTGCGAATACTGAACGCTTTCTGTTTTAGTATTTACCGCAATTTCTTGCTTCTGTGGCAACGAATTGGCAAATTTTTCTTCCTCTAAAACACGGGAACCAATTATAGAAACCTTTTCCTTTTGAACAAGCTGCCTGCCAATAAATATTGCCAATCCAATCAAAATGACGAATACGATTGCGACAATGGGCATCCACTTTCTCCTGTTGTCGGCACGTTGAATGTCAGCAAGAACGGCCTCTGCCGAAGAATACCGTTTTTCGCGTTGCGGTTGCAGACACTTTCTGATTACGCTTCCATAACGCTTAGGAAACGATTGCCTAAGTATAATGCCGAAAGCGTAGATGTCTGTACGATTGTCAACTTCTTCGCCAGCAAGTTGTTCGGGAGCTGCGTAGGCTTTTGTAAATGCTGGTTCTTTCAGTATCGCCCATTCGTGGCTGTCGGACAGTCCGAAATCGATGATTTTGACGTGGTCGCCGTCGTTGGTAATAAGGATGTTAGATGGTTTCAAGTCCTGATGGACAATCTGCTTCTTGTGGCAATAGGCAAGCGCACTCAAAAGTTCTTCGGCGACTTGTCTGCGTTGCGCTGCTGATGGGTTTTCCCGTACGAAATCCGCCAAAGTCCGCCCGTCCACATACTCCATAATTATGCATTCTCCCAGTTCGGGAACATTTTCGTGTCCGTAGGTGCGCACAATGTTGGGATGGTTCAGTCCGACCATCAGCGTGTACTCCTTGGTAAGCATCTGTGCGAACTGCTTGTCGGCAGTATATTCCGGTTTCAAACCTTTCAGCACATTCCAAATACCGTAGCGCTGGGCTTTCATAAGGCTACAATGTCCCTTTGAAGGTAGTTCGGCAAAGTCGGTGAACTTGTCGGAAACACGGATATTCTGTGCCGCCACCTTGCCCGATGATGATATGTCGTTGTCGCCGCTTGACATTTTAAAAGATTAGGGAGGCAAAGGTAAAAAAAGTTTATGAGTTTGATGGCTGCGCCCGTTTGAAAGTTTCAATGGCTGACGCCGTTTGAAATTCAAGGTTCAATAGGTTTAAGGTTCAACGTGAGCGTAGCGAACTCATTCGTGCCAATTCGTGCCATTGGCTACGCCGAACTAAAGGTTCGTGGTTAACGTTTGAATGGGCTTCGCCGTTTGAAGGCTGACAATAGAACAGAAAATCAGTCGAGCAGTCTGGCTGTTAGCCTGTTAAACTGCGAGCCTGTTCGCCTTCTAGCCTTTTATTACACTTTTTCGGGCGAGTTTTTCGTTTTTCTTTACATTTTTTCGGGCGACTTTTTGAGCAAACTATACACTTTTTCGGGCGAGTTTTGCATTAGACATTTGTAAGCAGAAATCCCATATACAACGGCAAGGTAAGCAATGCACCTTCGCGACCTACATTATAGTCTCCAAGTTTCAAGGCGTGATAAACATGATATTTCTCGGGATGTTTCAGCAATGTGGACAAGGACTTTGCATTTCCTGTGCGAGCCTTACATTCCAAAGGAGTACATTCACCGTTATAACGCATCATAAAGTCAATTTCAATACTATCGGTTTTGTGGAAATAATAAAGTTTCCTGCCCATCTTGCCCAAAATGTCAGCCACAACATTCTCGTAAATAGCACCTTTGTAGCCATACAAACTGCCTTGCAGTATGTCTGATTGAGTTCCCTCATCCAACATACTGATAAAAAGTCCAGTATCTGCCATAAAAACCTTAAAGGAATCCTGCATTGCATTTCCGCTCAAAGGCAGTTCCGTAATGGAAAGATTGTAGCAACGACGGACGATTCCTGCATCCTCTATCCATTGCAGACATCCGACATAATCCTTGCTACGTCCGCCTTTCCTGACCATCGAATAGGTGAATTTTTTGTTCTCCTTGCTAAGTTGCCGTGGAATAGACTCAAAACATTCGCGAATCCGGTTCCTGTCTTCGTGATTAGCATACTTTACCATATCGGTTTTGTATTCCTCAATTATATTCCGCTGTATTGCAACCACTTGATTCATATCGTGGGTGGCAAAAAACTTCTTGACCGCCTCTGGCATTCCTCCTACAACAATGTACTGCAACATCAGCTGTCGCATTCGGTCGTGAATTGGCTTTGGAACTGGTTTTTCTTCCGCCAGCGAAGTTTTCAAAAGTTCAATAACAGAATCCTGTATTCCGTTTGCCCAAAGCCATTCCTCAAAGTCCATCGGATTCATATCTATTATCGTTTCAAAACCGACTGGAACCGAATAATTTGCATCTGATGTCCGATAGCCGTTTACCCCCAACAATGAACCTGTACAGATGACATCGTACCTGCCATCCAACTTGAAGAACTTGAGTGACGACCGTGCCTGTGGACAATCTTGAATTTCATCGAATATCAGGCAGGTTTTTCCTTTCTCGAACCTTGCAGAAGGAATTGCTGCAGAAATGGCGACCGTCAAGTAATCGATTTGCAAAGAACCTTCGAAAAGAGCGCACAACTCCTTCTGTTCGTGGAAATCCATATATATGACATTCTTATAGTTCTTGCGGGCAAATTCCAATACCGAACTTGTCTTGCCACATTGTCTGCACCCCTTTATTACTAAAGGTTTTCTATCGGGGTCATTTTTCCATTCAAGTAAAAAATATTCTATCTTTCTCTTATACATAGCATTACTTTATAACGAGTGCGCAAATATACACTTTTTCGGGCGACTTTTTGATAAAACTATACACTTTTTCGGGCGAGTTTTGTCTCTTGATGAAATATTCTTGAACAATAGTTCTATTTCACGAATTCTATTTTCAACATCAGGAAAAGCAATACCTTTTACCTAAAAAACACTCTCTTTTCTTGTTGATTTCTTTTTGTTAATACTTGTTATTCATTACGCCTTCCCAATTGATAATCAACGAATAAACATTACACTTCATAGATAAAACATCTAAATTGTTAAAAAAAATCCTCCAATTCGCCTCTTCCCTTGAAATATCAAGAGTTTCTGCTTGTTGATATTTTTAGTGCATAAAACATTTGTTTCTTTTCAAGCTACTGAATCAGAAACGGTTATCACTCGGTTTCGTATGTAAGCCTTGGACTTGTTAATAACATCAAAAAACATCAGCCCCTATTATTTGTAATTTTACACTCCCAAAAAAGAAGTAGAAAATGGAACAGAAGAAAACATACAAAATGGACGATGCGCAGAAGGCATCGGAAGAAT
The DNA here is from genome assembly GCA_905233405.1 of uncultured Bacteroidales bacterium. Lineage (GTDB taxonomy): Bacteria > Bacteroidota > Bacteroidia > Bacteroidales > ML635J-15 > Bact-19. Next base: position 9,466 of record CAJOEG010000005.1, on the reverse strand, counting down.
ATTTCGGTGGCGACGCATTGGCAGCACGCGTGTGGCTTGCAAAATATGCGCTTAAGGACTCGGACGGCAACCTCTACGAGAGGACTCCCGACGATATGCACCACCGTATTGCAGCGGAATTGGCACGAATTGACAAGAATTACGCCAATCCAGTTGACGAAAAGGTTTTCTTCGACTTGCTGAAGGACTTCAAATATATTGTTCCGCAGGGCGGTCCTATGTCGGGAATCGGCAATACTAAGCAGATAGTTTCGCTGTCGAACTGCTTCGTAATAGGTAATGAAGGACTTACAGACTCGTACGGCGGCGTTATGCGCATCGACGAGGAGCAGGTTCAACTGATGAAACGTCGTGATCTGCGTCCTGCCGGTTCGCCTGTGAAAAATTCGGCTCTTACTTCTACGGGAATCGTACCGTTTATGGAACGCTACTCCAACACTACACGCGAGGTGGCTCAGGACGGACGACGCGGCGCACTTATGCTCAGCGTTTCAATCAAGCACCCCGACAGCGAGGACTTTATCGATGCAAAACTCATCGCAGGCAAGGTTACTGGCGCAAACATTTCGGTGAAGATTACCGACGACTTCATGAAGGCGGTAATCGAACATCGCGACTTCGTACAGCAGTACCCAGTCGATTCCGATAAGCCAATGGTTGTAAAGACGGTAAATCCTGAAAATATATGGAAGAAAATCGTCCACAACGCTTGGTCGTCGGCTGAACCTGGCATACTTTTCTGGGACACAATAATTCGCGAGTCAATTCCCGACTGCTACGCCGACCTTGGCTACCGTACGGTTTCGACCAACCCCTGCGGCGAAATTCCGCTTTGTCCTTACGATTCGTGCCGACTGCTGGCATTGAACCTATATTCATACGTTGACAATCCGTTTACGCCGAAGGCTAAGTTCAACTTCAAGAAGTTCAAGGAACACGTTCACTTTGCAGCACGAATGATGGACGACATCATCGACCTTGAACTCGAAAAGATAGATTCGATACTTGCAAAGATTGATTCCGACCCCGAAGACGAGGAAATCAAACACGTGGAACGCCATCTGTGGGAAAAGATTCACGACAAGGCTGTACGTGGTCGTCGTATGGGCATAGGCATCACTGCCGAAGGTGATATGATCGCTGCTCTCAACATGAGATACAGTTCCGACGAGGCAAACGCATTTGCTGTCGAAGTACAGAAGACTTTGGCTGTTGAGGCTTACCGTGCATCTGTAATTATGGCAAAGGAACGTGGTGCTTTCCCAATTTTCGATGCACAGCGAGAAAAGGACAATCCGTTCATCAACAGGATTAAGGACGCCGACCCCGAAGTATATGAGCAAATGCTGAAATATGGACGTCGCAACATTGCAATGCTTACCATAGCCCCGACCGGCACCACCAGCATAATGACGCAGACAACATCGGGAATTGAACCTGTATTCAAGGTTTACTACAAGCGCCGCAGAAAGATTAACCCGAACGACCCCGATTCGCGTGTAGATTACGTTGACCCCGACACTGGCGAAAAGTTCGAGGAATACATTGTATACCATCACAAGTTTGTTGATTGGCTCAAGGTCAACGGCTACAATGTTGACGAGGTTATGCGTCTGCCCGAAGAGGAAATTGAGAAGATTGTCGCCAAGTCGCCTTACGACAAGGCCACTGCCAACGACATCGACTATATAAATAAGGTACGAATGCAAGGCGCAATCCAGAAGTGGGTTGACCATAGCATTTCGGTGACAATCAATATGCCTAACAACATTTCGGCCGATGTGGTAGCAGAGTGCTATATGGAAGCGTGGAAGAGCGGCTGCAAGGGCGTTACTGTTTATCGTGATGGTTCGCGCAGCGGCGTTCTTGTCGATGCCAAGAAGGGCGACGGCAAAACTGAAAAGCCTGCCACTGTCCACGAGCGTCCGAAGGTTCTCGAAGCCGACATTGTAAGGTTCAGCAACCAAAAGGAAAACTGGATTGCTTTCATCGGACTGGTAAACGGTTCGCCATACGAAATTTTCACAGGGCGCGTGGAGGACGATGTACTTAACATCCCGAAATCAATCACTCACGGCTTTATCGTAAAGGTTCCGCTGCAGGATGGTACGACCAGGTACGATTTCCAATACAAGAACAAGTATGGTTATGTAACTACTTTCGAAGGCCTGTCGCACATTTTCGATTCGGAATACTGGAACTATGCAAAACTGATTTCGGGCGTTTTGCGTCACGGAATGGAAATAGACAAGGTTGTGAAACTTGTAACCTCGTTGCAGTTGAGCGACAATATCAACACTTGGAAAGCTGGCGTCGCCCGTGCCCTCAAGCGTTACATTCCCGACGGCACTAGCGTCGATAATTCGCAGGCTTGCCCTCATTGCGGACAGAAGGGAACTCTCGTATATCAGGATGGCTGCGTGAAATGCACCAGTTGCGGATATTCAAAGTGCGGATAAAAAGGAAACATTAGTCTGTCATTATATTGAAAAACGGCTGCTGAATGGTAGCCGTTTTTTTTATTACCAACCCCTACTCTTTTGCTACATCATCCTTGAGCCTGAAAATCTTATACCCGATGAACGCTATCGTGATTGACATCAGAGGCGAAAGAATATTGAAGAAACAGTAGGGCAAATACTCCAATGTGGAGACTTTCAGCACCATCGACTGCGTCATACCGCAGGTGTTCCACGGAATGAGTACAGATGTAACTGTTGCCGAATCCTCAGTGGAACGGCTCAACAATCGTCCTTCAAAATTTTTGTCCTTGTATAGTTGCTTGAAGATGTTGCCCGTGAGGACAATGCTGAGATACTGGTCGCCGGTAGCCATATTGGAGAAAAGTCCAGTCGCCACCGTAGATGTTACAATCGAACGGCGACCGCTGATGCCACGTGCCAAGGCAGCCGTGAGACTTCTCATCATTCCGCCACCAGTGAGCGCACCTCCAAAAGCCGATGCACAGAAAATCAGGAATACCGTGCTTAGCATACCTTTCATGCCGCGTGTTTGCACCAAGTTGGTAAGAATTTCGTTGCCTGTGTCGATGGAAGTACTGTCGTAATAGGTGAGCATCAGTGCGCGGAAACCGTTTCCCTCGCCAATCTGGTTAACTATGCCTGGTTGTACAAACAGCATAACAATTCCTGCCACCAAAGCAGACACAAACAGTATTACGGCTGCCGGCAAGCGCAAAGCTATGAGAACACCAGTAAAGACAGGCACCAACAACAGCCACGGGTTAATGACAAATGTGTTTTGCAAGCCTTCGGCAAACGAAGCTGCCTGCTCGCTGCTTTCGGCTGAATGCATAAGGCTTACCACTAAAAATATTATCAAGGTAATTACAAACGACGGCACAGTTGTAATAAGCATATAGCGTATGTGCTTGAAAAGCGGCACTTCGCCTACCGACGATGCAAGAACGGTTGTGTCGGAAAGCGGAGAAATCTTGTCTCCGAAGTAGGCTCCCGAAATGATAGCTCCTGCCGTCCAGCCTGCAGAATATCCATGTGCCGTACCAATACCCAGCAATGCAATTCCGACGGTAGCAACTGTAGTCCACGAACTGCCTGTTATGAGCGACACCAAGGCACATATAAGGCAAGCCATAAACAGAAACAGCGACGGCGTGATTATCTTCATACCGTAGTAAATCATTGTAGGCACAATTCCGCTCATCATCCAGCTGCCCGATATTGCACCGATAAGGAAGAGTATCAGTACGGCAGGACCGATGGTCTTTATGTTGTCGCCAATGGCTCCGTTGATGTTTTCCCACGACACCTTGTAGCCAATCATAGCTATCGCTACAGCCACAGCGGCAGCAAACAGCAAAGCCGTCTGGCTAGCACCGTCGATGGCATCGGAGCCAAACTCCCTGATGACAAGAACCTGCAATGCCACAAGCACCGCAAAAGGAATTAGGGCTATTGACCAATGGATATTTGGGGTTTTAGATTCCATATTTATGATATTATGACCACAAAGATACACAAACTCCTCTATTTGTAGAAAACATTTTACAACTTATTGATTTACAATATATTGATTAAAACACAAAATATTATATTTTGCAGTAAATCAATTAGGTTGATAAACATTTGTAGCAGAAATAAAGGTAACAAAAAAGGTCGAATTCCATGCAAGGAAACCGGCCTTAATATTAGTATTTGCGGACACCTATATATTAATAATGGCAATTTCGCATTTAAAATATTTATTCGTTGTTAGCTTCTTTCAACCTCTCTGCGTTTTCGGCCATGATTAGCTGGTCGATGAGCTCCTGAATATCACCAAGCATAAAGTTCTGCAAGTTGTACATGGTGTAGTTGATGCGATGGTCGGTAACACGTCCCTGTGGGAAGTTGTAGGTACGGATTTTTGCCGAACGGTCACCAGTTGATACCATTGTCTTGCGCTTTTTCGAAATCTCGTCGAGGTACTTTTGGTATTCGAGATTGTACAGACGGGTACGAAGTTCCTTCATTGCCGATTCGATGTTCTTCAGTTTCGACTTTTCGTCCTGGCAGGTAACCACGATTCCTGTTGGGATGTGGGTAAGACGGATTGCCGAGTAGGTTGTGTTAACCGACTGGCCGCCAGGTCCCGACGAGCAGAATTCGTCGCGCTTGATGTCGGCTGGGTTTATCTTGATGTCAACCTCATCGGCTTCGGGCAATACAGCCACCGATGCTGCC
>CAJOEG010000005.1:0-4755 GCA_905233405.1 uncultured Bacteroidales bacterium | reverse complement strand
GAACACGACCCTGGGTTTCGGTCTGCGGGACGCGCTGTACACGGTGAACGCCCGATTCATACTTCAGAATACCATAAACACCGTGTCCCGTAACTGTGAAAACGACTTCCTTGTAACCGCCGACAGTGCCTTCGGTTGCGCGGGTGATTTCGGTTTTCCAGCCCTTGGTTTCGCAGTACTTCATGTACATACGCATAAGCTCGCCTGCAAAAAGGCTTGCCTCGTCGCCACCTGCACCACCACGGATTTCCACAATGGCGTTCTTTTCGTCCTCTGGGTCCTTCGGGATGAGCAACAGCTTTATCTTTTCCTCCATAGGGTCAATCTTGGCGGTAAGTTCATCGATTTCCATCTTTGCCATTTCACGCATTTCCTCGTCCTTCTCGGTCGAAAGTATCGACTTGGCATTGTCGATGTTGGAAATTATGTTGGTGTATTCGTCGTATGCCTCGATTATAGGTTCAAGATCCTTGTATTCCTTGTTCAACTTTACGTATTTGTCCATGTCGGATATTATCGACTGGTCGGTAAGCATTTTGCCTACTTCTATGAAACGTGCTTTTACGCCTTTAAGTTTTTCTAATATTAAGTTGTTTGCCATAAGCTAAAGTTCAAAAGTTCAATGTTCAAAGTTTAAAGTTCAATGTTTAAGAATTAGATATTTTGAAGATTTTCGCTGACTGAGCGTAGTCGAAGCCGAATTTGCCGACCATTCGGCTCCGCTCAGGGAGCGACTAATTATCCATTGTCAATTATCCATTATCAATTGTCCATTATCCATTAATAAGTAAATTCTCCCTTGTCAGACTTGATTGTCAGTTTTTTGCCTTCGTATTTCTCGCAGTGACCGATAATCTTTGCATCGACGCCTAAGTTTTTGCTTATCGAGATTATTCCTTCGGCAATGCTTTCGGGAACATAAAGTTCCATACGGTGCCCCATGTTGAACACCTTGTACATTTCGCGCCAGTCGGTACCGCTTTGTTCCTGTATCAGTTTGAAGAGCAAAGGTGTCTCAAACATATTGTCCTTTACCACGTGCAGATTGTCAACAAAGTTGAGAATCTTGGTCTGTGCACCACCACTGCAGTGTATTATACCGTTGATTTGAGACCTGTACTGGTTCAGTATTTCACGGATTACCGGTGCGTATGTGCGTGTGGGCGAGAGTACCAACTTTCCGGCATCGCTGTACGGAGATTCCAATTTGTCGGTAAGCTTGCATTTGCCCGAGTACACAAGTTCCTGCGGTATGCCGTTGTCGTAGCTTTCAGGGTATTTTTCCGCAAGATACTTTGCAAACACATCGTGACGTGCCGAGGTTAGTCCGTTGCTGCCCATTCCGCCGTTGTAGAAGGTTTCGTACTTTGCCTGTCCGTATGATGCAAGGCCAACAATAACATCGCCGTCGCCAATTTTCTCGTTGGTTATCAAGTCGCTGCGTTTCATTCGGCAGGTTACGGTCGAATCAACGATTACAGTCCTTACAAGGTCGCCTACATCGGCTGTTTCTCCGCCAGTGAGCACAATGTTTACACCGAACTGACGCATTGTGTCGCAGAATTCCTGGGTGCCGTTGATTATTGCCGAGATTACTTCACCTGGAATAAGCCTCTTGTTGCGACCAATAGTTGATGACAGCAGAATGTTGTCGGTTGCGCCTACGCAGAGCAAGTCGTCGGTGTTCATCACGATGGCGTCGATTGCAATGCCTTTCCATACCGAAAGGTCTCCGGTTTCGCGCCAGTACATGTAGGCGAGCGACGACTTTGTTCCGGCGCCGTCGGCGTGCATTATGTTGCAGTATTCCTCGTCACCGCAAAGAATGTCGGGGATAATCTTGCAGAACGACTTGGGATACAAGCCCTTGTCGATGTTCTTTATTGCATTGTGCACATCTTCCTTCGAGGCCGAAACACCTCTTAGATTGTATCTGAAATTATCGGGCATAACCTAATTTTTTGAGAGTGCAAAATTAGATAAAATTTACGATTTTTGATTTTAGATTTACGATTTTTTTGCGACAGAACTTCCTGCTGAATTGTATTTTTCCATATCTTTGAGCAAAATTTTCAAGATGGAAGTCATATTCTTGGGTACGGGCACATCGCAGGGAACACCAATCTTAGGTTGCAACTGTGAGGTTTGCAGGTCTAACGATTTGCACGACAAGCGTTTGCGTTCGTCTGTCTTGGTTCACAACAACGGCACTGACATCCTTATCGACTGCGGTCCTGATTTCCGCTACCAGATGATTCGTGAAGGAGCCAACAATGTGGATGCCATACTTTTCACTCACGGACACGTTGACCATACTGGCGCTTGACGACATTCGTCCGCTCAACTATCTAACAAAAAAACCGATGGAGATTTATGCCGAGCAGCGCGTGATTGACGCCCTGCACAAGCAATTCTTCTACATCTTCGACAACAGCACCTACCCTGGAGTTCCTAAAGTGAACATTCACCCGATTGATTCCGATTCCGACTTTTTTGTTGAAAAAATCAAGGTTACACCGATTCGTGCATATCACGGACAACTGCCGATTCTAGGATTTAGGATTGGAAAATTCGCCTATATAACCGATGCCAAAGTCGTCCCAGAATCGGAAATGGCAAAACTGAAAGATGTTGACACACTTGTTGTTAATGCCTTGCAGTACGATGTTCATCCTATGCACTTTACTCTTGATGAGGCTGTTGCTTTTGCTAAGGTTGTTGGTGCAAGAAGAACCTATTTCACCCACATCGGACATCGCATTTCGTACGCTACTGCGATGGCAAAACTTCCGTCAAATATGGAACTAGCATACGACGGATTGAAGTTAATTATTGCTTAATAAATCTAAACCGGACTTCGACAATACTTCTGCCATTTTTTCTTTCGTGAGCAGAAAACCTTCGATTAGTGGTTTGAACATTTTCTGTTGCGGTGTGCTTTATTTTATCATTGTGTCATAAAATCTGCACTTTCCTGGACGAATATCAAATATGTCCAATAAAAAAAGCACATCAGAAACTTGTTCCGATGTGCCTTTGGTAAGTATTGTGTTAAATTTACTTTTTCAAATGCTGGTCGAGCCAAGCCTTGAATTCACGCTGCCACAGGATGCTGTTCTGTGGTTTCAGAACGAAATGAGTTTCTTCTGGGAATACCACCAATTTGCTCTCGATGCCACGCATTTGTGCCATATTGAATGCCTGCAAGCTTTCGGTGTATGGGATGCGGAAGTCCTTGCCACCTGTGAAAATCAGGATAGGTGCATTCCAATTCTGTACGAAGTGGTGAGGCGAAGTTTCGTACGACTTCTGAGCCGTAGCATTGTCCTTTTCCCAATATGGTCCGCCGAGGTCGTGGTTTACGAAGAACATTTCTTCGGTAGATGCGTACTGCGATTCAAGGTTGAACATTCCGCAGTGTGCGATGAATGCCTTGAATAGGCTGTCCTGGTTATGACCTGCGAGCCAGTAAACCGAGAATCCTCCGTAGCTTGCACCAACAGCACCAATATGGTCTTCGTCGATGTAAGGTTCGGTCTTTATTGCGTTAACTGCCGAAACATAGTCCTTCATGTTCTGTCCGCCGTAGTCGCCCGAAATCTGTGCGTTCCATTCGGTACCGAAGCCTGGGAGACCTCTGCGGTTAGGTGCGATTACGATGTAGCCGTTGGCTGCCATAATTTGGAAATTCCAGCGGTATGACCAGAACTGTGAAACTGGGCTTTGCGGACCGCCTTCGCAGTAAAGGATTGCAGGGTAAACCTTTGTGGAGTCGAATTTTGGAGGGTAAATAACCCAAGTGAGCATCTGCTTGTCGTCAGTAGTGGTTACCCAGCGTTCTTCTACACGGCCCATCTCGATTTTGTCGTAGATGTTCTTGTTTACATTTGTGAGCTGGCGTTCCTGTCCGTTCTTTCCAACTACGAAAAGTTCGGTAGCCATGGACATTGATGTCTTGGATGCAAGCAAGTCGTTTCCGCAGGCTGTAAGTCCAGTGAAGTCGTGCTGTCCCTTGGTGAGCTGTGCAATTTCACAAGTGTTGAGGTCAACCGAGAAAATCTGGAATGTTGCGTTTAGCACGGTTGTGAAGTAAAGCTTGTCGGCGTTTTCGTTGTCCCAAACGACATTCGAGCAGCCGTAGTCCCATTTTTCGGTGACATACTTCTTTTCACCAGATTCGAGGTCCATCACGAATAGGCGTTCCTTGTCCGATTCGTAGCCGGGAGTTTCCATGCTAATCCAAGCCAGTTTCTTCGAGTCGGCCGAGAATACAGGGTACTTGTCATAGCCCATCATACCTTCGGTAAGGTTCTTAACGGTGCCGTCCTCAAGGTTGTAAAGGTAAATGTCTGAATTTGTGCTAACTGCATAATCCTTGCCGCTGAGTTTCTTGCAAGTGTAGGCGATGCTCTTGCCGTCGTTGCTCCATGCGATTTCGGCATCGTCGAAATAAGGACTAAGCGGTGAATCAAACTTTTCGCCTTCCATAATGTCGGCAGCAGTTGTGATGTTGTCGTTGAAGTCGGCTACGAAAATGTGCGAGTACTTGTAGTCGTGCCAGTCGTTCCAATGACGGTACATAAGATCGGTTGCGATTATGCAGTTGGTGTTTGGCAGGTCGGGATAGATTTCGGCTGGAGTTTCGTCCATCTTCACATCGGCGATGAGCATAATCTTGTTGCCAGCGGGTGAAATCTTGAACGAGTTAACATCAAATGCGAGGTTCGAAATCTTCTTGTTGTCCTTGCCGTCGGC
>CAJOEG010000004.1 GCA_905233405.1 uncultured Bacteroidales bacterium | reverse complement strand
GATTGGTACCTTGAATTCCTTGCGCATAGCATAGACTGCTGCCGCCGTCGCCGTATTGCAGGCAATTACAACAATCTTACAGCCTTTCGAAACCAAAAAGTTCACAATCCGCGACGACAAAGCCGTGACTTCCTCAACCGGACGCGGTCCATACGGGGCATTCTTGCTGTCGGCAAAATAGATGAAATCCTCGTCAGGAAGTTCGTCGAGAAGTTCGCGAAGGACGGTCAGTCCGCCTATTCCGCTGTCGAATACTCCTATGGGACTGTTTTCGTTCATAGTAAACCGTCATTCCACGATGGTATGCTTGAGCCGCTCACTGAGCGTAATCGAAGTGCGGCTATCTATTTTCGCCGAACTAACAGTGTTCGCTTTGTTTTACTTGCTTCGCTGCGTGAACTAAAGGTTGCGGAATGACAACATTAAAAACTTATTTCTTTATCCCAAGTTTTGCCTTCACATCGTTGGTGATGTCGGTAGCATCTGGCGAAGTATAGAGCAAGGTGGTCTTGTCGTAAACGTATGTGAAACCCTGTTCGGAAGCCACTGTGTTAATAGCCTCCTTAATCTTGTTTGTGATAGGTTCGAGCAAAGCAGCTTCACGGTTCTGCAAGTCAGTTTCGGCTTGCTGCTGGAAATTCTGGATACGCTGCTGCAACGACATTATGGCTTCTTCCTTGTCCTGACGGATAAGTGCCGACCAATTATCCTTGTTCTCACTATATTCCTTCATTTTCGACTCGTATTCCTTATACATCACCTGCATCTGGTCTTCGAGTGTCTTTGCATAATCTTCCACTTCCTTGGTTGCTGCAGCCTTCTCTGGCATTTCACCGAAAATTGCCTGCACATCAACATGAGCCAACTTAACTGCCTTCTGCGAGAATACAAATACGCTACTCACGCACAAAACCAATACTAAAACTAATCTTCTCATCTATTCAAATAATTTATTGTTAGCACTTTAATTCTTGTATCCCAATTTTCTCAATACTTCGTCGCTCTTGTCGTGACGTGGGTCGGTGTAGAGCATATTGAGGTTGTTTGCGGTATCAAAGATAACTGCATAGTTGCCTTCGGTAGCAATTTCCTTTATCGCATTGTAGATGTCGTCCTGAATTGGCTTTATCAATTCTTCACGCTTCTTGTACAACATTCCGCTTTCACCGAAATACTTCTGCTGCAACTGCTTGAGTTCCTGTTCTTTCTTCATTATTTCATCTTCGCGTTTTGCACGAAGTTCCTCGGTAAGAAGTATTCTTTCCGACTGGTAGTTCTGGTACATCTGGTCGATTGAAGCCTTTTTTGCATCAATTTCCTTTTTCCATTCCTTGGTAAGGTCTTCGAGCTGAGTCTTTGCCGATTCGTAAACAGGAATGTTATTCAAAATGTATTCGGTGTCAACGTATGCGTATTTCTGGCTGAATGCAAATGTTGCAAACAAAATGGCAACTGCAAGTAAAGTAATTCGTTTCATATACCTAATGTTTTAAAGTTTCTAAATTTTTATGGGCTTGCAGGCTAACAGTCTTACGGTCTAACGGTCTGGCTGACTGTCAGACAGGTCTTCTGCTCGACAGTTAGACTTCTAGCCTTTTCTTCTTTCTGCCTTTTAGCCCATTACATTCAAAATGTTTAAAGTTCAACAATTTTACAAAATTAATTCAAAAAATTCTTTATACCATATTAAATATCAAAGGCGGTTTTACATTGCAATAATCGTTCCATTTAGAAATTCTGACCAATCACGAAATGGAACTGGCTTCCGTTTGCGCCTGTAGCCCCTGGCACTTCGTCGAAGCCGTAGCCCCAGTCGACACCAATCAGACCAATCATCGACATATAAACCCTGACACCTACACCAGCCGACCTCTTGACATCGAACGGACGAAAATTCTCAATTGAATGCCAGCAGTTACCAGCCTCTGCAAACACAATTGCATAGAATGTTGCATTCGGGTTGAGTGACATCGGGTAACGCAATTCTACCGCATACTTGTTGTACACATAGCCGTTTGATGCAGGGGTAAGCGACTGGTTGGAATAACCGCGGAGACCAATATTCTCTGCACCATACAGATTGTATCCGTAAAGTCCGTCACCACCTAACTGGAAATATTCGAACGGCGACTTGCCTACATCCTTGTTGTACATTCCTAGCAAACCGAACTCTGCCTTTGTGACTAGCACCAATGCACGCGAGCTTCCATCCTTAGGTCCGAAAAGCGTCGTGAACCACCTTGCCGAAGCCTTATACTTGTGGTATTCTATCCATTTGTAACGTTCCTGCAAGGTCATGTTGTCGTCCTTGTAGTCCTTGCCGTTCATGTACGAATATGGTGGCGTAAGTTCTGCCGATACTGAGAATTCGGAACCCATTGTCGGGAAAATCGGGTTCGGTCCAGACGATGAACGTCCAAGCACAGCCTTTATCGACAAGTTGTTTGATACACCCTGCTTGAACAACATTGCATAGTCGTTGTAGTTGTTTATGTTGTAACGTTTATACGACAATTCAAGATACAAGGTGAAATAGTCGTCGGGAACTTGCAAGCGCTGACCGAGACCAACGCCAACGCCAGTAACCTTGAAAGTTTTCCTGTCTTCCTTCGCTTCTTCCTGACTTGTGTATTGCCTTACGTTTGAATGATAAACCGATACTGAGAACGAATTCGGCTTCTTGCCGCCAAACCACGGGTCAACAAACGAGAAACTGTAGTTCTGGTACCAAAGTCCGCTCGCCGAAGCCTGAATTGACAATCGCTGTCCATCGCCTGTTGGCAAAGGACGGTAACTCTTGAAATTGAATATGTTACGCAACGAGAAATTATTGAACGTAACACCCAGAGTGCCGACAAACATTCCCGAACCATAGCCACCCGAAATCTGAATCTGGTCGGAAGGCTTTTCCTCTACGGTATATTCAAGGTCAACTGTTCCCGAAACAGGGTCAGGGCTGAAATCGACATTGAGTTTTTCGGGGTCAAAATAGCCAAGCTGTGCAAGTTCGCGGATTGTACGCTGCACTTCGGAACGGTTGTAAAGGCTTCCAGGGCGTGTACGCACTTCTCGCATTATAACGTGGTCGTTGGTACGGGTGTTGCCGACAAGGGTAACACGGTTCACGGTAGCCTGCTTGCCCTCGTAGATTCGCATCTCAAGGTCAATAGAGTCGTTCTCGACCAAAACTTCCACTGGCTGAACATTGGAGAACAAATATCCATTATCCTGATACAGAGCCATTACACCTACAGGGTCGTAAAGCAATTTTTCGTCAAGGACCTTGCTGTTGTACACATCGCCCTTCTTTATTCCAAGCACATGCGACAATTGCTCCGACGTGTACATTGTATTTCCAAGCCAGCTTATGTTGCGGAAATAAAATTTGTGTCCCTCCTCAATGCCGATATAAATATTAATGGTCTTCTCGTCGTATGGAGAAATAGAATCGTATGTTAATATAGCATCACGATAACCCTCCTCGTTGTACTTTTCGATAATTTTCTTCTTGTCCTCGGCATAATTCTTCGGAATGAACTTCGATGCCTTGAATATGTTGTACCAAGTCTTGCGCTTAGTTTCCTTCATCTTGCGGCGCAACTTAGCATCCTTTATCGAATTGTTGCCTTCGAAAATAATGTCGTTAATCTTTATGCGTTGGTTTTTCTTTATGTCGAAGACAAGGCTTACGCTGTTTGCAAGGCTCGAATCCTGTTCTTCAATTATGTTGACTTCGGTATTGAAATATCCCTTGTCGATAAAGAAGTCCTTGATGTAGCGTTCGGACGAAAGTTTCATATTCTCAGTAACCTGCGAACCTTTTGTCAACTTTATCTGTTCGCGGATGTCGTCGGCTTCACCTTTCTTTATGCCCTTGAACGAGAATTTTGACAGTCGCGGACGTTCTTCAAGGTAAATGTCGAGGAAAATCTTGTTGCCTATAGTGTTTGTGACAGAAATTTTCACATCGGAGAAAAGTCCCTGCTCCCAAAGTTTCTTAATAGCATCGGCAATGTCCTGTCCGGGAACCGATATTGTCTTTCCTATTTCAAGTCCAGTGAGATAGAGAAGCACATTCTGGTCGAGGTACTGCACTCCCGATATTGTAACACCGCCTATCTCGTACTCCTTTGGCGACAAGTAATCGACACTGCTGCCACTAGAGTGTATATTCTGTGCATTCGTAGTCAAAACCGCGAAAGCAAACATCAACAATATCAAAACAAATCTTCTCATCCCGCTACTTTTTTACTTGTTCGCTGGTTTTTCCGAATCGGCGTTCCCTGTTCTGATAACTAATTAGAGCCTTATACAGTTCCTCCCTGTCAAAGTCGGGCCAAAGCACATCGGTAAAGTACAACTCGCTGTAGGCAAGTTGATAAAGAAGGAAGTTGCTGATTCTTGACTCGCCGCTTGTCCTAATCATAAGTTCCGGGTCTGGAACATTGGCAGTAGAAAGGTAATCGGAAAACATATCGCCATTGATGCTGTCGGGAGAAACTTTTCCTTCAACGCAGTCGGTGGCAATCTTCTTCACTGCCTCCACAATGTCCCATCGTCCGCTATAACTAAGTGCCACGATGAAATTGAGTTTGGTGTTGTTTTTTGTCCTTTCGATGACGTAGGCAACCTTTTCGCGAAGGTATTTCGGCAAACGTTCCATCTCGCCAATCATCGAAACGCGGACGCCGTTCTTCATCATATTCTCTATTTCATCGTCGATTGCGCTTGACAAAAGTCCCATTATGCCGCTTACCTCGTCGGCTGGACGACTCCAGTTCTCTGTAGAAAAGGCATATACGGTAACGTATTTTATTCCAAGATCGCCTGCTACTGTGAGCATTTCCTTTACTGTCTTCACGCCACGCCTATGTCCGAAAAGCCTAATTTGCCCTTGCCTTTTAGCCCAGCGTCCGTTTCCGTCCATTATAAACGCAACGTGTTGCGGAAGTTTCGACCTATCTATTTGCTCCAGTAAACTCATTTCTACTTCTGATGTTTTTTATAATAAGCAGGACAACCAAGTCCACCAATCTTAAATGTGTATGATATACCAACCAAAGCCACCGAATACCAGTCGTTTGTATAGCGGAAGCCGAGTTGTTTCATATTTATGTCCTCTGTAAGCGGTTTGCCGTATGCAATCTCGTAGTCCGTCTTGATGCTTTCGTTTGTAATGCCGTCAATCATATCGGAGAAGGTCCAGCGGAACGACCATTCGATGCTAAGCACAAGCCGAGGCAAAATGTTCTTCTTGAATCCGAATCCGAAAGGGATTGCCATCGTGAAGAAATCCTCGTCGTTGGCGGTTCTGCCTATGAACGTTCCTGCAATTCCCACCTGCGCGTATGGGGTAAAACTATTGCGGGCTACATCGCCATAGAGATATGGAAGGAAATTAATTTCAGCCATTGCAGAAATTTCATCCAGAGTAACAGCAAAGGACTTGTTCCTGACCTGCTGGAACACATTGTTGAAATCGGCATCGTTGCCCACAAGCCTAGAGTTGAAATATCCAAGTCTCAAGTCTATCCTGTCGCCGAAATGGAACTTCATCGTAGCACCTACATTATGTCGTGGATGGTAGAACGGACGGGCATAGTTTATGTCGCCCATATAGTACGACACACCAGCATTAATCCCGATTTCTAGCCCATATTGTGCCTTGACTGACAGGGATCCAAACAAAAAAACAAACGACAGTAACGTTGTTACCGTCATTTGTTTTATAAGTTTATATGCTCTAATATTCTTCCTATCCATATTGGATATAACGCAGAACCATCAGAATTATTTTTAAAATTATCTTAAAATTTCGATCTGCCTCGATGAACAGAATTAATCTTGTAGGTTGCCTTTATGGTAAGGAACATATAAGCATCGTTCCAATTGCTGTCGCCACGCTGGTCGCCAGCACCAACTCTATACTTACTATCAGGATTGCTGAAATAACTTGCAATAGGATCATCAAATAAGTCTGGATCTACGTATGTGCTGCTTACATCGTCAATATAATCGGTAAGTGTGTAGCGGAAACCGAAGTCGAAACCAATACCCCAACTTTTAGTCAACATACAGTTAAGACCTACACCAAATGGAATAGACATCTGTATTCTGCTGTACTTTGGACGGGTAGAAATAACGCCCTGTCCTTCGGTTCCGAGTGGTTGCAACGAGTACCATTTGCCATAATCTGGATTTGATTCGTCTGGATTACCATTTGCATCGGTCGGCAAATATTGTGCTCTAGGATTGAAATAGAAACCGCCAATACCTGCAAAAATGTACAAGTTCGGCATTGGTCTTCTACCTTTTGCTTTCTTTATATTGTACCTATGTCCAAATCTTTCACGCAGAATAGAGAACTCAACAACTTCGCTCAATTCGATGATAGGAGAACGGAAACTGAGGTTACGTCCGTTACGTGCATATTCTGGAGTGTATTCGTCACTTCCGTAAACACGACCATAGTAAATACCAGTACGCAAAGCAAACCTATCGCTAAGTTTATAGCCATAACCAGCCATAAATGCCCAACGGTTTGCCTGAATATCAAAGTCCTTTACGAAATGAGAACCGACACCTTTACCTCCACCAAGGTCGCCCATAAATGCAGCAGTGCCTGCTCCAAAAACGAATTCGTGCCTATATCTTCTCCAATCTCCCGTCTGCGCAACGAGCGAAATCGTCGCAAACGTCAGAAAAATCAGCAAGATTGAAAATCTTTTCATCTTTTTATTAACAATTATAACTTTCTAATATTCAACAATATACACGCGGTTAGTTCCTTAAATCAACTCCCCACATGAGTTTTTCTCGTAGGGTGCAAAAATATGTATTTTTAAATAAATTCACAAAATTTATGTAAAAATTTGCCTTGCGAATTGAAATTTGTTTCAGGTTACGTATCGGATATGACTTGTAATCCAGTGATGCTAAGACAGTTCCCTCGTTTGAATCGACTGAAATTTTTATTTCAGAATCGGCAGAAATCACTAAAGGACGAACTGTTAGATTATGGTTAGCAATCGGTGTAATAAGCATAACATTCGACTGCGATGTGACAATCGGGCCTCCACAACTTAGGGAATATGCCGTGGAACCTGTAGGAGTCGAAACTATCAGTCCATCAGACCAATAGGTGTTGATATAGTTGTCATCTGCCGACACCTTGATTTTAATCATACTCAACCGCGACTTCTTGAGGATAGAAAAGTCGTTGAGGCAGAAGTTTATGTCACCATAGAACGGCGTCTCGGCAGACACCTCGAGCAACATACGTTTTTCAATCGTATATTCCTTGTTTACAAGTTGTTCGATAGCCTTACGGATATTCTGCGAATTGACATACGAAAGAAAGCCTAGCCGACCGGTATTTATGCCGAGCATAGGTATTCCCGACGCACCAACAAAAGTTGCCGATTCGAGGAAAGTGCCGTCGCCGCCAATGCTAAGCATAAAGTCAAACTTGACATCATCGGGCAACTTGTCGGAATACAAGCCTTTCACTTCGGGACGGAACAAGGTCTTCTCAACCATAAAGTTGTAGAACTTCTCGTTGACATACAAGTTCATACCGTATTCCTTCAACATCTCAAACAACTGCATCAGCATTCCGCTGAAATTGCTTCCGAAGTTCCGTCCGTGAATTGCTATGTTCATATTTCCCAATTGTCTTAAAATTTCTTATAAATAGGTGTCCTATAGTCAACAAAAACACCGAAAAAATTAAAGTTGCCATTGTACGCCGCATATACTTTCAGCACACGGTCGTAGTAGGTCTCGAAACTTAACCCTGCACCCGCCGAATATATCAGTTTGTTTGCCAATGGGTTTTCCGCTTCAAAATCAGGCGCAAAATTACTACAATATGCCAAATCGGCAAACATATCGACATATATCTGAATATATGGATTCCTGAACTTCGACGGAATCCACTTTGGCAACATGAAGTCACGTCTTTTCAGTATCTTCACGCTGAAAGTATTCTGGAAAGAGGAAAAATTTCTACCTATAATATAATAGTAGTCGAATCCGCGTATAAGGTTATCGCGGCACAGCTCAATTTGCTTGTTTGTGGGAATGCCGTCGTATGAGCCAAATAATTGGCTGTGCTTCAGCGCACCATGGTAAAAGAGCCGGTCGCAACATATTGGGGTGTTGTACTCAAAACCGAGACTTGCAAAGGCAAAGGTCTTGGATGCCAGTTCAGTAAATACTTTTGCATCGAGTTCTGCGTGCAAACCAGTGGTTGGAGAAACCTTGCTGTCGCGATTGTCGTAGTCGAAAGTTAGTGCAGGCACAAGGAAATTCTGCACCGGCAATACCGACGATAGAAGCAAGGAATCGTTGCTGCGGATATGCTGATAGGTCAGCGACAACGAAAACTCGTAGTTCATATCTGGTCGGAACACATAGCCCGCTCCGGCATCAAACATCCTGCGTATGTATTTATTTTCGTTTTCGGCATACACGGGTTTGCATTCCGACACCGAAGCAATCTCCTTTTTTTGTCTGAAATATTCAGTCCTTACCCATATTCCGCTACGTTTGTTTTTGCCCATATTTGGCTTCTGGTACGAAACTGCATAATGTTCCTTGTAGCCCAGTCGTACCTTGAAGTTTAGCATCTCGTTGCGACCGCGGAAATTGAGCCAGTCGAAAGCCACGCCATAGTTTATCTTCTTAAAATCCTTGTAGTAGAAATACGATGTCAGGTTGCGGTCGGCAATTTCCAAAATAGGATAGACCCAGTAGTACCACCGTTCGGTAACATTTACGCCAATGGCAACAGCGCCAGTGCTATCTGCGTCCGTACACGACACTTCCACATTGTTGAACAGCATAAGTCTGCGCAGATTGTCGGTAAAGTTTTGTATTTCCTTGTCGAGAATTGCCTCTGGGATGCTGTCGCCTACCGAATAGCGGAACTCACGAAGAATTGTCTGCGGTTTAGTCTTCTCGTTGCCCGAAATCGAAATGTCTGCCACGCGGAAGTAGCGTTCCTGCGCCATAAGTCCCGAAAGACAAAGCATTTGTAACAGCACGAGAAGGAATTTCCTCATATCTTCATATAATTCATCAGTAACTCGTACCTGTCGCGGTAAAAATCGTCAATCATATTGCTTCCCGAAAAGAAGGCGTTTACCTTGTAGCCGTAGCGTTCGAGCGACTTTATCACCGGCGATATTTCCGTCCTGTTCACCACAAGCGTGACATCCATCCTTGTAGAATCTTCGTATTCTGTAACATACGACGAAATTATCTTTGCGTTTTCCGATTCCACAATCCGTGCAATTTCTGACATTGAATAGTCGTGAATGCCCATTTCAAGTACAAGCACAGCACCCTTGGCATTGACATTGGTAATTTTTGCCAATGCTTCCAGAAGATTTGCAGATGTTATGCTCCCCAGATATTTACGTTCAGAATTAATTACGGGCACTATGGGCAGCGAAAAGTGGGAAGCAACAGACAGCACATCAAAAACGTGCTGCGAAGCACCTACGTAAGGCGACTTCAGCATCCCTAAATTCTTTATAGGCTCGTCGAACATTCCACGGTCGTATATTTCGTCCTCGGAAATTATACCTATATATATATTGTTTTCGATGACAGGCAGGTGCGACATCTTGAAGGTGTCCATAAGCGACAAGGCACGCGAACAGGAGTATTCGGTGGTAACGCTTGGGATTGATGAGTCGATAATATCTTCAGCAGTCAATTTGAATAATTTTTTGGATGGCAAAGGTAAGAAAAGTTTATGATTTTCTGGGTTCAATGTTTAATGTTCAAAGTTTGATGGGCTACGCCCGTTTCAATGTTTAACTTCGTTGAGGGCTTCGCCGTTTATGAGTTTTGGGCTTGCAGGCTAACAGGCTTGAAGCCATAACGTATTGAACGTTATTACGACTTTGGCTGTTAGCCTTTTAGACTGTTCGACTTTTAGGCCTTTATGTATAAGACGCAAAATTTTGCGTCTTTACATTATTTATAAGTGCCAATTCCCCACAATTTTCTTTCTGCCAGCCCTAAGCAGTGCTGTGTCGGCAAACTTTTTCTGGAAGTGATGGTTGCTCATATTTTCCAGTTCTTCGGGCGAAAATGATTTTATCTCGGGTAGAATGATGCCATTTTTCTTTGGTGCAGAAAAATTGTGCGGACAGCAATCTTGACAAGTATCGCAACCATATATCCGATTGCCTATCAAAGACTTTACGTCATCGTCAATGCCATCCTTTTTCTCTATAGTCTGGTACGAAATGCACTTTGCGGAATTTATGCCATCGAAAGTCAATGCTTTTGTAGGGCAAGACTTTATGCAGGCATTACAGCCAAGACAAGTCTGGTCGAGCGGCATATCGTAGTCGCTTTCGAAATTGACGACAAGTTCGCCGATAAAGACAAACGAACCTAGTTTCGGACTTATCAGGCATCTGTTTCTGCCAATAAATCCTAGTCCTGACTTGTGCGCAAAATACCTTTCGAACAACGGTGCAGAATCGACAAATGCTCGTCCATCTGCATCGGGACAAATATCCTTGATTTCGGCAAGCATTGCGTTCAGTTTTTCCTTTACCACAAAATGGTAGTCGCGGCCAAGAGCATATTTTGCTATGCGAAAGTCGGTGCGGTCGGGTTGTTCGTCAGTATTGTAGGAATAAAGCACCGATATTACCGATTTTGCCCCATCGACAAGCATACGCAAGTCGCTACGCACATCGATGTTGCGCTCCATATACGACATTTCTGCATTGTACTCCTTAGCAATCCACGATTCCAATGCCGAAACGTTGCCATCGTCCACCAACGCATCGCTTATCCCGCAGTCGTCAAATCCAACGCGAAGCGCGATTCCCTTAATCGTCTGCGAATCGACAAACATATTAGTCGTTTTTGTAGGTTTTGCCTTCGTAGTAAACGCTCTCCGATTTCACACCGAAAGCATATCTGACAGCATCACCAGTAAGTTCAAAATCGGTGACTTTTTCGTATGAAATGGTTTCTGTCTTTGTCCCGTCAAAATATTTCAGGTTGCCCATCTGGTCAAGATATGCCACGGATCTATTGTTTATGAAATATTTTTCGGGAATGTAACTTTCGAGAGTAAATACCTTGCCGTTAACGTATGCCTTAAAGTAGTTCTGCACGCCGAAAACCATAATTTCATCGGCTATTTCATAAAAATCAGGCTCGTCAAATGAAATTGTACGCGTCTGGAAATCCTCAAAGACTTTCAGGTACGAAGAAGCGTCAACGTATGCAATCATCCTGTCGCCACACCTAAACGATGTCGGCACAAAGTCCTCAAGGTCAACAAATTCATTCCTATAGAAGGAATGGAAACTGCCTGTACTTGCATCAACGTATGCAATGACATCCCTGCCCATCGCTACAGCACCGAGATTCTTGCCGTATATAATCTGCTCTATCTCACCAAGATAGAAAGCATTCAAGTTGCCATTGACATCAATGAACGCAGCGATATTTTCACCGATATACACATCTGAGGGACTGCCCGACGAAAGAACATCGTCCAAAGTGTACTTATTGCCGTTCCAATAACCCATAAGCAAATGCTGCATATCGTCGTACCAAACCACTACATCATCGCTCGCCCAATACTTTGCCACACTTGCACAAAGTGTTTGAAGATTACCATCATCGAAAACCTTAAGTTGTGTGTTCATACTGAACGAAATAAGGTTGTCGGTTACGACATAGTCAGATACAAAACTGCTGGCATTATGAAGGAAATGATTATGGTATATTTTCAGTCCTCCAGAGTTATCCTCGTACACAAATGAAGAATTCCCTACTCCATACGATTTTGGCGGAAGATGGTCAATCTGCTTAGTATTTCCGTTATCAAAGACCCAGATATTGCCGAGGTAGTCGTTGTAGAAAGAAATTCCCTGTGCAAAAGCCGAATTGCATCCTAAAAGAATGACAACCAAGAGAATATGTCCGACTATTAACCTCATTAAAATAATTTTACAACGCAAAGATAAACAATCTATCGGAAATAACAACGATTTTTATACCTTGCTGGCTCTCTCATAAATCAATATTTTATCGTGATTTGCACTTTCCACAGCAAAAGGCAACAGATTTCCTTCCCTAACCATATCTACAGGACGATGAAGCAAATCCTCAAGGTCACACATCATTCCAAAAAAACTAAGACCCATCTTTGCATCGGGCAACAATCTGACCATAATGTCAATATCACTGTCTGGGCGCTCCTCACCACGAGAGAAACTGCCGAACACCCAGGCTTTTTCAACTGGTTTGCCTTTGAAATACTCAACTAATATGTGTTCTACTGACGAATCCATTGCCACAATTTTGAAACAAAAATAACAAAATTATCTTATTCCGAATCCTTTTCCTTCTCGCTTTTTTCGTAGGCCTCCACTATCCTACCTACAACTTTGTGGCGGATGATGTCGCCCTTGTCGAACTGCACAAACGAAATTTCGGGAATTTTGCCAAGTATGCGATGTGCAGAAAGCAAACCAGAATCCGACTTCCGCGGAAGGTCAATCTGCGTAAGGTCGCCAGTAACGATGAACTTGGAATTTTCGCCCATACGCGTTAGGAACATCTTCAACTGCGTATAGGTTGCATTTTGTGCCTCGTCGAGAATCACAAAAGCCTCGCTCAATGTACGTCCACGCATAAATGCCAAAGGAGCAATCTGTATGGTCTTCTCCTCCAAGTATTTTTCAAGTTTGCGGTAAGGAATCATATCGAGCAGGGCATCATATAGCGGTTGCAAGTAAGGGTCGAGTTTTTCGCGGACATCGCCAGGCAAGAAGCCAAGATTTTCGCCAGCCTCCACGGCAGGACGCGAAAGTATGATTTTCTTCACTTTCATTTCTTTCAACGACTTTACTGCCAAGGCTATTGCTGTGTAAGTTTTGCCTGTTCCAGCAGGGCCTGTCGCAAACAGCAGGTCGTTTTTCTGGAAACATTCCACCAGAACTTTCTGGTTGGCGGTGCGCGCACGAATCGGCTTGCCACTTATGCTGTACAGAAGCACGTCCTTGTCCTCGGTCATACTTACGGAATTGGTGTCGCTTCCAAGAATTTCGCGGACTTCCTCGGCTCCAATGCGGTTGTACTTGCCGAAAAACTCAAGCATAGCGTTCAGTTTCATCTCGAACACCTTAATTTCCTCCTTGTCGCCCACAACCTTTATCACATCGCCACGCTGCACAATCTTCAGGCGCGGAAAACTCCTCACCAAAAGCATAAGGTTTTCGTCGCGGATTCCGAAGAATTTCTGCAAGTCTTCAATTTCAATAAGAATAGTCTTTTCGGTCATTGATAATTTTTGATAATTTTGCACGGCAAAAGTAAGGCATTTTTTGCTTTGCAATAAAATTTTTCGTAGGCAAGATGGCGAAAATAGTAACACTCACGACCGACTGGAACAACAGCGACTACTACATAGGCGCTGTGAAAGCCTCCATAATATCAGGTTGTCCCGATGCTGTTTTCGTCGACATCTCGCACAACATCGAGCATTTCAACTGGCAACAGGCGGCGTTCGTACTCGGAAGCGTTGTCGATGACTTTCCAGCAGGCACCATACATATTATAGGTGTAGACAGCGAACCCGAAGGCGATATGAAAGTCATAGTTGCAAAGTACAAGAAGCAATATTTCATCTGCACCGACAATGGTACTCTCGGCATAATTTTCAAGGATGAGCCCGAACTCGCAGTGGCGATAGACGTAGGTAGCGGCAACGAGGACTGCGTATTCATCGAGAAAAGTGTTTTCGCCGAAATTGCAAAGGTTATCCTGCGAGGCAAGGACTTCAGGCAATTAGGAGAAGAAATCGAGGATGTCACCAGGTACACCGACCTCGCGCCGCAGACAACGCCACGCGGATTGCTTGGAAGCATTGTCTATATTGATTCCTACGGAAATGCCATAACGAACATCAGCAAGGAAATTTTTGAAAACGCCGTTGGCAACAACAAATTCGAGATTTTGTTAAACACGCATTCGTACAAGGTCACGCAGATTTACAATTCGTACAAGGAAGTGGAAGTGTCGGAAATTGTATGCCTTTTCAACTCGCTCGGACTGCTCGAAATTGCAATCCACGGCGGCAGTGCAAAGAACCTGCTCGGCCTACGCAACGAATCACAGATAAGAATAGACGTAATGAACAATGGATAATTGATAATGGACAATTGACAATGGATTTATTGTAAGGTCGCAAAATTTTGCGACCCAACAATAAAAACCCAGAAACGTGAAACATAGAAACCCAGAAACTTCTCCTAATGAAAGACAAGGATTACACATACGACAAAAAATGGAAAATCATCCTGCTGGCATTCGCCGCTTTGATTTTCGTGCTGTCGCTCATATACACCAACAACCTGATGACAGACCTTCGCCACGAGGAATATCGCCGAATGGAATTGTGGTCGCACGCAATGGGCGATTTCATAAACTCAGACCCCGAATCCGACATTGGCTTCCTGTTCGAAGTGCTTGAAAACAACCAGACTATCCCCGTCATTCTTGTCGATGCCGACAACGAAACCATAATTTCATACCGCAACCTCGACACCATAAAAATGGAAGATGCCGAATACGCCGCCGAAAAACTTGAAGAGTTCCGCAACAACGGCAAGGAAAGTTTCTCCATTATCGGTCCCGACGGTGAAGTGATGAATACCATATATTATTCCGACTCGCTTCTGCTCAAGAAACTCCACTACTACCCTTACGTCCAACTTGTACTCATCGGCATTTTCATAATAATGGGCTACATTGTGCTGAATGTTTCGCGCCGTTCGGAGCAGAACCACGTTTGGCTTGGTATGTCGAAGGAAACCGCGCACCAACTTGGCACGCCAATATCATCGCTGATGGCTTGGCTCGAGATTATGCGCGACGAGCACGGCGAAACCGAAATGTTCCGTGAAGTGGAAAAGGATGTGAAACGTCTGGAGAAGATTGCCGCGCGGTTCTCGAAAATCGGCAGCAAGCCCAACCTGCACGAAAACGAACTCATCGGTTGCATACGCAATACAATGTCGTACCTGAAAACGCGCATTCCATCAACAATCTATCTTGAAACCAACATCACCGATAACGACGAGATTTTCCTTCCGCTAAACGTTGAACTGTTTGAGTGGGTAATCGAAAACCTGTGCAAGAACGCCGTCGATGCCATCGGTACAAACGGCACAATCCGCATAACAATCGAAACGGACGAAAACAACGTCGGCATTGAGATTTCCGACACTGGCAAAGGCATCAGCAAGTCGAACTTCAAGAATGTGTTCAAGCCTGGCTACACCACCAAGAACCGTGGCTGGGGACTCGGACTGAGCCTTGCGAAGCGAATTGTTGAGGAATATCACGGCGGAAAAATCTTTGTGAAGTCGTCGGAAATCGGCAAGGGAACAACGTTTAGGATAAATTTGAAACGAGTTCAATAAAGTTTAAAGATTCAATACGTAGTGAATTTTATGTCGTGACATATTGTCAATTGCCCTTTATCCTTCAATCAATTAAAAAGAATTATTTTTTCTTTTTCTTTTTCAAATTGTTTTGTAATTTTGCACGATTTTATTTCCATAACTGGCGATTGGAATGGAACGTGATAACCAGTATATTATACCGCTAGACGGTCTCGAGGAGAGGGAATATTCCTTCACCTTTAAGGCTGATGATGCGTTTTTCCAGTCGTATGAAAGTGGAGAAATAAAGGGCGGAGAGGTTGACGTGAAGGTAACTTTACTTAAAAAAAAGACCTCGATGCTATTGAACTTTGACTTGTCGGGAACGGTAAAGCTGACGTGCGACAGATGCCTCGAACTATACGAGCAACCAATCGCCATCAGCGATGAAATTTTGGTCAACTATGGCGACGAGACCAACTTCGACACAAACAGCGATGCCGTTACGCTAAGTCGCGATGCAAATTCGATTGACGTGTCGAGTTTCATTTACGAATACTCGCACTTTGCATTGCCCATAGCGCACTATCATCCCGACGATGCAGACGGAAATCCGACCTGCAACGCAAAAATGATTGAACTCATTGACAAGTACAAGGTTGAAGAAACAGAAAAAACAGAAGACGCAATAGACCCGAGATGGGAAGCGTTGCGAGAATTAAAAAATAATAATAACTAACTAAAAGTTTAAAAAAATGGCACATCCTAAAAGAAAAACCTCAAAGCAGAGAAGAAACAAACGTCGTACCCACTATGTAGCAGAGTTCCCGACATTGGCAGTATGCTCAAACTGCGGAACTACAATCCAGTATCACCACGTATGTCCAAACTGCGGATACTACAGGGGTAAACTTGTTATCGAACAAAAAGGCGAATAAATTAAAGTAATATGAACATTGGTATTGACATAAACGGCGGGGATTTCGCACCGGATGCTGTTCTTGACGGTGTGGTTCTTGCTTTAGAAGTTTTGGATAAGGACGACAGGATGTTCCTTTTCGGCAACGAAGAGTACATCCGCAAGTATTTCGCCAATCGCAGCGTCGATGCTGGTGTTTTTGAAATTGTTAACTGCTCCGAAACCTTGGCAATGGGCGACGACCCCGTAAAATCCTTCCTCGAAAAGAAGGATTCAAGCATAGTTAAGGGATTCTACTACCTGAAACAAGGTCTTATCGACGGTTTCGCAAGCGCAGGCAATACTGGAGCAATGATGGTTGGCGCAACAAAGGTCATCGGTGTCCTCGAAGGCATCATCAGACCTTGCCTTTCGTCAATATGCCCCAACAACAAGGGTGGCAACAACCTTATGCTCGATGTCGGACTTAATGCCGACCCAAAACCTGAAGTGCTTGTACAGTACGCACTTATCGGCAAGGTTTATGCTCAGTATGTTATGGGAATCGAAAACCCGAGAATCGGTTTGCTGAATATCGGTGCCGAAGACAGCAAGGGAAACCTTACCGCAAAGGCTACCTTTAAACTGCTGAAGGAACTCAACAACATCAACTTCGTTGGAAACATTGAAGGAGGCGACTGCTCCGACACAGAAAAGGTAGACGTAATTGTAACCGACGGATTCGTTGGAAACATTTACCTCAAGCACGCAGAATCGATGTACAGCATATTGAGGCAGAGAGGCATAAACGACCCGTTCTTCGAGAACTACAACTACGAGAATGTTGGCGGTACTCCTGCACTTGGTGTCAACGGAACAGTTATTATCGGTCACGGAAAAAGCAACGGCAAGGCCATCAAGAATATGATTCTTCAGACAAAGGCTGTAGCCGCTGCAAGACTCCACGAGAAAATCGCTTCGATAATAAAATAAAGGAATCTTTTTCATAAATGTCAAATCCCAGTCCTCTGTTGATTGGGATTTGTTGTTTGTTGTACCTTATTATCAACCGTTGATTTACACAACAATGATGATAACTTTCGCAAAAATACTTGTCCGTAAATCAATAATTTTCTTATGTTTGCGGATTATACAAGTAATTTTGTTTCAAATGAAAAATATTCTTTTCGCATCACTATTGGTTTTCATAGGATTTGTAAATGCCTATGGACAATCGTCAACTATTTTCAATTATGAAGAGGCACTGCCTTCCGATACCGTCACTTGCATAGCACAAGATGCCGACGGAAACGTTCTGTTGGGAACAGCAAATGGACTGGTTTCGTACAACGGCACTGGTTTTTCGGTAATTAACACAAGCAACGGATTGGCAGGCAACTATGTAAACGATATTTTTGTCGCTTCCGACGGCAAGGTTTATGTTGCAACCACAACGGGACTTTCCATCAGGAACAACAATGCCTGGCAAAACGACTTTACAGGAAGCAACATTAGGAAAATTGCAGCAACTTCTGATGGAAGATTTTGGTATTCAACAACATTCAATTCTGTAGTTGAATATAATTCTGGTAGCACAACCGTTATTCCCGACAACTATGGCTTTGCAAACGGCATAAGTGGAATATATGTTGACCGCTCTGACAATGTGTGGATTAGCTGCAACGGAAATGTAGTTGAAATTTGCGACAACGGAAAGACAAAGTCCTTCGCCGACATCTTTTCTGGCAAGGTTGTGTATGATGTATATCAGCGTTTTAACGGCGAAATTTTGGCAGCAACGAGTACAGGAATAATGTCATACGACTACAATTCGTGGACTTCTCTCAATGGCATTTCGGGTGGAGCGTCGGCTGTGTGCGAAGACTTTGCTCAGAACATAATCTATGGTAATTACAGTGGCGTTTATCGCTACAATGGCACTTCAAGCACCTTGATTAACAATATGTTCTCGGCAGGTTCGCTGATGGCAAGCGGTCCACAACAAAAAAGATTGTGGTGCATTGATTTGCAGAACGGAATCAACCGTCGTCAATCTAAACGTTATTTAGGAAAAACCGTTGAAATACTGTGCGAGGGTTTTGACGGGAAGAAAAAGAAATATTTAGGCAGAGATACTTACGGAAGAATGGCGTATTTTGCAAGCGATTCTGATATTATAGGCAAATTCGTTAACGTTAAAATAGTTCAAACTGGCGGGATTTCACTGCTGGGGGAGATCGTTGAATAAAATTATGGATAAGAATGAAAACAAGAATGTTCCTTCTAA
>CAJOEG010000003.1 GCA_905233405.1 uncultured Bacteroidales bacterium | reverse complement strand
CTGCCTTGATGTGTTCGTCGTATGCCTTTGCAGCGTCAACGATAACTGCCGAGTTGAAATGACGGTAGTGGTGTGTGATGAATTGTGAAATAGGTCCTTTTTCCATTTCTTTTGTGTTTTTAAAGTTCGAATATGTAAGTTAAAATCTTGAAATACAGTTTTGCTGCAAGGAAATCCGACGACTTGTCGGCCGGATTCGGTGCAAGTTCAACGATGTCGAAACCGACTATTTTTTTCTGCTTTGCCAATTTTTTTAGCAGTTTGAGAGTCGGGTACCAGGTCATTCCGCCCGGTTCGGGGGTGCCTGTGGATGGCAGTACCGACGGGTCGAAATAGTCGAGGTCGATGGAGAGGTAAACATTGTCGGTAAGTTTGTCAATTACTTCCTGCTGCCAGTCATCGGTGCGCTCGGCAATGTCCTCGGCGCGGAAAACATTTTCGCGCTTCGAGTATTGCTTTTCCGAAATGTCCATGCTGCGGATTCCAACCTGTATGAGATTAGTGTGCTTTGATGCCCAGTGCATTGCACAGGCGTGGCTGAACGGTGTGCCTTCGTATTCGCTGCGAAGGTCGGAATGTGCATCGAGGTGAAGCACGCTGAGGTTGTCGAAATGCTCAACAGTTGACATTATTGCACCAATCGAAACCGAATGTTCTCCGCCAATCATTGTGAAAAGCTTGCCATCGTTGTAGAACTTGTCGGCTTTTGCCTTCACCTGCATTGCCATTTTTTCCGGGTCTTTGTCGCAGTCCATGATGTCGTCGAGCCAAACGCCGCGCTTATAGACTTCGGTATCCGATTCGAGGTCGTATATTTCCATGTTTTCCGATGCTTCAAGGAAGGCTTCGGGACCTTGGTCGGCACCTTTCACCCAAGTGGATGTCTCGTCGTAAGGCACAGGCAAAACCACCACCTTGGCGTTTTCGTAGCTAGCGTATTCTTTGGGAATTCCTGCGTAAGTTCTATCCATAACATTATTCCGTTACAATTGTCATAATCGTATCGCCTTCGTGAACCCAGTCGCCCTGCTTGCAGTAGAGCTTGCCGATGGTTCCAGCATATTCGGATATGACAACCTCGTAGTTGGTGTTCGACTCGACATAGAACAACTGCTCGTCAACCGAAATCTGGTCGCCAACCTTGTACTGGTCGGAAATGAAGGCAAATAACAGTTTCCCTGTTTCCGGTGATTTGATTTTCTTAATTTTCGGATCCTTGTCATCTTCAACCTGAATCACCTTGTTTTCCTTATGCTTAACAACTTCAAGTTCTTCGTTGAAACGCTTCTTTGCCAAGCCGCTCTTGTAGTCGCGGTACTGACGGTCGTGCATTGCAAGTTCAAACAATTCCTCGTCGTCCTGACCGCAATCCCAACCTTTGGTCTGCATTTCCTGACGGTACGTTTCCAAAGCATCGGGATATTCATCCTGCGGATTACCTGTAAAGAACTCGTAGCCCTTCGACTTTGCAAGCTCCACAATTTCGGGAGCAAGTTCGCCCGGAAGCTTACCCATACGACCGAGAATCATGTTCCAGCTGTCCTTGTCAATCATCGAGAAACGAGGCTGACCAGCAGACATTGCATATATGTTCATAAGTGCTATGTTCTTGACATACTGGCTGAAAGGTGTTACCAGTGGCGGATAGCCGAGCTTAGGCCAAACATATTCTACTTCTTCGAAAAGTTGTACCAAAAGGTCGTCAATCGAAACCGTAGGCTTGCCCGACTGCTGCAACGACACATTGATAGCACTGTGCATACTCTTGAGGTCGGACATCATCGAACCCATCATTCCGCCAGGAAGACCGCACCTTACAAGCAACGACGAACTCTGTCTGTTCTTCATTTCCATGAAGTAGCCCAAGAAATCGTCCATGTACTTCTGGTTGAGAGTACGAACCTTCATGTAGGCATTCATGTTGATTTCTGGAACATCGAAACCTGCATCGTAAAGCATTTCCCTGATTGTTATTACATCTGGGTGAATCTTTCCCCAAGACAATGGTTCTACAGCCACATCAATGATGTCGGCGCCATTGCGAGCAACTTCAAGCATCGAGGCAGGTGAGAAACCTGGTCCGCAATGTCCGTGATACTGAACTATTATGTGAGGATACTTGTCCTTGATGGCCTTAGTAAGTTTGCCCAATGTTACGGGACGACCAACACCTGCCATATCTTTCAGTCCGATTTCGTCGGCACCGAATTCAACGAGCTTGTCGACTACCTTCATATAATATTCCACAGTGTGAATCTTCGAGTGGGTGATACTCAAAGCGCCCTGCGAAATCATTCCTGCCTCCTTGGCGTACTTTACCGACAATTCGAGGTTGCGCGTATCGTTCAAACCGCAGAACGAACGAACTACATCAACACCCTGTGCCTTCTTGACCTTGTACATCAACTGACGGACATCTGCCGGAACTGGATACATACGCAAACCGTTCAATGCGCGTTCGAGCATCATTGTCTGGATTCCTGCCTCGTTGAAAGGCTTTGTCCATTCGCGGACGGCTTTGTTCGGATTTTCACCGTAAAGCAAGTTAACCTGTTCGAATGCACCGCCATTGGTTTCAAAATTATCGCCGGAGCAACTTCCTTCAACTGGTCAACGCGTGGAACGTATTTTCCAGCCGACTGCCACATATCCCTGTAAACTAAACAGAATTTAATCTTTCTTCCCATTATATATTTTATTGTTTTTGCCTATAAATCAACAATCTAAAAAATGAAAAAATTTCCGTTCAAAGTTACGAAATATTTTTTGCATTTGAAATAGCATTTTTTCAAATTATCTGTAAGGCGGAATAAATAAGATTAACGAAAGATTTTTTTTGCGTAAAGCAATGCAACCACAAAAAGTGAGAACCCTACAGAATCATTCCGAATGAGATGTCTTTATCCTTTTACAATCTCTGGCAAGATTGTAAAACTGTGTAAATGTGAGTTGAATCAAATTCGCCTAGGACTTTAATAAAAACAATCTGCCTCGTTTCCCCATAGGGTTTCACAATAAACATGGGGGATTATCTCACTAAATGAAATGCTCCTTCCATATTGTATAGAGTTTTGTCCATACCTTCTGCCTCAATGATATAGTAGTAAACGCCAGGGGTTGCCGTTGTCGAACCTTTTATTTTACCATCCCAGCCAGACTCTTCATTCTCCCAGTCGCTCCACTCGAACAAAACTTGTCCGTAACGGTTCATAATTATGCCGTGGAATGTTTCCGTTTTGATGGACTGACCGCTTACTTGGAAATATTCGTTGAGACCATCACCATTGGGCGAAAAGATGTTTGGCACTTCGAGTTTGCTTTCTTTGTCAACGAAAACACAGTTGTCGAGCATTGCAGTATCGCGGCATTCGGGAATCTCCCTGTTCATAACCACAAGATATACTTCGTAGCATCCAGGGTCGATGTAGATGTGTTCCACAACAGAATCACATTTTCTCTCAACCGCAGCGTCACCGAAATGCCATTCGCAAACGTGATTGCTTAGGTTGTCGTAATTTGTTGTGTTGTAGAATATTGCATTAGCCTCTGGTGCAACGAGATTACCAACAACCTCTGCAGAGATTGCAATTTCAGCCTCTATCATACCTATTGTGCCAACCTCAAAGTCAGGAAAATCGTAACATTGTGCAGTACCGAAATACTGTCTGTAAACCTCTATGTATTCAGTGTTGGATGTTTGATATTCAGAGCGATAGATATAGCGCCCCGCAGGAAGGTTATATATGCGTAAATCGGTTATCGCATAGCCGTTAGGGTCGGTAATGGTTGGACCAGCCGTGGTGTCAATCCAGTAGAAGGCGAAGTTTTCTGCTGTGTCGATGAACTCAATTCCGCCCTTTCCCAATGCGCAGGTGTCGTTTATTATATTGTAGTTGTATTTGGGGAAATCAGGCTCTTCAACAACTGCCCTGCCGATGTTCGAAGTGCATCCCCACAAATTGGTGGTTGTAAGTCCAATGGTGTGAGTAGTTTCCCTGTTTTCCCAATGTACGAATGCGCGGTATTCGCCTGCTGCAGCATTGGTCTGTACAGAATCTGTGTAGCCATTGCCGAAGTCCCAGTCGTAGATGGCAAGCGTGTCCTCGTAGGCTGTAAGAATGGCTGCCTCACCGAAGCATTTAGGAGGAATTACCTTAATTGAATCCGACGGAACTGCAGCAAAAATCACCCGTATAGTGTCCTTGTCGGTGCAGTAGTCCGTATTTTTTACCGTCCAGTAAATATTATAGTAGGGGTCCTGCGAATTTCCGCTATTCAGCACAGTAGTATATACCGAAGTACAAGGACTTGTCCTATCTTCAAAGGTCACAACGTATGAATTTGCATCTGTCGACCATCTTCCTTCACCTACACCGTTGAAGTCGGCGCACAGCATTCCAGAGTACGAGCAGAATGTCCTCGAGGTGTCACGAATCTGGGCAATTGGCTCCTGTATGAAATCGACTGTCCACGGACCTGCCGTATCTTTGCAGAAACGCGGGTTGTCTGCCGAACCAGTATATTCAATCCAGTAGAAATCGTGTTTGCCGTAACTTGAAACCGCTACATTTGTAACAATGCTGTCTACATTTCCGAATTGTGTAGCAGGACTAACCTCGTACCAGAAACCACTTATACCATCTCCAGGATTTTCGGCACGCAGAGATTCGAAACTTAGTCCGCAGGCTATTGTATCGCCCTCGTTCATACTTATTACGGGCGACGGCTGTTCAAAGAATGTCACTTCCACATCATCGAACGCCGAGCAAGTTTCCTCGTTTTCGGTAGTTATATGCGGATGATTTGTCTCCACCCACCTGAAAGTTGCCGTTCCGTATGACGAATAGTGACCTGTTGTATTGGGGTCTGTACGGTCGGCAAACGCCATTTCACCACCGCTCATACTTGTCCACAAACCAGAAATATTGTCACCTTCGGAATGTGACGAGGTTGCATTCAATTGGAAATCAAGTCCACAGACATCGAAGTCCTCTCCAGCAAATACGTTTGGTCTCTCCATAAATTCAATGGTTACGGTGTCGCTGTCGAAACAAGTTGCTGCATCACCTGCAGTATTCATTTCCCTGACAATGAAGGTATATATGCCGTAGTCGCTCACCTGAACGCCTTCGACAATGCTGTCGTGCGGTGTGTTTGCCCATACGACCTGTGCATCTGGATTTGGCATTTCGCCCACAGTCCACTGGCAAGACGGAGTGTAGTCATCGCTTGGTTGCATACCCCATACACCGTTGAGTTCGTAACTATTGCCACAGGCAACGTGGTCGAGTCCAGCATTTGCAACAGGCTTCTGCAAGAATCTCACGTGCATAGTGTCTATCGACATACAACTTCCATTTCTGCCGACGAAGAAAAAGTCAACATCTTGGAAACTATTGATTTGCACGGTGCTATCGAGAGTAAATGTAGTGGTGCTGTTAAGAGAATCGGAGAAATGTCCAGTGATTTCCTTGCAAACCCACGAAAAGTCGGTGTAACCTTCTGATGCCACAGTCTCGGCACATAGTTCAAGACTGTTGCCGCAGACAGCAACGCTATTGCCCGTAGACTCGCACTGATGCACACTAACGACTGGCACTTTCCTAAATACCATCCGCTTTATTGCTTCGCCTTGGCAGTCGGCATCGTCAGGCAGGCGCGGGTCGTTTATAGGCTCTGTCCACTTGAAGACATATTCCACTTCGCTCTGGTCGTCGGGTATAGGTACGGTTACGAAGCAGTGCGGATAGCGGTCGCTGTTTGGCCCTGTCGGATTGTTGTAGTCGCTGTACGAAACTGTTGGAAGCGGTGTCCACGAAATAGTATCATAGTATGCAGTCCATCTGCCTTCGTTGGACGGATTGGCGTTGTAAACCTGCAGTTCACCGACGTGACCGCAGACGGTATCAACATTGGCTGTGGTTGCTGGCGCAGGAATGTTGACGAAAGTTATACGCATATTGTCCCTTCCAGCACATTCGCCGTTGCGTTCGGTAAGAGTTACAAGGTAAGTTCCACCCGAATTGGCATTGACTTGCGGTTGTATCGTATTGCCATTCAATATTGTTGCACCAGCACAAGACCACTGGAGCGACGAGTTCACAAGTGCTGGTATTGTTGCGTATGCTCCTGTTATTTCTGCCTGCACACCGCAGACGGTAATGTCTGGACCAGCCTCTGGTGTTGGTACGCGACGGAAGTCGTATATCGCACTTGCACGGCCTGTACATTCGGCATTTACAATGTTCCAAGTGAAAGTGGCTGCACCTGGTGCATTTACAAGGACAATTGCGTCGGGTGAGTTGTTGGTAGTATTGGCGATTGTCGTATAACTATAGTTATCAACGCCTTCTGGTGCAGTAGCAGTCCAATAGCCGTATGTGCCCTCGGGCGGTTGCGAACCATGAAGTCTCATCACCAATCCGCAGGTGTCGGCTGCTGTAACCGATGGATGCGGCGACTCTCTCCACATAAGCGGCACTGGCTGTGATACTGAACGGCATCCGTTGCCCCAGGCGTTCAGTCCCGAGCCGAAACCAACAACTGCCATAAGGTAATATTGCCGATTGTACTGCCCGTTAATGGAGGAAAGATATATGGCTTCGGTGGCGCCTGGCAATTCTGTAACAAAAGTATTATGTATGTCGTTAGGATTTGTGCAAACAATATAGGAGAAGACTGCATTGCGGGCTGTATCGACTTGGTCACCGTTATGCCCATGATTTTCAGTATGTCCGCGCAGTAGCCAGTAGGCCTCGCCAGTACACATAATCTTGGCATTGTAGTCGGCAAATGTTCCTGCATAGTTGGGGCAGTCGCACTCGTAGTTGCCCTGTACATTTACATTGCTGCAACCGTGCTCGTCGGCAACCAAAAGAGAATATTCAATAGGTTCTTGTGCCGACAAAATGTACTGAGTCTGATTCCTGTCGGTTTCATCAACGGTTATCATTGCAGAACCATTTGAACTGTAACCGCCTGTGATAGAATATGTAGGCGGATTGTCAGGCTCGGACAAGCCATTGACATTGAATCTTATTTCGACAGTTCCGTTTTCCGACGATGTGCAGATTTCCTCTCTGTTCGATATAGTGATTTCATCGTAGATGGTAAATGTCTGACTGCTAAGCGATGAAATTGCACATCGCGCTCCGCCGAGGTCGTTTGTTATGGTATATACGCCCGGCTCTGCAAGGGCAGGGACAAAGGTATGAACTTCGGCATTGAAAGCAGGAGTAGCGGGTGAGCAAGTAAGTATTCCGTAATCGGAAGCCGAAAGTTCAATCAGATCGCCCGAACGGCAACGGTCGCTTATGGACGCAAGCGTAGCATCCGTCTCGGGGGCAAAGTTTACTATTATGCTTGCCTCGCCCGAACAACTGAGATTGCCCATATAGTACTCGTGCCAAGTGAATGTATAGTCGCCGTAAATGTTGACCGAAACTTCTGTCTGTGGCTGGTTTATGTCGCCGAAGGTTGCCGTGCCTGGACCTCTGTATGTCCATTCGCCAGTGTTTCCCTGAAGGTCTAAATCGCTGGCCGTTAGTGTTACGCTGTTGGTACAGGGCATTGTGTCAGATACTGATATTTCGGGAGTTGGTGTTATGCAGCACGAAGGGTCGCCAGCAGGCAGGACATAGACATTTACAGTCGTATCGTAGGTACAGCCGAAGTTATCGGTAACCGAAAATGTGTATGGGATAAGTGCAGGATTGTCTGGGTCGGGGTTTTGCGGACGGTCAACCATAGTAAGGCTTGGATTTTCATCATTATCACGCTGGTTGCCAGCTTTTGTTACTACTGTACTATACATTTCGCTGCCCGATGGGATGTTACCGTTATTAGTAGGTCCTGTACTATCATATCCCCACCCCGGATGATGAGGGTGGTCTGTCCCCCATTCCCAGAAAAAACCATCCTCGGAATATGTGTTTTCAAATTCCCATAAGTCGGCAGGGAATACCTCCTCATTGAAATAAATGCCCCACTCAAATATCCATCCGTTATCAATTGCCCACATATCGCATACATATAATCTCCACTCGCCATTAAGCGGACATCCGATAAGCGATGTCATATTTTCGTATGGTCCGTAACGATGTTCTTCGCCGTATGCAAGACAATCATAATAAACTTGTTCTGGACAAAGCAAAGAATCGGCATAGTCGCCTCGGTTAACAGAAACTATTGTTGGACGATAATTCGAATACTGACCAAAAGGTTCATCGCCGTCAGGATAGAAATAGTACGGAAACCCATATCCAGGGTCATCATTGCAAGAACCATTATCGTGAGCAAGCCCAAGATGTTCTCCACCGCCTCGTTGAGAACCAATATTATACGTACCGCCTGTATTTTGCCAGTTTAGATTTGAAACTATTGGACCGTCTTGGTAACTGTTACCACGGTTAAATGCTTTCAGCAGACATTGCTGTCCATTGGGACATTCCAGCATTATGGCAAGGTCGCCTAAGAATGAATGCTCAATGTTTATGTAGATACGGTCGATGTCACTTGCAGAATTAATGATTGCTCCCTCGTCAAATGAGTCGAAATTTACGGATGTATTGTAGCACTGTCCGTTACCATCGGGAAGGAAAGTTGCTCCACCAACTACATTTGTAGCCTCGTCGCGCCATGGCTCCACGTG
The DNA here is from genome assembly GCA_905233405.1 of uncultured Bacteroidales bacterium. Lineage (GTDB taxonomy): Bacteria > Bacteroidota > Bacteroidia > Bacteroidales > ML635J-15 > Bact-19. Next base: position 15,402 of record CAJOEG010000003.1, on the reverse strand, counting down.
CGGAGAGCCAGTAAACGTAACCTCGGTACCAGAACATATAGTATCGGGGGTAAAATGTACATTTTCCCAAGTTGGAGCAATGGAAACACGCACCCTCACGGAATTTAGCTCGTGATTTGCACATCCACGGCTATCGATGGCATCGCACAAAACGTAGTAGCCACCGCTTTCGGTAAAGGAATGGCTGAAGGTACGACCAGCATCATTGAAACGCGAAGTGTCGTTTTGACTGAAAATTAGCCAGTTGTAGGTAAGGTTGTCATCAGTCTGCTCGTATTCCTGATTGTTGTTATGGAAAACATTGTGGGCGGTAAACTCAACGGCTGTATTCTTGCACACGTCGTAGTACTGTCCAGTTTCGGTGTCGGTTGGGTCGATGCTGGATGTAATGGTTGTGGTGAATTGCTGGCAAGGGCTTCCGCACCAAACCTTTGCCTTGAAACCCTGTCCTCTTATCGCACCTGCTGTCCATATAAAGCGCAGTTTACCGTGGTGCGAAGTAATGGTTTGTCCTTGTAGCGAGGTTCCTGTGGCGTTGGCAACAAGGACTTCGCGTGTAACGGCATCCTTTATTGTAAGCAATGTGCCGTTGGCAAGGTTGAAATTTACAAACTTTACGCTTATAATGCTGCCGTTTGTTGATTGTATGTCCCTTATATAACTTACGTTTGGATAATAGTAACTGTCGCCACCGTCATCGAAGAAATATGTCGTGGTGGTTGCTTCCGATGACGAAATTTCGCAGTCAATCTGGAATGCATCTGTTTCAGGCACATCCGAAATAAGTATGTCGGTGGCGAAGCATATATATGATGCCATTGTGAGCAATATGGCTAATACTAACTTTTTCATAACTATAAATTTTTGCGTTCATCTATATGACAATTAAAACTACAATTTCGTTGCCTGGGAAAATCAAAAAAATCAATTTTTTTTGAATTGATTGAATAACAATAATTTACGAATAAAATTTGTGCAGACGTTGCACTCAACGTCGCTACAATTGAATCCTTGAATCAAATTATTTCAAAAATTTTGCATCTCAAAATATAGAAAACGTTGCACGCAACGTTTCTACAGATTTTTTATGTACAATCGTGCCATGGCGCGATTCTACAATTATCAAATCCCAAATAAAATCGTAAATCGTAAATCCCAAATCGTAAATATTCCTTATCTTTGTCACATCAAACAATGCACTAAAAAACATATACTAACAAAAAGGAAAAGATTATGGCAATAGACAAAAAAACACTCGAAATCCACACCGACAGGTACAAGTTTTATTTGAACGACTTGAATAGCAGGAACATCAAAGGCAAACACTATGATGAGATAGAGAGACTCTACAACCACATACTCGAACTAGGGGAACAGTGTTCTGACATAACCGAATTCACCACCCGAATACAGGATGAAAAAATTAACGAAAATATGTCAAACGCATATTCACAAGCATTAGCCGAAAATATGAATGGCACAACCTCTGGATATGCTACCGGTTCAAACATTGTTTCCAATGTAAGCCGTGGTGCAATGGCTGTACACGGCGGACAATATACTAGTATATGGGGATTCATTACGCTTGCATTAAGAGGAATACCGAGACTAATAAATCATTTTAAAAACAGGAAGAAATAAGGCAATCGTAAAAAACATTTTGCTATGGCAGACCAAAGATTAGAAGAATATCGCGCATACTACGACGCACGAGCTGAGCGGTATGCAGGAAACCCGCTCAAGAAACATTCCAACGAAGCCGAAAGAAAGCTGAGAGACCTTATGTACAGGTACGACAGTTTTGAGGAAATTGGAGCCAATCTGGGCGGACTAAACAACGACTGTGCCTTTGCTGAATGCCGTGACCAGTACGAGATGGAAAGCGAATACTACGAAAGCGTAAAGGAACCTGTACACAAGAAAGGTGCAGACGAAATTCTTGCTGAACTCGACAAACAAACCGATGTTGCCGATATGATGACTCGAATACTTGATATTTCCAACGAGAATAGTATAGAGATTGCAGCTGACTGCACTAATGGTGAAGCGTTGTTCGAAAACTGGAGATGGCTGGACAATGTTGATATGTACACAAATGCTGTCGTACCTGCAAAATACAAAAGCGTGTTGCTGGAAAGAGCAGACGATGCAAAAAGAATAATTGTCGAAAATGTTGAACTTGACGAGAATCGGATAGACAAATATTATGACGGATGGAAAATAAAGCCGGAACTTGTTCGTGAACACAGGCACAGATACTACATTCCATATAGCGACGAGGAAATAGAAACCCATCTTAAGAAATTTAAGGAAATTGCTAACAGATAAAAGGAAGGAATAATATGGCAATTGACAAGACTTTACTTGAACCGCTTACTGCAGGCTACAAGTTTTATTTGGACGACCTGAATAATAGAAAAATTACAGGCGAATATTACGACAAGATAGAAAAACTATACAGTCACATACTCGAACTTGGCGAAAATTGTTCCGACATTCTTGAATTTCAGGGCAAGATGCAACAGGAAAACATATATACAGAAATAAACGATGCCTATATGCGTGCCATAACCGAGGTCGAAAACAAGAAATATATGCCACAAGATGGTGAAATTCCAGAAGACACCAGGTTGCTAAGAACCAATGTCGACGCAATGCGTAATTGCATTCAGAACATCCGCGACAAATTCGACGATTTAATAAAAAATGCTACCGAAACGCAACGAATGCGAATGGTAGTTGAAAACAATCCCGAACCATTCATAAAGCACATAGAGGATTTGATTGCCTTGTCGGAAGAACCAGGTATGACATACCCAAAATTTCTGCGAATACAGATTGAACGCGGACTCGATAAGGCGGCAGAAGGTCTGATGATGAGAGAATGTTTGGAAAATAATATTGAATGCCTGGAAAAGGGGTTTATGGAACCTGAAACCGAAATGAATATGCATAAGGAAAAACTGGCCGAATACGATAAGGCAGCCGAAAAGTCCAAGTTCAATATTGTCGACTTGCACGAATGGACACTCATATCCGACAGAATAAAAAGGAAATACAAGCCCGAAATAACAAGGCACAAATGCATATTTGAAATATTCAAGCAGATAATTGATGATTTGAACTATTGGATTGAATCGTACTGCTTTTCCTATGCCCTATGGGAAATAGAACCATGGGCACCTATAGCTGCAGTCGATTTAGAAAAAGCAGTAGCGACTATGATAAGAGACGAGTATATTATGCCAGGCATAATATACGAACGCGAAAAACAGCTTTTCCGCTATTTCGGTCTAAGGCTCAAGGACATCGCAAAGGACGAATATTTCCTAAACGACATAAAGTCGAACCGGATGGACGATTCTCAAGAAAATATTGAATTCCTTTTGCTTGAAGTTTATCCGCAATGCAAGCCGTTCAACACCCCGACACAGGATTTGATTAACAAAAAAACTTCATTGCATAAAGAAAAAAAGGAAATGAATCCAGATAGAAAGGAAGGTTATCTAAGATTAAAAAGATTCTGCGATTCAAAATATGGTGAAGGTTGGATGGATAAATACCTTAAAGAACAAGGTTTTTCCGAGAATCTGGATTATTTGGGCAATTCCAAACGCTGGGACATTGAAGAGTTCGTAAGAAATATTGACAGCAAAATGGTAGTACACGACCTAGACGAGGTATTTGTGGAGAATATAGTTCTAAGAACAGCTAAGGAAGTCATCAGCACACTGAACTTGGATGGAAAAGGGAAATAAAACCTTAACCTCCTTAATGCAATGGGGGCATTTAGCCTTCTCTTCTTTCAGCCTTTTAGGCCAGACTAATCGTAAATCGTAATCCGTCAACCTTTAGCTCTGCTTTGCCAATCGTAAATAATACTTATCTTTGCATCAAAAATTAATTTAATGGTAACACTTGAGAAAATTAAAGAGACCGGCAAGCGCGTAGAGGCTCTGAGGAGGTATCTTTGACATAGATGCCAAGCGTGAATTTGTTGAAACCGAAAACAAGAAAACCGAAGCGGGCGACTTTTGGGTCAATCCCGAAAATGCCGAAGCAACCTTGAAAAAAATAAGCGATGTAAAGAAATGGGTGGTCGAGTACGATGCCGTAGCGGCAAAATACGAGGACACCGAAGTTATGTACGACTTTTTCAAGGCGGGCGACATCACCGAGACCGAGATGGATGCCGAATACGACAAGTGCATCGCGGTGATTGAGGCTCTCGAACTCAAGAATATGCTTGGCGGTGAGGAAGATGTGCTTGATGCTGTGCTTACGATAAATTCAGGTGCAGGTGGCACCGAAAGCAACGACTGGGCAGATATGCTCTACCGAATGTATGTGCGCTGGGCCGAGGATAACGGCTACAAGGTGCAGCTCATCGACCGTCAGGACGGAGATAGTGTGGGCATCAAGTCGGTGACAATGAGTTTGTCGGGCGAATACGCCTACGGCTACCTCAAGGGTGAGAACGGCGTTCACCGTCTCGTGCGACTTTCGCCATACGATGCGGCACACAAGCGACATACTTCGTTTGCATCGGTGTTCGTGTATCCGTTGGTTGACGATACCATTAATATAGAGATAAACCCTGCCGACATTGAGTGGGACACTTTCCGAAGCAGCGGTGCCGGCGGTCAGAATGTCAACAAGGTGGAAACGGCAGTGCGACTGAAGCACATTCCAACGGGCATTGTCATCGAAAATATGGAAACTCGTTCGCAACTCAAAAACCGTGAAAATGCACTGCGTCTGCTAAAGTCGCAACTTTATGAACTCGAACTGCGCAAGCAGCAGGAGGAACGCGACCGTATTGAAGGTCAGAAGCGTAAGATTGAATGGGGCTCGCAGATTCGCAACTATGTGATGCAGCCGTACAAACTTGTAAAGGACTTGCGTACGGGCTACGAAACCGGCAATGTGCAGGCGGTACTCGACGGTGGAATCAACGAGTTTATAAAGACTTACTTGATGGAGTTCGGAAGGAAGTGATGATTTGGTTATTTTGTTTGATTTAGCGATTAATATATATCCGAAGGTTTTGCACTTCCGAACTTGTGACGCTCGACCGTAGGGTCGTCGATGAAGTCGTCGCGGTGGATTTTGGCACCTTTTACAATGCAGTTTTCAAAAAACCACATTGCTTTGTCGAAGTCATCGTACATTCGTGCCGCAACTTCGTGACCGACAGTATTGTAGCGCACAATATAGTAAGGATAGCCGTATTTTTCAAATCGTTTCACAAGTTTGCTGCTGCCGAACAATCCTATGTTGAACATCTTGATTTGCTTGTAGTTGACAAGTTGGTCAGCAGTTCCGTGGAGCATCATCGTGGGCGCAGGCTCTTGATGGCGATACTTTACCTTGCCATTGGTCGAGAATATTGCACCGGCATACGACATCACACCTGCATACTTGAAGCCATCGGGAAGAATCTGTCCGAGTTTTGTCCTGTTGCCAAGTTCGTAGTCGGCCTGCAATACGGTAATTGCTCCCGCACTCGAACCTGCGATTATCAGTTTCTTGCTGTCAATCTGCAATTCCTTTTCGTGATCAATTATGTATTTCGTTGCAGTGAGCAAGTCTTCGGCAGCCATTGCTATTGCGTTTTCCAAAGGCTTGTAGTTGAACACTCCCAAACCCTTAACACCTTTAAGTCCAAGGCGGTAATCGATGGCTATGACATTTATGTTGTTTTCGAGCAATTTGCTGTAGTATGGGAAATAATATGGTTCGGTACGGCTTCCACCGATGAAACCTCCTCCAAACACAAATACAACAGTATAGTTGTCGGCGGAATTAGCCGTTTTGTAAAGATCAAAGTACAGCGAACTATCGCGCTTTACGTATTCGTATGTTGCTGTCGGAGTTATCTGTGCTTGTGCGCAAATCGCCGTGATTGTCAACAGAATGCATAATGCCAATTTCTTCATATTCCTTAGATTTTTATTTTGGGATAAATGCGTTTTCTATATGTTCTACCTTATATTCGTTGCCCAAGACATAGACCATTACGACATCGAAACGGATTTCTCCGTCGAAGCCGATAGCTTTCGCATAAATTTCCGATGCTGAAGTGAGAAATCTCATCTTGTCGTCGGTTATAAAGTCGGATGTGTTGCCAAATTGCTCAGAACTGCGTGTCTTGACCTCGACTATTGCAAGAATGTTATCCTTCCGTGCTATAATGTCGATTTCCTTGTGCTTGCAATGCCACTGTCGTTCAAGTATTTCGTAACCTTTTGAGCCTAGACGCTTCGCGGCAATGTTTTCTCCGAGTAATCCAAGTTCATTGTGAGCGGCCATACAACTATTCCTTTTGGACGGAAATTTCCTCTTTGTTTTCGGTATCCTTCTCTGTGGCAAATAGTTCTATCGACACTATCATTGCGGCGAATCCCCAGAACGGCACGGCAATCTTGTCGATGTCGAGGAAATTGTTCAATGCTCCGTGTATGAAGTAGGTTATCAGTCCGCAAAGTGCCGCCGCCACTACCATCTTTAGTTTTCTGTCCTTCAACTTGTGATAGGTGCGTGTGCCTGTAATGTAGATTAAAATGCAAATCAAGGCATAGTTAACCAGTCCGAGCAGACCCGACTCGGCAAGCGAACCGAGGTATTCGCTGTGTGCGTTTCCTCCGTCACCGGCGTTGGTGCTGATAATTGTCTTTTCGTCTGAATGCTGGAATGGTGCATATTTGAACTGATAGGTTCCGGGACCCCAGCCGAAGATTGGCTTTTCCTTAAACATTCGTACTGCGCAGTTCCAGCGGTTTATTCGTTCAAGGTTCGAAGCGTCTGAGGTTATGTTGCTTATTGACTTTATGTGTTTCGAAAAGTCTGTCGACGATTCAACCTTGTTTCTTTCCAAATCCATAAGAATCTTGTCTTGGAATAGCGCATAACCTCCAATACCGATAATCAGTATTGCGAAAATAATCTTGTTGTTAATCTTTAGCTTGAGTATCAAATACATTCCCAAAGCACCTACAAGGCTTATCCACGCGGCGCGGGTGTATGAGAATATCAATCCACCTATGAATATTACAAGAAGTACCAGCGATACTATCCTCCAGTGGATTTTTATTTCCTTATTCAGTACAAAGCCGATTAGGAATGGTATGAACATCGCTATTGCAGCTCCGTACGAAGTGTGGTCGTTGAAGAACGGATTCATAATGTCGTTTCCTATGTGCTGGTCAAAGTTGTATGCTGAGTGTTTTATAAGAGTAAAAATTATAAGTCCAGCAAAAGGAATCATATATAGGAAAAGGAACTTGTATATGTTACGGGTATCATTAAACAATAATATCCCTATGAAGAAAAATGGTATTATGAACCACAATGACGCTATAAAACTTTTTAATGATACCAGGGGTAATGTGCTAGTGCATACTGTAATTAGATGCCATAACAGATATATTAATATCATTATTGAAAGCGGGTGCTTGATAATCTTGCGTTCGTACTTGTGATCAATAAGGAGTTTTAGCAAGAATATAAGCATTATGGCGATAAACATCGGTTCGGTGGGCAAGTCGATGTTGAAGCCAAGTTGTGGATAAAATTCTTTAAGGGGCAGCGAAAAAGGTATGCACATTACTGAAAACAGTAAAGCCTTGTCGATAGAAAAGAAAAATCCAGCGACAATTATTAACACTAACGGCAGTAGGCTTGGCAACAGGGACAGCACATAATTATCACATACTGCTATCATTAAGCAGTTGACGATAACGAAGATTGCCGCTATAGCATAAAAAATTATTATTTTAGTCTTGGGTGTCAACTTCTTCCTTCCGTTTTCTGCAACCTTCAATAATTGCAATTGCTATTATTCCTATTAGACATCCGCCTATTCCTGAAGTTAGAGCGAAAACAGATCGTAATGGATAATATTTCTTATCTGCCACAAATGGTTTTGATATTACATGAGAGTAAGTCATTTGTTTGTTTATGTCGCGACGTGTATCTTCACATATATTCAAATCATTAATATACCTTATTACATTGACTTTTAACAAAGTATCGGTTTTCATAAAGTCAGTTTTGTATTCTGCCCAGTTTTTAAGGATAACGTCAGCGTTACCTTGGTTATGTCCATTTGCTGCAGCTTCACTTAATGCTCTTTTCTGCGTAGCCATGTCGATCATTCCATATTCAGTTCCGTATTTTTTCATTATTTCTGTTAGACTATCTATGGCACGAGCCTTTTCTTTTGCAACTTTAGAATATATATTTAGTATTTCCATAGATTTCTGTGCATTCATTTTTAACACAAGAGTATCATAGGTTTCTATAATAGAATTAACCATATCAGCAGCTATTTGTGGATCTTCGTCACGTACTGTTATCATAACTGCCTCGTTTTCTGTCTTTTCTATGGTTATGTTGCTTTCGTATTTTGACATCATACTTGCTAATGACCCATTTTTACTCGTATCGATGCGGTAGCGTGAATATAAATCATACTTTTTAATAATTTGAAATTTGATGTCATCCGATTCAAGAATTTGAAGCATTTGCTCTGATTCTGATTCATCGGAGTGACATACGATATTTGCAGGATAAAGGACTGCAGATGATTTGTATTTTGGATGAATGAAAAATGAAAAGGCATAGCCTAAAACGGTAGCGGCTACAATTATTATCAATAAATGCCATTTCCATTTAGATATAAGACTGAAAATTGCGTTTGTCCTGAAATAACTTTCCATAGTTTCGTAATTAGGTAGTTTTATAAAAAATATTTCTTTGTATGTTATTTTTTCTTTTGTTTCACTTATAACTATTCCGTCTTTTTTTTTTAATGGTTCAACTATTGCCAGAACCATCAGAGCAAGTAAGAATGTAGAAAATACACACGATAGAACAATTAACCACCGTATAGGATATGTACTACGCTCGGCCTTTTCTGCCTTGTTCACTATAAATGCATTCGGCAAGTCCTGCTCGAGCTCAATCTTTGCTTCCCTGAACTTGTTTCTGCATTGAGTCAATATTTGTACTTCCTCTTTCAACTGTGCGGTAAGCATTGTATGTGCTCCACCATATTTTGCCAGTGAATCAAGTTTTGCTTTCAGTTCGTTTGTTTTGTTTGTGTTTCCGTTTGCCAGAGCAATAGCATATTGTTCGCTGTACATTTCAGTCTGTGACTTCACTTCTATTACACCAAGCTGACCGAGTTTTTCAAGAGAATCGCTAATGTTTTTTACAAGGGCTTCCTGCTCCAACATTGCATTCTCCACAATTTTAAGCGCTTTGTAAGCCCTTTCCCTCTGCATTCGTGAATATACGGTGTCGAGAAGCTGTGAGATGTCGTTGGCTATCATTGCGGCAGTGTCCGGACTTTCGTCAAGCACCTCTACCTTGACCGAGGTATATTCAGTGCGCGAAATCTTTACGTTGTCTTCGTATTTGTCGTATAGCTTAGTATACAGGTATTTAGTATTTGGGTCTATCCTGTAATGTTCGATGAGGTTATACTTTTCTATTATACGGTTTCTTATGTCGTTTGACTGTAGCATCTGCATCATTTGCTCTACCTCTTCCTTTTCTCCGAACTGTAGCAGACCTTTTTCTGTGTTTTCATCAGTAGCAAGGGTCTTAGAGACAGAAGTGGAATTGGCAGGATATAATACAACCGACGATTTGTATTTTTCTGGGATGCAAAAACTTATAATCAGGGATGCTACTAATGCCACCGAGCATACAATCAACAGATGTTTCCATTTCTTTTTTATTAGAAATAGAACATCTGAAGCATTGAAAGTAATCTTATTGTCGTTTTCGTTCATTACTAATTAGAAACCAACTTTACTTTGCTCTTTCAGCATATTCTTTGGTACGTGTGTCGACTTTTATCTTTTCACCGATTTCGATGAATAGAGGTACCATTATTTGAGCACCTGTATCAATAGTTGCTGGCTTTAGTGCATTTGTTGTGGTATCGCCTTTCAGACCTGGTTCTGTGTAAGTTACAGTAGCTTCAATGAACGGAGGAAGTTCGCACGAAAGCGGAGTTTCTGTTTCTGCGTGAACCACTACTTCTACGTCCTGACCTTCCTTGAGGAATTCAACACCGTCGATAACGTCTTCGGGAATAGCTATCTGCTCGAAAGTCTCCATGTGCATAAAGTTGTAACCCATATCGTCCTTGTAAACAAACTGATAGGGACGACGTTCAATTCTTACAGGATTTATTGATGCACCTGAATTGAATGTCTTGTCAATGGTTTTTCCGTTTTCGAGGCTCTTAAGTTTGGTACGTACGAATGCTCCACCTTTGCCTGGCTTTACATGTTGAAAATCAACCACTAAATAGAGCTTTCCTTCGAGTTCCATTGCTAAACCTTTTCTAATGTCTGCTGTTGTTGCCATATATACTTTTTCAAAATTTAGGGCGCAAAGATAATTACTTTTATTTTTTTATTGAAATTTTTTTTCGTTATTGTGATAACGGAGTGAAATCTTTTTTATTGTTATCACCAAAAAATAAAATGTACTTTTGCGTCCGATAAAAAAACAAAGTAATGCAATGCTCTTCCTGTCCAAGAAATTGTAAGGTGAACCGCACCGAACAGATGGGATTCTGCCGTGTGAAAGGTCTGACAATCGCCCGTGTAGGCATACACGAGTGGGAGGAACCGTGCATTTCAGGAACGCGAGGAAGTGGAACCATTTTCTTCTCGGGTTGCAACCTGCGATGTATTTTCTGCCAGAACAATACTATTTCTCGCTCTGCATACGGACGAGAATTTTCTGTTGATACGCTCGGGGAACTTATGCTTTACCAGCAAAGCGTTGGGGCTGAAAACATAAACCTTGTAAGCCCTACGCAATTTACAGGACAAATAGCCGAAACCCTTACCAAATACAAGCCGCAGATAAAAATTCCTGTGGTCTACAACAGCAACGGCTACGAATCGGTAGAGCAGTTGCGTCGTCTCGAAGGGCTTGTAGATGTGTATCTGCCCGACCTCAAGTATGCCGACAACAGCCTTGCAGTGGAATATTCATCAGCACCAAATTATTTTGAAGTGACAACTGCTGCCATAACAGAAATGAAGCGCCAGCGACCTAAGAATGTGTTTGTCAACGGGATGCTGCGACGTGGCGTAATTGTGCGCCATCTTGTGTTGCCTGGCAACCTCGACAACAGCAAGCGCGTACTCGACTATCTTGCATCCTACGACCGCAACATATACGTAAGCCTTATGGCTCAATATTTTCCTACGGCAGATGTAAAGAACCATCCATTGCTAGGACGAACCCTCTCGCAAAACGAATACGACGAAATATCTGCCTATTTCAAGCAATGCGGTCTGCACAACGGATATTTCCAGGAATTGAGTAGCAATTCGGAGGAATATGTGCCGGATTGGTCGTTGGAAAGATTGGACGAAATCATAAAGAAGGTTTCTATGCCTTCGGCGTTTGAGGGCTAACGCCCGTTTCAATGGCTGCGCTGTTTACCATGCCTTCGGCGTTTTAAAATTTGAAAATTCGATAATTTATGTAGAATCGTGCCATGACGCGATTCTTAAAAATCAATGCAATTATTTGCGCCAAATTAATTTCAAAATCTGTAGCGGCGTTGCGTGCAACGTCTGCAAAAAATTTTTGCCATTTGAAAAGAGTGAATTATTTTTGTTGACATTAATAATAAATAGCATAAACATGAGAAAGAATATTTTATTTGCAGCCGTATTGTCGCTGGCAATGGCTGGTTGCGGTGGCGTGACTACGCACAACATCAACCTTCAGGAAAACAATGAAAACAACACCGAGGTTACCGAGGAAGCAAAGACAGACCTTGAGAAAGCAATCGAAGCATCCGATTTCCCGTGGTATTTCCCCGAAGAAGCTAAGAACGAGGGACTTGCCGAAGGTCAAGCCGTCTTGTCAATCCATTCGTTCTACCCAAGCAAGCTGAAGGAATCTAACGATCCATCCGAGGAAACTTACATCTTTTACAACGCTACCCTCAAGAGCATTGGCGAAAAATCATCGGTCGTAACCAGTATGGGACAGGACATCGAAATGCCTAACGCACTGATAATTCCAATTCCGCAGGGTCAGACAGCAAAGAAAGGCGACATTGTGCTCACTTGGTGGCAAAGCGGTTCGGGAATGGAACGTGCCATTGTTACTGACGACTCAAATCCCTCATCGCCAAAGGTTTGCTACCTCGACATGGACTGGAAGGACGACGGCAAGGGCTTTGCCAACGAACACAACAACGAACAGTTGAGACCGAATACTTTTGTCGTGCTGAAAGATGGCGCAATGCAGCCTGGTGCACAGATTGTTGTTACTGGCGATGGAAGCTACAAGATTTACACTCTTATAAATCCTACCGACAAGTATTTGCTAGTGAGTGGCTTTGCAGGAAAAATTACTTCGCTTTACACCGATGCCTGCAAGATTGTTCCTCTTAATCAGGACATAAAGGTTGGCGACGAGGTAATGGGTAATTTTGTCGGCGGTTTCAAGACTGGTTACAAGGTTACAAAGATTGACAAGAAAATTGGTCGCGTATGGACCACCGACCCGTATGGTGGTACTGAGATTTTAAGTATCTTGGATGTATATAAGGAGAATTAGATATAATTATGCCAATAAAAAAGCCCCAATCCGGGGCTTTTTTTATTTCTTTGATTCCATCTTGAACTTCATGTATTCGTCGGTAAGAACCTTCTTGGTATAGAGAGGGAATTCGCCTTTCATCATCCAGTCGTAGTAGGCAGAGTCTTTTTTGAAAACATCGGTCAGGAGCATTCCCTTGTACTTGCCGAAATTTATGACAACCCTGTGGTCGGCATCGTAGATGAGCCGACCCATAAAGTCGGCATTGCTGTTATACGACGAGAACTTTGAGATTTCGGGAATGTCGTTTCCGATGTCACCGTAGCGTTCCACCTGAGCCTTGAAAACCTCGTAGGTGGCTTCAGTGTCGGCATTTGCCGAGTGTGCGTTTTCGAGGTCGCCGTTGCAGTAAAACTTGTAGGCTGCCGAAAGGTTTCGAGGTTCCTTCTTCATAAAGATGCTCATCACATCAACAAAATTCCGCTTCTTCAAATCGAAATCGACACCTGCACGAATAAATTCCTCGGCAAGTAGTGGAACATCGAACTTGTTGGAGTTGTAACCTGCAATGTCTGCATCACTGAAAATTTCTACCAGCTCCTTTGCCTTTTGCTTGAATTTAGGGCAGTCTGCTACATCTGCGTCAGAAATTCCGTGTACTGCTGTAGCCTGTGATGGAATTGGCATTTCTGGATTTATGCGGTAAGTCTTGCGCATCTCTTCCCCGTTAGGGAAAACCTTTACTATTGAAATTTCAACAATCCTGTCGGATGCAATGTTTACACCAGTTGTTTCAAGGTCGAAAAAGACTATCGGTTTATGAAGTTGTATTCTCATATTGGCTATAAAAAAGATTACCCGATTGCTCGGGTAATCGGTATTGTGTTACATTCTGTTTATCATCATTGGCATCAGGAGCATCAGTACATCCTCGTCGGGGTTTTCGTTGTCCTTCGGAAGGATTATTCCTGCGCGAGTCGGGTCGGAAAGTTCTACAGTAACTTCCGGAGTTGAAATGTTGCTCAGTATTTCGGCAAGGAAATTCGACTTGAATCCGATTTCCATGTCGTCGCCTTCGTACTGGCAGTTGATTACTTCCTTACCGGAAATTGAGAAATCCATATCCTGAGCCGATATTTCAAGTGTGTTTCCGTTAATCTTGAGTCCAACGAGGTTGCTCGACTGGCTTGCGAACATACCTATACGGCGCAACGAATTGTAGAGTTCTACGCGGTCAACGACAAGTTTGTTGGGGTTTTCGCGCGGAATAACCGAATTGTAGTTGGGGTAAACGCCTTCGAGCAGACGGCAAACCAAGCGGATTGAACCGAAAGTGAATACTGCGTTCTTTTCGTCGAATTCGAGAACCACATCGTCCGAAGCCTTTGGAAGAATGGTCTTCAGTATGTTTGCAGGTTTCTTCGGCAGGATGAACGAACTTTCGGTCTGAGCCTTTACTTCCTTGCGGGTGTATTTTACGAGCTTGTGGGCATCGGTTGCAACGAAATTTATTCCCGATTCCTGCAGTTCGATGAAGATGCCGTTCATTATTGGGCGAAGTTCATCGTCGCCAGTAGCGAAGATTGCCGATGTGATACCGCCATAAAGGATGTCGGGGCTAATGCTGATGCTGATGGTCTTGTCGGCCTTCAACTGTGTTGCCTGCGGGAAGTCGGAACCGTCAACGCCTACGAGCGTATATTTTCCGTTCTGCGAGGTGATGTCTATTCTTTTGTCGTCGGTATTTATGTTGAAAGTCAACGGCTGTTCGGGGAATTCCTTCAGCACGTCGAGAATCTTCTTTGTGTCGGTTGCGATAACACCGTCGCCGCTGTAGTTTTCGAGTGGCAAGGTAGTTGTGATTGTGCTTTCGAGGTCACTGGCGGTAATTTTCAGTATGCCATCTTCTACCGACATCAGCACGTTGTCGAGGATTGGAAGTGAGTTCTTTGAGTTAACAACCCTGCTAACTATTTGCAGGTGCGACAGAAGCTGTGAGCTTGATATTACAAAATCCATATTATTATTTTTATAAGTTTTACGATTAAAATTTGGGGTGTAAAAATACAAATTATATTAATAAGTATGGTAATTTATTTGCATAAAATTTGGAATGTGGGTAAATGGTGGAATATTAAGGTGTTATAATTTTTATAACGTGGCAACGCATTGCACCGCTACAAAGAAAACGTAAATCCTTTTCACGGAGTTTCAACTTCCTTGAATCTCATCGCTTCGTGATTATTTTTGCCTAAGAAGTCCGACTTGTAGAATGTTATCGGGTCAACAATCGGGTACTGAAGAATTACAACTTCGTTGTTGTTGATAATGCCGTAAAGGTTGTCAACGTCGTACTCGAAAAGATTGCCTTGCGGGTCGAAAAGACCATTTGTGTTGGGACGGCGGTAAGTTACGAGCTTGCTCTTTGCGCCAGTCTTGTCCTCGACTGTAAACGATGCCATCATTTCTGTCTTCTGCAAACTGTCGCGTTTAAAAGCTTGAAGGCTGTCAAGAATATAAGTCTCGAAGCCAACGAACTTTATGCGGCTTACAAACTCCTTTACGCGCAAGGTGTCGAACGACGTTTCCAGACTTGAGCCGTCGATGTTCTTCAAGTTGTAGTTGTTTTCGCCAAGACGCTCGGCAATGAACGATTCGTTCTTGTCGGGATATTCAACATAAACCTTGGCAATGTCCTCAATTCTGTAGTTGAAAGCTATGCGTTCGCGCCATTCCGAAAGTTCGGGCAGGTAGTGAACAGGAAGGTAGCCAGTGAATCCGGGACGCGTCAGAATGAATGGTAGGTCGGAG
>CAJOEG010000002.1 GCA_905233405.1 uncultured Bacteroidales bacterium | reverse complement strand
GACAGTTCCATTTGCAACCAACGCTCCAATATTGTCAAGGTTACCTGCAATGTTCAGGGTCTTGCCGGCTGGAACGGTAAGCGTAGCATCGCTTGCAATGGTTATGTTCTTGGCATTTGCCTCGTTGCTCTGCGACGGCCAGTTTGTCTTCACGCACTGCGAAGGTCCGATGTAAATGTTATGATCAGTTGTTGGCATCTCTGTAGCAATAGAGTAACCATTGTTGTAAATATACCAGTTTGTTGGTATATTCCAATCAGCAGAAGCGCCCTTCCATATATAGTCGTACGAAGTGCCAACGGATGGAGTGTTTATTGTGATATCAAAGTCGGTTTCCTGAGCACAGGTGGAAGGATCCGGAGTGAAGGTAAGATTATCATTCAAGCCAGAAGCTGTATATGTTGCTCCCGACACAACACCCGTAATTGCTTCCCAAGAACCGGATATAAGCACATTTGCCGAATTTTTAGTTGGCAGTACAATTTGGTCGCCAGGGCAAAGATCACCAAAAGTGAAGTCAACAATAGGCTCCCATATTGCGTACATATATTCGGGAGAACCGTATTTGTCGGCAGCTACAGTTGCAGCGGCGTTAGTGTAAGTCGATTCCTTGTAAAATGCACCGTTGTAGAACAAGAAGTTTGGATTACATTCGGTGATAGTTGCCCCCGACTCGTTTGACCTGTACCATCCCTTGAAATTGTAGCCCGTGCGGGTAGGTACCGGAGGATTAACTGCGACATTGATACCCAAATCTGGAGAACTAGTGCTTGTGCCGTCAATCTGAACCGTATTGGAACCATCGTTCCAGAACCATTCTACAAATGTATGTTCGGGTGTTTCAACATCTACATACTCGGCACGAAGATAAATCGTGTAGGAGGCTCCATACTCCGAGTGCGTATTGTTTGGAGGAGTTAAATTATTGGGGTCAACTATTCCTGAATATAAATCTTCTATATCTTCCGGATTGTGCCATTCCAAAATAGCTCTTTTAGAATTATCCTTAAGCACTGAGAATAAATCGCCAGGGAAGATGCGAGAACCGGGGATATCTTCATATACACTATCCGATGAATTGAAATTCTGCAATACCCAGTGCGAAAATTCCTTATTGGCATCTCTGGACGGGATAGCATCGCGAGCTATAGCTTTCACATTGTCCTGATAATAATAGCGTGCTGTATCAATAGTCGTTGGAGTTTCCATATTGTCGACATAAACCACAGTAATACCATTGGCACCACGCAATTTTGCACGCCACTTGCCGTAAAGATCAAACTTCTTGGTAATCCAGAAACGGTCTTCACCATCATTTCCTATAGCATCAGAATTCCATGTTGCACCATTGCCATATATGTCCATAGGATCGGTAAAGTCGGTAGTTTTGTCGTAAGGAGTTGTTACTGTTGATTCATTCAGCACAACAGCAGTTTCGTTGAAAGCCTGCGTACATTCCCTGTTGGTGTACCAGCCCACAAACTCATGCTCCTCGCTTACACCAGTAGGAGTACTGATATGGCTTCCGCAGGCGATACGGAAATTCAATGCCTGATCGGACGCTCCCCAATCAAGGTCGGGGATGATGTCGGGATTGGCGTTTGGATGCAGGAAAACACGATACTGTATCTGACGCCACTTGGCATATACGGTAACATTAGCCGAAGGCATTCTGTTGAAAGTGTAAGGATGCGTACAAGGTTCATCTGTGTACCAACCCTCAAACATAAAACCTGCAGGAGCTGTAGGAACATAATCTGCGTAGGAAGAAATGTTGTCCATATATGAAATATCGGAAACTTCTCTATATGGTCGTCCGTTAGGAATATAGTCTGTCAAATTTATATCATTTCCATTAAAGTAGGCTCCGTCCATATAATTTATTACATACGCATTTCGACTATAATAGTAATCCATCTTATAATTACGATCACCAAGGTCAGTATATACTTCCGGTTCTGGTGATGCAACAACATATCCAGGGAACGACGGCTGGTGTTGTCCATCTGCAGAATTTTTTCCAGACTTAGCTGCTATGCTAGAGGCCAAATAATACTCCGAACCACTATGAGTAGTAGTTGCTATCCCACTATAGTCCTCACCTGCAACTTTAGGAAACCATATATTGTAGGTCCAGTTATAATAACTCTTATCATATCTGGCCACAAGATAATTGCCGTCGGAACTAGTCAATTTACCCAAAATATGCTCATCCATCGTTGGTATAATACCTTTAACAGAACGACTAGTTGCGGTTCTGTCTGCAGCTCCAATCATCAATATCCAACTGACTTGGTAATAAGTCTCATTATTATATGTGAAATTCGGAAATTTATCCTCTCGTGGCCACTGATCCACTATACTTTGTCCATACTTAGCCGTAATAGGATAATAATAATAAGTATAATTCCCATTTGTGTAATACGATGCGTTAGCATAGGTACAAGTAGGATGATTATTGTTATTGCCGATTTGACTCCACGCAGCACTCATAGTCGACTCGGTTCCATCTCCATTTCTTGCATATTCGTTATACTCATTATTATTTTTCTTATAATGACGATAATATATAAACTTAACCGTATATTCTATTCTGTCGTAATAGACATTGACAAGAGCATTGCCTTCGGGAGTAATGGTTACATTCGTATCATAATCTGAGAGGTAAAAGCCTGTGTATTCTTTGCGAACACCATTAACACTGGCATATCTTGAATTGCCCGAACCATTAGGCACCACTGTTCCGACTCGGGTATTCGTATTGCCTGTAAGATTAATCGACTCCGCGAAATCATAACCATCGCACTCAATGTTCTGTTTCCAAATTATGACTGTGTAGTTTGCCGTAGCAACCGGTTCCCAGTTTGCATAAACATGGGTATTTTCCACCAAACGAGCACCGAAAGAAAATTGGGATCCTGTTGGAGTTCCACCTGTAGTAGCAGGTGCGCCAGTGTACCATCCCCGAAAAGTATAGCCGTTTCGCAACATTTCCAATTCTGGGACCTCGGTAACATCTCCCGCATGGACAAAGTCGGCTGCCTTGTAGGTGGCACCGTGACCGTTCTCGTGGTAAATCAACCAGTATCCTTCGGTAACATGAGCCTTAAAGGCTACATCGCCAGTTACAGTGATATCAGTAAGGTTGGTGTAATTATGGTCATTATCGGAATGTCCTGAAATATGGCTTCCATCTATATTGGAATTGACCTTCCAGCCCTCGAAGTTACGCGAATTCTCGCCAGGAGTGTAGTTTGCGTTCACCGTATAGGATATGGCAGGAGAAGTGGCTGCATCTGCACGGTATAACAGTTCGTCAGTTTCATAAACGGAATTGTTCTCGCCCAAATATGTCACAGAGTACAACTTGAAAAGCATAGCATAAAAGTTCAACTCTGTACCATCTGCCACACCATTGTTCAGTTGTGTTCTAATTCTATCGCGCACGCCATCAAACGACAAGGCATTAACGGTATCTGCTACGGTGTAGTTTCCGTCGGCACTGGCTACCCAGCCCATGCACTTCACTCCGTCAGTCAGATTATCAGTAGCCATACCCGGATTGTAGACTATGCGGCTGAAATAACCATCGGTAATATCCTGCTTTTTTACGTATATCGTCACAACTGTGCCATCTGCCTGATGCAGGTTCACCTTCAAGCGGGCATAATCGCCGGCAGCGGCAACTATGTAAACTGAGAACGAATGCGCCGGGAAGGTTATCTTGCCGTTTTCGGAAGCCACGGTTGCTACGAACTCAAGTCCGTTTGCGCCTTCGTGGTAAATATCAAGCAACTGTCCATCGGCAAAGTTTGTGTTTTCCATCGAAACCATAGCAGGCTGTTCGGGTTCGGGCTGCCACTCACGACCATTTTTTGTGATGTCGATGTCGTAGGCGCAATATAACTGCTTGCCGTTCGGCGAGATTCGCTCGACAGGAGTCGCAGTCACCGAAGCATCGTCCACGCCTTGCACTTCCAACACCAGAGAACCAGACTTGGAAATCTCGCTTTCTACCGTAACTTTTGCTTGTGCCCAAGCCCCTGCACATAAAAAAACAAACGCCATTGCAATCATACTTTGCACGGCGATTTTCCTCAATAAATTTTCCATACAAAAACTCCTTCTTATTGTATTTCCCCTTTTTAAACTAACACTTGCAGAAAACCTGCTTTCAATATCTTTCATCCTTCATCTCTTCTACTACACCAACATCTTCCTATAAATCAAAGTTTTAAACACTTTTACATACCTATTTTTAATCGAGTGCAAAGGTATTATTTTCGAGCTTTTTTTGAAAGTTTCTGCCCTAGTGGACAGATAGATACTATACGAATGCTATGATATGATGGTGGGGGGGGGGTAAATTTATCTGTTATATGCATGAAATTTAACTTTTATTTAACATTGCTGCCTGTTAGACATAACTGGAATTTCCGCACATCTGGATGGGGATACTAACAAAAAAATCCGATGTGCTGACATCGGATTTTTTTTGTTCACAACGAAAATCGGCTGTGATATTATTCCGCTGGCTGAGCTTGTCGAAGCCGAGGTTTTCGTTACCTTCACTTCGACAGGCTCAGTGGGCGGAGACTATTGCTTTACAACTCTCTTGTTCACAACGAAGTCTGCTGTACTTATGCGGATGGTATAAGTAGCCGCCGAAAGTTCTTCGAGGTTGAGTACGGTTTCGTAGTTGTTGCCAGTAGCATCGATGTTAACAGTACGAACAAGCGTACCCATTACATTGAATACCTCTACCGTTGCAGGCTTGTTGCCGAAGTTTTCAAGTGAAAGGGTTACTTCGCTTCTGAACGGGTTCGGGAATACGGTAACCGTCGGGTCAAGTTCGTAGTCGGCACACTTTGCAACTATAATTTCAGAAGTAGTGCGAGTGCCATCGTAGTCAACCTGTTGCAGACGATAGTACATTTCACCGCCGTAGTTTTCGTTGTCGGTATATGAATAGCGAGTTTCAACAATAGAACTACCAGCACCTTCGATACGTGCTATTTCTGAGAAATTGACAGCATCGTACGACTTTTCAAGAATGAAGTAGTCGTTGTTCTTTTCGGAAGCGGTTGCCCACTCTACATTAACCGAATTGCCATTGCAGGAAGCGGTGAACGAAACAAGTTCGATAGGAAGAAGGTTAACGTCCTTGGCGTTCAATGAACCTGATGCCACATCTGCACCGCCATCTCGACCGAATGGAATACCTTCAGTAGAAGTTACATATCCTCTATTTCCTTCGAAAAGTTCTGCCCAACCATCAACGAATTCACCACCAATATTTATCCATTCAGAACCTTTTGAATATGCAATCCTTAAATCTTCTTCAAGATGTGGTATTTCCGCGCTTTCAATTCCGTGGTCGCCTGCACCATAGTATAATCTTACACTTGCCAAGGTTTTGTTTGATACAACGTGCCAGTATTCAATATCTGATACGTGGTCAAGGCCACCGCTCATACTGCCGCCAAGCATTCCCGTATTATCGGAATGGTAAGTAACAGTAACATCAGCGTCGCCTGCAGGAGTCATTTCAAAGGCAGAAAAACGTCCATCGTGTCCAGTCAAGAATTTGAATGTCGAAGAACCGTGCTTTGTGATAGGTCCATCAATATAACCTTCGCCATCACAACCAGACTCCTCGCCAAAATCGACAGCACCAATTATAAAGCCATTAATTGTTGCAGCATTACCAGCAATTACAAGAGAATTGCCTCCTAAATCAAAAGTAACGTCCTCTTCAACAAAGATATTGCCAACTGATATGTCTCCGTCAATTACTGGCGAAACAAATACACAAGCATTTTCTCCTTGCGCATCATTTTTGAGAAGTACGATATTTGAACCGCTAGCAGGACTAACGGTTGCATTAGTATATCTTCCGTCATCGTATGTCATCCAGTTGCTTGGTGTTGCCCAGTCGTTATTATCGCTTGCCGCCACACTTACCCATACATTATATGGCGCTGCTTGTCCTGCGATAGGCGAAAGTTTAAGTCTTGCCAACTTTAAGTTTGCAATCTTATTAAGCGTTACCTCGTCGGTTATCGATGCAGTAAGTTCAACATCGGCGGTCTCGGTACATTTCAATGTAACACCAGCACTCGAACCGCTTATTTCTATATGGTCGTCACTGCTTGTCCACGATACCGAATTTTCGGTGCCGACAGCAAAAGCGCTAAATACAGAATCGTAAACTTCTGTTCCATAAAGAATAATAGGTGTTGCGGCAAGTTGTGTTTCCGGATATGTTTCTGTTCCCTTTGGCATAGGATACATATTTGCGGAGAATACAAAGTTTTCTTCTGTCCATCCTTCACCAGTCAATGCCGATGGTGATGTGCCAACAAGCTGCAAGGTATGAACTCCATTTTCTGAAATAGGTTTCATCCTCTGGTTGTCGTAGTAAGTCTCGGTTATTGTTCCAGTGCTGCTTGTTCCAACCAAAGCATTTTCTGCAACAGTACTCGACATAACCGTACCAGTGCTGAGGTTGCACAACAATGTAGTGCTTTCAGGATTAAGACCTGCTATACCACCTACGTATGTGGAAGTAGTTCCGTTTACATTACCACCGTTGTTGTTGTAAGAAACATCGGTATAGGTGCTGGAGCCGAAAATACCGCCAACGTATGTGGTTCCTGTAATAACTGCACTGTTCGTACAATTTGATATTACATTATGCTTTGCAGAAATTGTGCTAGGCGAATAACCGAGGATTCCACCAGTATATTTCTTAGCAGTTACATCGCCGCTGTTTGCCGATTTCTTAATCTTTACGTATGTATTGGCATAGCCGACGATTCCGCCTGCATAAGATGTAGATGCGGTAGTTGTTACAGTATTGTCGTTCCTGCAGGATTCAACAATACAGAATAGGTTGCCGGAATCGGCGCCATCGGTACGGCCTGCAATACCACCTGCATTTGCCGATGCCTGAACGGCACCTCTGTTAACACAATTGTATATTAAACCGTCGTTCTTGAAGTAACCGACAATACCACCAGCATAAGTGCTGCTAGTTGTTACCGAACCACTGCTTATACAGTTTTCAATTATGTTGTTGTCTGATTTTGAAGCATTGACATAACCTGCAATACCACCAGCGTGGCTATAAGCGTTAATATTAACGTTAGCGTTGCAATCTGCAATATTTGCATAAGTGTTTACATAGCCTGCGATACCACCAACATAACCGGCAGTGCCATTAGTCGAGGTAATAGTACCATCTACCGTGCAGTTGGTGATAGGCGAATATTTTGCAGCAGCAGTTCCTCCAATGCGACCGCATATTGCGCCAGCATAACTTCCAGATGTTGCTATGTCGACATTTGTAAGCGTCAAATCCATTATTTCGCCACCATTTACATAACCGAACAAACCTGCAAAGTCGTTTGAATAACCAGTTATTGTAAGATTCTGAATTTCTTTGTTATTTCCATCAAAGATACCAGCGAAGCATTTGTCTTGTTCGCTACCTATAGGTATCCAGTTTTCACCGGTCAAATCGATGGTTTCTGTTGGGTCTAAGATGAAAGTTACGCCTAAATAACCGTCGTTGTTGATTATACCCTTGTAAATACCTTCGCCTCTGTTGTTGACTGCATCACGGAAATTTTTCAGTTCTGCTATAGTATAGATATACATATCGGGTATCTCTTCAAAGTCGCAGACATAGAACTTTTTCGATACATTACCATTCAGTGTGGCAACAAGGATTTCTGAATTCAAATCTGAAACTTGGCTAACTGTAGCATCTGGAGCAGAAATCGTTATGTAACCAGTGTTATTGACAAGGCTCCAAGCGGTTCCTGTTGGATTACCTACTGTGAACGGTGAGTTTGCTTCGGTTACATTATTCCAGTTGCCAACAAGGAAAATAGGAATTGAAGTTACAACGGCAAAGTCGTCAGATTCAAGATTTGCTGATATAGGATACAATCCGTCAACGTATGTCCAGTGCAGAGGAATCCAACCGTCACCAGATATTCCGCTTGGTGTTTCACCGGTCATAGCCTCTGTAAGCAGACCAACAGCCTTGCCGCTTTGGTCGGCACTTGTACCGTCGGTTGCCGAAATACCCTTTACAGATGTTCTCTGCTTGTCGTAGAAGTTGCCAGTTGCAGTAGCCTCGTTGTGACCAATAATTGCTCCACCATTATTTACATACGAAGTCGAAATACAATATATAACAGTTGCCGACGACTTGTTGTGACCTGTAATACCACCGGTCAAATAAGATGAACCAGAAACATCACCACCATTGTTACAATACTGGACATTTGAATAGGAGTTTTCTCCAACAATACCACCGGCATAGTTGGTATTGGCACTTACCTTTGCAGCATTTGTACAACTTGCTACTGCATTGCGGTAGGAACTTGTACCAACCGAAGTTCCCGTAATACCTCCTGCGTATGATGTACTTGCGGTAACTGTACCTGCAACCCTACAAGTGTCAATATTCGTATAATTGCCATTGTAGCCGGTCATACCACCTGCATACGAAGTGGCTGCTGTAACATTTCCAGTGAAAGTACAGTTGGTAATTGCAGAATAGTTGTCGGAGTTTGCACCCTTTACGTAGCCGCATATACCGCCAACATAACTCTTTCCTGCAACATCACCCTTTACGTTCAAGTTCTTGATGCTTCCACCAATAATATATCCGAACAAGCCCTTATAGTCGGCATCGGTAGCGGTTACGCTCAGATTGATGATATTTTTGTCATTACCGTCAAGGTTTCCGTTGAAAGTATAACTTGCCGACTTACCAATAGGCTCCCATTCTTCATTATTCAAATCATAGTCGCCAGAATATGTCAACTTGAAATCCTTTCCAGAGAATCCTGCTACATTAGGCACACCCTTATAAGAACCGGAACCACCTGCGTTTACTGCATTCCTAAAGTTCTTAAGTTCTGCCAAGGTTGAAATCAGCAAAGGATTTTCATCGGTAGGATTAAGTACAGGAACTGTCTTTTTCCAACCGTTATAAGTTGCTGTAAGTGTTGCTGTATTATATCCGGTGCCATCAACGGTTGCTGTACTTCCAGATATTGATATATAAGCAGTGTTGTTGCTTTCCCAAGTCAAATCAGTAATAGTTCCAACGGTAAAGTTATTCCTTACCAAATTGTACTTCTGAGTACCAAACAGGACTGGTACGGCAGCCAACTTTGCAGCATCATGAGAACTTATTGCAGAAGGAACTGGATACATACCAGTACTTTCTGTCCAGCCAGAAGCGAAGAGACCTTGTGTTCCAATTAAGTCTACTGTTGCATTTTCTGTAGCACCGGTATCCGATGGGTCACCGTCTTCACCTACCTCTGCGATTCCGTGCATATCCACGCTTCTCTGGTTGTCGTAATAGTTGTTTGTTGCGGTAGCATCCGGATGCTTGAATCCGATAACACCACCACCTGTATATACAGTACCTGCGTTGAGGTTATTTGCAACAACAGCCATATCATCTGTTTCATAACCTACTATACCACCTACATTATTAGTCTGACCAGATACGTTACCGGCATTGATACAACGCTGTATTGTAGAGTTGGAAATATAACCTGCAATACCACCTACAGATGATACACCGAAAATATCCATATTGCTGGCGCAGTCTTCAATTACCGATGCTGACTCACCGTATGAAGCGTGTCCGCATATACCGCCAACATAGTTTGAGGCTGAAGATGTTATTGTTCCAGCGGTAACGCAACGTCTTACCGTTGTTGAAACCATCTTTCCGACAATACCGCCTATCCAAGTGGAAGTAGAAGCTATCTGTCCATTGAATGAGCAATCCTCAATGGTTGAATTCACTGAATTGCCGACAATACCGCCACCGTAAGTTGTAGCCTTTGTTGTATAGGTTCCTGTGTTGACATTCAGATTCCTGATTTCGGCGTTCTCTATATATCCGAACAAGCCTCTTGGTGTACTGCTTGATGTATGACGCAAATTTGAAATAGTATGTCCCTGACCATCGAATGTTCCCTTGAATGGATATGTTGCGGTTCCAATAGGAGTCCAGTTGGCTGTAATTGAAAAATCAGTTGTAATTATAACAGTCTTGCCAGCGAAACCTGTCGTAGCCGAAACACCGTTATATTCTCCCGAAGGACCATTGTTTACAGCAGTACGGAATGCGGCAAGTTCCGAATAGTTATGGATTTCAATTAAACTACCATATACACTATTGAACAAGTCTATTTCTTTTTCCCAACCGTCAAGAGCAGCAACCATAACAATTTTGCTGAATGTGGTAGTAAGCATACTTACAGAACCATCACCTATTGTAATTACAGTACCATCTGAAGGTGATGTCCATTCAATGCCACCTGTCGTATAAATATTGTAGGAATCCGGCAAATTCTTATTCTGGTTATCTTCGGAACTATTAGTAAATGTTATAGGAGCGCAAGCCACCTTTGTTTCTGAACGTTCTGCTATGCCTTTAGGCTTAGGATATGAACCCGAACCCGTTGTCCAGTTGGTTGATGACAGCGAAAGTCCTATCATTTCTGCTGTTGTCTTGGCTGTTCCATTGGCAGTACCAGCAACACAGAATTTAGAGTCGTAGTAGCAGTCTGTAATGTTATCGCTTCCCTCGTTGGCACCATATATATAACCAATTTCGTAAACCGTAATGAAATTGAAACATTCGGTAAGGCTTGCACCACTGAGAACATTACCAGCAATACCACCAACAACAGCATTGTTTGCATTTACTATTGCCGCATTGACGCTATAACTTACATCGGTATTCTGTGCATAGCCGACAATACCACCGACATTACCAGTACCACGCAAATTCTTCGACATACTTGCGCAACCAGAAATTTTGTTAGTTGTAGTAGCATTACCTGTAGAATAACCGCAGATACCACCAACACTTGTCGATGAACCAGTAATCTTTGTTCCGGCAGAAGTACAATTGCTTATATCAGTATATGCACCAGCGTAACCGCAGATGCCGCCGACATAACTACCACCTGCCAATGAACCATTGAAATGGCAGTTGTCGATTGTAACATTGCGCTCCGCATTTGTTCCCTTTGCATATCCGACAATAGCACCCGAATACGACTTTGCAGTTATGGTTCCGCTCAGGTCGATGTTTTCTATTGTCGAACTTGTTGTCAACGGGTATACATAACCGAATAGACCAGTATAGCTGCCAGACGCATTGATTGTCATATTGGTAAATTTAAATCCTTCTTCGCTACCACCGTCAAAGTTTCCACGGAAAGGATTTGTTGCTGTACCGATTGCTACCCATGTATTTTCTGCATCGGTCATATCAATATCGGCTGTCACCTTGAAGTTTACGCCTGCGAAACCATTGTTGTTTGCGTGTCCCTTGTAGCTTCCTTCGAGACCTGCATTTACAGCATCGCGGAAATTAACAAGATCCAAATAACTTGCAATAGTCAGAGGGTCTTCATCTATAGCAACGCTTATCAATACCTTTTTGTAATAATCAGTTTCGTCCTTTGAAACAGTAAGAACTACATTTCCTAATTCACCTGTAACTGTAGCGGTCGTACCCGAAATCGACACAATAGTTTCGTCATCCGACTCCCACAAAGCATCTGAGAATGTTCCTAATGAAAATGAAGTTGATACAGCATTATATATTTCACTGCCACTAAATGCAACAATAGTTTTTGCAACATCCTTTACATCTTCATTTGAAAAACCTTCTGGCAGCGGATAGCCATCGGTTGCTGTCCAACCATCCAACGATAAGACAACAAGAGCAGATGTTGTTGAACCTGCTGCCCTGCTATCTTCAAGGCTGGAACGCTGACTGTCGTAGTAGTTATTTTCTGGAGCGACATCGTAATTTGTATCGGTAAACGTACCTATCACACTTGCGCCTGAATTTACTGTCGCTGCATTTATGTTTCCTGTGACATAAACCACGTTTGCATTTGCACTGCTACCTATTATACCGCCGACTGTCGTAGTCTTTCCATAAACGTTTCCTGCGTTCAGGTTATTCGTTATTTCGGCATATCTGCTCACACATCCTGCAATACCGCTTATATAACCATTACCCGAAACTTCGGCAAGGTTGATACAGTTGTTTAAGCCTGCCGTATATGTAGAACCTCCGCCATAAAAATATCCAGCGATACCACCCATATAGCTAGCCTTCTGGTTAGGTGACATTACGTTACCTGTTGCAGAGCAAGCAGAGATGTCTGTATATACCTGTGCATAACCACATATACCACCAACGTATGCACTGCTTGTCGAAGTGGTAGTTATATCTCCTATGAAATGACAGTTGTAGATTGTAGCTGGGTTTGTTGTAGTACCATTTATAAAACCGCAGATACCGCCCAAATATGTAGTTCCTCTGAGATTTCCTTTTACTGTAAGGTTTTCTATCGTACCCGACTGCACATATCCGAACAAACCCTTGTAACCTTCGCTTGCTGTAATTTTTAATCCAGATATTGTATAGTCGCCTCCATTTATATATCCGCTAAAAGGATGTGTCGATGTTCCGATTGGTTCCCATTCTTCATTATTCAAGTCAATGTTATTTGTAATTACAAAGTTGTATTCCGCAAAACCATTAAACGAAAAGGCTCCCTTATAATCTGGAGCAACCCCATTTATTGCATCACGGAAATCCTTTAATTCATCAAGGTTTTCAATTGTTAATGGGTCTGGCAATTCACTGTCATCACGGTTATCAATAATTATAACTTTAGATAATCCTCCGATAGTCGCTGTGAGTTCAGCGCGACCCATACCTGTAACATCAGCATTGCTTCCGTCTGATTCTATATCAATAAAACTAGTATTATTGCTCGTCCACGAAACGTATTGGCAGGCAGTAAAATCAGTTGCTACATTATTATAGATTTCGTCATTCGCTAAAAATATAGGTGCCGAAGCCAACTTTGCAAAGTTTGATGATGCAAGAGATGTAGGAACAGGATAATAACCGTCGTTAAAATCCCAGTGCGAAGCCCA
Organism: uncultured Bacteroidales bacterium; assembly: GCA_905233405.1. Taxonomy (GTDB): domain Bacteria; phylum Bacteroidota; class Bacteroidia; order Bacteroidales; family ML635J-15; genus Bact-19. Next base: position 8,761 of record CAJOEG010000002.1, on the reverse strand, counting down.
GTCGCTTCCTGATAGGCCTGTTGGTGAGGTTCCTGTAATTTCGCTTGTAAGTCTGGACTCGTAGTGATCGACTCTATTTTCTCCCCAAACACAATACGCAGGCGAAAGCTGACTGTCAGAATAGCAGTATGTTATTGCATTTAGCATTGCGGTTAACGTTGCGTCTGAGGTTGCATCTGTTCCGCATCTACCGACAATTGAACCGCTGGAATACTCTGAAACGCCATTTTTGACAGTACCTACGTTTAAACAATAACTTACAACAGTTGATTTAGTTGCAACATTGCCAATTATACCGCCTGTATATTCAGAATTGCCAAATATGCACCCAGCATTTAGATTGTATCGAACAATGGCATAGTAAGCATATCCTAAAATGCCTCCAACATTTGCTCCTGCGCCACTTATAAGTGCAGAATTGACACAATTTTCTACTATTGGTTTATAATCAACATTACTGCTTCCACTGTATGCGTCACCGGCAATACCGCCGACATAACTTGTGCCGGAAACTCGCCCTGCTGTTGCACACTCATCAATCACAGTATAATATGCAATACCTGCAATACCGCCCGCATACGAATCGGACGACGACGCCGAAATCGTGCCGTTGAACGTACAATTTTGGATTCTAGCATTACGACGGTAATGATATACATCGTTAATCTTTTTTGAATATCCGCAGATATATCCGCAGATACCGCCAACATACTGCGTGCCAGAGATATTTGCTTCAACATTGATGTTTTGAATCACAATGTCATCGCCTGCTTCATCTGTATCTGACCTTACATAACCGAACAAACCTCTGTGGGAACCGCTGGTGCGGAAGTTCTTAATTGTACAGTTATTACCATTGACACTACCTCTAAACGGATAAATCGCCGAAGAACTTGCATAGTAACCGATTGGCGTCCATGTGTTTCCACCAAGGTCAATAACAACTGGATTAGCAGGGTCACTACCGATATTGATGGTCTTTCCTGCGAAAGTAACACCGCCATCCTTTACAAGCCATGCCAAACCAGCAAGTTCATTTGCGGTGCTAATTGTATACGTCGGATCACTTTCGTGACCAGTGTACCAGCTATAGTCCACAGAGGCACCATCCCAAGCGCCCTGAGAATAAGTCTTAGCGATACCTAAAAATTGCGCAAATACGCAAATAAGTATAAATATTTTTCTCATATATAAATAAAATTTACTATATACACATTTTGTTCAACTTGCAAATATACTAATTTTTAATAAGTTAGAGCAAAAAAAGATTTTTTCTTTGATTTGAAAATTCTGTTATAATTCCATCACTTTGCTATTTGGCGATATGTTAACCTTGTTCGCCAAGCATATAACGAATGGGATGTCCCGCATCAACTTGAATTTTATCTGCAACGGCACCGTTTGGTGTGGCTGTATCTGCAAGTCGTTTGAAATTTGGGAATATTCGCGTTTCAAATCATTAACATCCATGTACATAGCACCTATCATCACTGGCAATCCAGGATGATTGAAGTCAAACGGAATGTCATAGTTATTCGTAAGCGTAATGTCCATAAGGACGGAATCATTCTCTATTTTTGTGTCTTTTACCTCTATATCCACCCGATTTGTCCCCTGAAAATTGGAAAACTCTGCATAGAACAATTCGTAATCGCCAATCTGCTGCATACTGGAGAAATGATACGCAGAAACAGCAAACACTTCCTTCCCTTGCAACTCCTTGTCCCTCTGCAAAATATCGTACTGTGTGTACCTATTGTAGATGGAACTCAATGCCATCCCTTCAGCGCCCGTATAGTAGCGGTACAGCGACGGTAACTGAAACGAAGAATAAAAGACAACTGGCTTTCCCGCACTCAATTCGCGAACTTCTGTCATTTCCTGTTTGCAATCTTTAAATCCTGTGGATTCTGATGCCACGTCAGCGCAAAGACAGATTCTTCCAACAACAATAATCGCCGAGAAAGGAAGTACAAGGTAATTAAGCCTTCTTGTCCACTTTTCGTCGCGTGTTTGCCAGAACAACACAATTATGGCAGGAATAGAAGCGACTATTGTCCAATGCGGCTCCGAATGCCCTTTGATTGTCATAATCCAGAAGAAAATAACAAATCCAACAAAAACGAACATACAGGCACGCAAGAATCTATCTTCACAACGCCTTGATTTCCAACAGAAATAAAGTACTAAAAAGAAGCATACGGGATTGAATATCAGCAACTGGTTCGGAATAAATTCAAGCGGATACTTCCACGAGAACGAATCGTTGCGAAGTACGAGATGGTACCTGAGCGATGGAAAATCGTTGTTAACCTGCCACAGGGCGTGTGGTACGAACAAGGCTGCTGCCAAAATCACAGCGAGCCATAATCTCCAGTCCTTTAGTAACTTTAGATTAGAAACAAGCACGAACGAGACCACAAGCACAGCCATATACTTGCTGTAAAGCATACAGGCAATGCTTACTCCGATTAACAGCGCAACCGCCAAGGATTTTTTCTCCAGATAACGCTTGTACAGGAAGAAGAACATTGCCGTGAAAAACAAAATCGGGGCGTCGGGAGTTGTGACAAAACCATATAGCACGAACATCACCAATGAAGATGCGATGATGAAAAATCGGTTAACATCACTTATTGTAAAATCCTTGTCGCTGACGGTTTTCCACACGAACAGCAAAGTACCTCCATGCATTAGCACTGTCAGCAGACGCACCGACAGGTTTCCGAATCCGACAAGGCTGCTAAGGAATGTCATCAGCGCCACCATCGGCGGATGGTCGTAGTAGCCCCAGTCGAGAAATTCGCCGTACATTGCATAATATGCCTCATCGGAGTGGATGTTTGTCAGTATTGCCTGAACAAAGTCCACCGCCATCCATATCAGCAAATAGACGTAAAAACGACGATTCTCCTTGGTAACCATTTTTAAAGAAATCGCTACATAAAAATGAGCATTCTACCAATCATCAATTCTTTGTGCCATCCATCCTTCACTTCGGCTACGCTTACTTCGACAAGCTCAGCACGCCGCAGTGGGCGGAGATTTTTCGATCCCTGAGCGTCAGCCGGTTAATTTTCAATTATCAATTATCCATTGTCAATTGAAAAAAATCGAGCATCGTTTTTTAGTTGCCCAATATCAGCGGCATACCATCGCTACCCGAACCAATAACCACAGTCTTGGCGTTCTGCGAGTTAGCCAACTTTAAGGTTGCCTCTATACCACGCATTTTCAACAGGTTAGGCGTAAGGCTCTGGTTGATGATGTTGTTTGCCTTGGCTTCACCTTCTGCTTCGATACGCTTACGGTCGGCTTCCTGCTTTTCCTTTTCAAGTTTGAACTGATAAGCAAGAGCCTCCTGTTCCTGCTGCAACTTGTTCTCAATTGCATTCTTGATTTGCGGTGGCAAGTTGATAGAACGGATAAGAACCGCCTTGGTTTCCACCGAGTTGTCCTTCAACTTCTTGGTTGTCATATCAACAATCTGCTGCTCAACTTCGGCACGGCGCGTAGAATAGATTTCCTCTGCCGTAAAGTTACCCATCACCTGACGTACAGTAGAACGCACTTCGGGAATAATGAGTTGGTTTACATAGTCCTCGCCAAATTGCTGGTGAAGAATCGGAAGTTTGTTTGGAATCGGGTTGAAACGCACCGAAATCTCAACGTTGATTGAAAGACCGTTTTTGTCGAGGACATCAAGGGTTTCCTCGGTCTTACGTTCCTTCACGTTGTAGATGATAAAGTCATTCCACGGAGCAACCACATTGAATCCCGGATTATAGATATTTGTCGTGTCCAAGCCAGAACCGAACGGACGGAAAACAATCGCCCTTTCGCCCGGATTGACGATATAGAACATCGAACTTCCAAAAATTATCAGCAGTATTATGCATACAGCCGCCGAAATGATGATACCTTTGTACTTCTTCATAAAATTTATTTTTAATTATTTGTTATTCAATTCTTTAGGACTAACACACACTATCGGGACATTAGCCTTCTTGATAAGTTTGGTTGCCATGCTTCCGACAAAGAACTTCTGAAGTTTTGTCTCCTGACGGGTCATTATCACGACAGCGCTGGCTTCGATGTCGTCGGCAAAGTCGTTCACGGCATTTGCCATAGACTCAGTACCTTGTTCTGTCTTTAAAATTCTAGTTTCACATTCAATCTTCAACTTGTCGAAAATAGCCTTCACATCGGCTATGCGCTTGTTGAGTTGCTGCAAAGTAGCCTCATCGCTCGAACTATTTGCCGAAACCACATAAACCTTTGAACCATAAATTCTTGCGATTTTCTGCGTAAGATCAACCTTCTGCTTGGTTTCCTTTGTCAAGTCAACCGGCAGGACAATCTTTTCGCAGCCGACCTTGTCGAAACGCCCTGCAAACACCACCATCGGGCACGAAATCTTGTCGATAAGTTTCAGCGTAATTGAACGGTTGTGGTCGTTGCGGGCTGCATCGCTGCCAATGAACATAAAATCGGGCTTCAACTCCTTCTCCACCTTTACTATAGTTGAATTTACCGGACCATATTCTATTCTCGTGTGGATTCTACGCCGCAGATTAGCATCGCAGTCGTCAACGAGATTAAGCACCTGATTGTGCATCGCATCTATTTCAAGGTCAAGGTTTTCCTGCTTGGCTTTCTGCGGGATAACATGAAGCAGATACACATCACCGTTGGTGCGCTCGGCAAAGTTTATGCTCTGCCGGTAGGCTATGTTGGCCCTGCTCGAAAAATTCGTCGGCACAAGTATCACATTCTTTGACATAAAAAAGCAGTTGCTTATATTTGTTTTTACAAAAATTATGTAATTTTACATCTTGACAAAAATACAACTTTTTTCGGAAATGAAACAAATAGAAGAATCAGAATTAATTGTTAATGCTGACGGCAGCATTTTCCATCTTCACCTTTTGCCAGAACAACTTGCCGACGATGTGATACTTGTTGGCGATCCTGGACGTGTTGCATTGGTTTCCAGGCACTTCGACAACATAGAATGTAAGGTTCAGAACCGTGAGTTCGTAACCCACACAGGTACATACAAAGGCAAACGCATTACAGTTTTGGCAACAGGAATCGGCACCGACAACATCGATATAGTAATGAACGAACTTGATGCTCTTGCCAACATCGACCTGAAACATCGCGTCCCGAAAGACGAACACCGAACCCTCAACCTGCTTCGCATAGGTACATCGGGCGGTTTGCAAGAAGATATTGAAATAGGTACATTTCTACTTACCGAAACGGCTATCGGTTTCGATGGGTTGCTCAACTTCTACCGCCGTCGCGACGAAGCCTGCAACTTGGATATGGAAGAAAAGTTTATAAAGCACACATCGTGGAATCCACGTCTTGCAAATCCTTACTTTGTCGATGGCTCCAAGCATTTCCTTGAAAAGTTCGGCAACGAGTTCCGTCGTGGAATAACCATATCGGCACCAGGATTCTACGGTCCGCAGGGACGTGAACTTCGCCTCGAAATCCAAGACCGCGAGATAAACGACAAAATCCGCAGTTTCCGCTACGATGGTCGCTACATAACAAACTACGAAATGGAAAGTTCGGCAATTTTCGGTCTGTCGCGACTGCTCGGACACAATGCAGGCACCGTATGCCTCATCATTGCCAACCGCTATGCAAAGCATTTCGTAAAGGATGCAGCACCGCTGATGGAAAATTTGATTGAAAGGACGCTGGAAGAATTGACGACGCTGAATTAAAGCTAATTGATTTTTTTCAACCCCATAATCAACTTCCAAACAATTATAAACCGCCTCAAACATCGAAACATTTCCATTACTTTTGCACCAAATAAAAAATTATGGCACGGCTTCACGAACTGTTCTGGACATTCTTCAAAATAGGCGCTTTCACCATCGGAGGCGGCTACGCGATGATTCCGCTTATGGAGCAGGAAATAGTTGACAAACGCAAATGGCTGAATAAGGAAGAATTTATGGACACCATGTCGCTTGCGCAGTTAATGCCGGGAGTTTTTGCGGTCAACATGGCGACAAATGTAGGTTTTCGCACCCGTGGTTTTGTCGGTGCTTTCACAGCAATAATGGGCAATGTTCTTATGCCAATAATATTAATTCTTGCGCTTGCAATCTTTTTCAGAGAGTTCAGCGACAACCCAATAGTCGAAAGCATTTTCAAAGGCATAAGACCTGCGGTGGTTGCTCTCATCGCCGCTCCAGTGTTCAATATGGCGAAGACTGCAAAAATATCATGGAGCAACTTTTGGATTCCAGTAGCTGCCACTTTGCTGATATGGCTTCTAGGTGTGTCGCCAGTGATAATAATCCTTGTAGCAGGACTTGGCGGATTTGTATATGGTAAAATCAAAGGCAGGAAGGAGGCAAAGAAATGATTTTCTGGCAACTTTTCTACACTTTTCTAAAAATTGGCATCTTTACCTTTGGTGGTGGTTATGCTATGGTTGCCCTGATTCAAAATGAAGTCGTAGTCGAAAACCAATGGATGACCTCACAGGAATTTACCGATGTGCTTGCAATCAGTCAGGCGACACCAGGACCATTGGGCATAAACACTGCAACCTACACGGGCTACACGGCGGTTGTAAATGCGGGTTATCCTGAATATATGGGTATACTTGGCGCATTTTTGGCCTCGTTTTCGGTGATTTTGCTTCCTTTCCTACTGATGCTGATTGTAACAAAGGTACTTCTGAAGCACAAGGACAACCCGACTTTAGCCAACATTTTCCTTATTTTACGCAAGGTTGTGGTAGGATTAATCGCTGCATCGGCATTGCTTCTTGCATCAACTGAAAATTTTGGTTCTCCTACAGAATCTACATTAAGGTTTGTAATCAGCATACTGATTTTCATTGGAGTATTTATTGCATCATACAAATTCAAGCAAAGCCCCATTCTGCTGATTTTAGCCAGTGGGATTGTTGGCTTTTTAGTATATGGGATTCCGGACGTTGTTTAACTTCGTTGAGGTCTACGCCGTTCTGGTTTCTAAGCATAGAACACAGGCAGGTGGTAGTTTTTGCCCCCATCTTAAAGGCCATTAAGGCCTTTAATGACCTTATGGCATGATGGGGGCAAAAACTACCGCCTGCAATAATATTCCATCCAAGAAATTAGAATTTTAGAAACCAGAAACATAGGATAATCTTCATTTTTTTCATTTTTTTGAACCATTTTTACAATCTTTATTGTAATTTCGCGTCATAATTTCAAACCTAAAAAACAACTTATATGAGCGGTCTATTTGGAGTCGTTTCGAGAGAAGCCTGTATTACAGACCTTTTCTACGGAACAGACTATCATTCCCACATGGGAACAAAGCGTGCTGGTATTAGCACCGTAGAGGAAAGCGGTAAGTTCCACCGTAACATCCACAGCATCCAGAACTCCTACTTCAGGACAAAGTTCACCGACGACCTACATGAAATGCTGGGTAACCTCGGCATCGGCGTAATAAGCGACACCGAATCACAGCCAATAGTTGTGAACTCGCACCTTGGTCGTTTTGCTATAGTCACTGTATCGAAAATCAACAATATCCCCGAACTGGAGCAGAAATGCCTGTCGATGAGCCAGCAGTTTACCGAAATGAGCATGGGCACAACCAATCCCACTGAACTCGTAGCGCTGCTAATCACTCAGGGCAAAGACTTCACCGACGGCATACAGAATGTTTACCGCCATATCAAGGGAAGTTGCAGCATGTTGATTCTCACCACCGATGGTGTTATCGCAGCACGTGACTTATATGGCCGCACACCATTGACAATAGGTCGCAAAGGCTCAAGCTACGCCATTGCATCCGAAAGCCACAGCTACCTCAACCTCGACTACAACACCACCCGCTTCATTGGTCCGGGCGAAATAGTAAAGGTTACACCAAACGGCATAGAACAAATGCTCGCGCCAAACAACAAGATGCAGATTTGCTCGTTCCTGTGGATTTACTACGGGTTCCCATGCGTGGAATACGAAGGCATCAACGCCGAAGAAGTACGCTATAAACTTGGCAAGGCAATGGGACAAAAGGACGACATAAAGGCTGATTTCGTTTCTGCAATTCCAGATTCTGGCATTGGAATGGCTCTCGGTTATGCCGAAGGTGCCGGCATTCCTTACAAGCGTGGCGTTGCAAAATATACTCCGACTTGGTCGCGTAGCTTTATGCCTGTAAATCAAGAGACAAGAAATCTTGTCGCAAAGATGAAGCTTATCCCCAACCGCAAGGTTCTCGAAGGCAAGGAAGCCGTTTTCTGCGACGACTCAATAGTTCGTGGAACTCAACTCCGCGACAACGTTAAGATGTTGTACGACTGCGGCGTTAAGCGCGTACATGTTCGCATAAGCTGTCCTCCACTGGTTCACGGATGCGAATTCCTGAACTTCTCGGCATCGAAGACCGACATGGAACTCATCGCACGCCGTTGCATCGAGGAACTTGAAGGCGGACAAATCCGCAACCTCGAAGCATACAAGGACGAAACCACAACTCAGTATGCCAATATGGTTGAGATGATTCGTAAGCGCGTGGGCGTTGACACTCTTAAGTTTAACACATTACAGACCGTTTGCGATGCAGTGGGGCTTCCACGCGAGAAACTCTGCCTACATTGCTTCGACGGAGCATCATACGGATTTTAAAATAACCTGAGTTCGAAATAAGGAATCAAAAGAGAGTCAACTGGTTATCATCATAGAAGTCAAGCGAGATAGAAGGTTTCTTTGGGAAGAAACAATAA
>CAJOEG010000001.1 GCA_905233405.1 uncultured Bacteroidales bacterium | reverse complement strand
CATGAATATAAGGCATTCAATAGGCTTTACATCTGTACCCGTTGCAACAAGCGTTACAGTGTATAGACCAGATTCGCTGTAAGTTACCGTTGGGTTCTGTTCCGTTGACGTTGCAGGAGTACCACCATCGAAAGTCCACGACCATGAGGTTGGGATATTTGCGGTAAGATCAGTGAAAGTTACCGAGCCACCCATGTTTATTTCTGTTACCGATGCAACAAAGTCGGCAATAGGCGGATTGGTATTTGGATTTACAGTAATATAGTTGGTTCTTGTCTTGGTGTTGTTGCCAAGATTATTTTCAACTCGCAAGGTTACCGTGTATGTTCCTGGTGTCATATATGTATGAACAGGATTCATTTCGGTTGAAGTTTCTCCGTCGCCAAAATTCCACAGGCAAGTAGCGGCATACTGTGAATTGTTTGTGAAAGTTACAGATTCTCTTTCAAGGATTGTTGTAGGAGTACCGGTAAAATCGGCAACTGGAGGATTAGGAGTTATTACCGAAACAGTTCCAAAATACGGTTGGTATTGCTGACGGGTAACAACTACATAAAGCGTTCCTGCCGAGGGAATATTGCTGAGGCTTACATTTGCGACACCTGAAGCATTTGCCACAGCCACACCGTAAATTGTCGATTCGTTGTCGGTAACTGCCACATACGAACCAGCCACTGCGTTTACTGTCATTGAAGTTGCACCTGCCATTACCGAAGAAGGAATGGTAACGTTGTTGACTTCAGGCTTTGTAACATATGGCATTACGGAACCATCACCAAAGGTGTGGTAGAACTGAAAGTAATAATGTGCCGAGTTGTTGCAGTTACCAGAGGTGACACTAGAATTGGTGTTGTTGTTGGTAACAGCCTGCTGTACTGCGAGATTTCCGAGATACAACAGCGATGATGCCGAGTTCCAGTATTCATCAACAAACATAGCATCGTAAACACCCATTGTGGATGCTGAAGTCGAAGGAGCGTTTCCTTGTGAGTAAGAATGTGCGCCTACAGCCCAGTAGAAATCTTCGTACCAGTATGAATATGGTGAGCAACCAACGTATGCTACAGCACCAGCATTCGGTACACGAATCATAGTTTCGGCAAAGCAAGCATTTGTTCCAATTGCAGAACCTGGAGAATAAGTTGTCGTTGTATTGTTGAAATTACCAGTAAGGCAGCAGTTTCCAACGCCAAAGAAATACTTGCCGTTATTGGATAAAGTTGCGGCATGTGCTGCGGTTAATTGTGGCTGATACCATTCCTGCTTGTCACCATGAGCTGTGTAGTTGAGGAAACAAGCACCATTGTTGATACCATTGTAGCAACCATTGTTGGTACCTGCATATCCTTGCGTTGAACTTGTTGAAATAGTTGCGTTGATTGTACCGTTTTCAAAGCCTCCGTAGGTGGTGTTACTCGAATTGAAGTAGTTGTTTTTGCCATAGTTGATAGTGGGTTTAGCGACCTTTGGTGTCCAGTTGGAATCCCAGCCACCGACAAGAATCACATTGTTAAGATAGTTACCACCATCGGTGAACTCGTATTTCTCGTAGGTCAACACCTTACTAATATAGTTGGTGAGATGTGTTTCATTTTCTACCGAAATACGGCTGTAAAACATATCCGGGAAGTAGTTGCTTGTGCTTGACGAGAAGTTGACAGAAGAGTAGCCAAGGTCAGAAGCACAATTGCCTATGTCGGAATCTATGTTTTTGTTCATATATTGCGGAACCTGTCCTGTGTCGCCAATCACTATCAAATAAGTGTAAGCATTACCTGCTGATACAGATGCATTGTACTTGGTCTTGATGAACGAAGCAATTGCAGATGCTGTAGTTCCTGTTTCATCGGTGTAGAAAATGTCAACATAGTAGCCCTTCTGCAGTTTCCACTGAAGCCACTGGTTAAGAGCAGCATTGCCTCTGAATCCCGAATAGCAAATAACCAACATCCTAACAGGAGTGTTGTACAAGTCGGGATGGTCGCTGTATGCGTCCCTGGTTGCCCTTTGTCCGAAAATGTTCTTGTTGAGCAATTGGTCGTAAATGCTGTTGAATGCAGGACTGTAAGTGCTTGCAAACATGCTCTGCGTGAGTGCAGCATTGGCATTCTCAAAACTAACCGAAACATTGATGTCGTTGCAAACCTTGATGGTATTTGCTGCTGCATTATAAGCAACTGGACGAATAGTCAGTTTGCCGATGCGGATGCCACGCATTGTGCCGAGATATTCTACAGAAGCAATTTCATCGGTAGTGTAGGTATCGCGTGCGTATGCGGCATTGTTTACAACATATTCTACTGTTGTCGGGTCGATGTCCTTGCGGATAGGAGCCTGCTGTGCCGAAAGTGTCTGAATGTCATAGTCGGCCAACGCGTATTCCGATTCGGAATATCCGTTTACCGTGACAGTTGGCGTTGCACCTTCTGGAATTGCAATCAACCTTGTAACCATAGGAAGCGACGGAGATCCGACCTCACCGTATGGAAACGAACCGTCGATGGAGATTTCTGAGAAATTACCCTTTTCGTTCGAAATGGATTGGCTCTCGATGGAGTTGAAAGAAAAGGTGGTGCTAAATCCTGACATGCTGTTGGATTGAAGCGAGCCACTCTTTGTTGCCGATGGGTTTAACGGGATACGCCCGTTCTGCGAAAATGCAAAACTGCACATTGCACAGATGACCACTAATAATAATAGTCGTTTCATAAAATTTCAATTTAAAAATAACTTGGCAAGTTAGTGATTTTTTGTCGTATGTTTTCAAGTTTTATGGTAAAATTATATTACATGCTACATATACACGAAATAGGAAACAAATAATTATACGACAAAAACAACTATTCATCTTTGACTCATAAGTACAATTATGTTTTGTAAAATCTTTAGTTTACAAATATTGCAAATTATAACTTCATCCTGCCATTTCGAGAATTATAAGAATTTTTAACAAAACCTTTTAAACATATAGCTAATAAACATAATTCACGTAGCAAAGCAAACTTTCTGCTTTTGGAATTATTGTGTTGTACTGATTTGAATAATCTCCCATTCAATAATTTCAGATTGATTAATTCTTAAAAAAGTTTTGCCAAGATGTTAAACATTATTTAAAGTGCCTGTTGTGACAAAAGGTTGGCTATCTTTGGCATAATTTTTATAACTTTACGAACTGAACGAATTAAAAATTTAAAGCTATGAGACGGTTTATCATATTAGGATGTCTGGTACTCGGGATGAGTATAGCATCGGTGGCACAAACGGTAACGGCAGCAAGCGAAGAAATAGCTGACGATTTCGACCTCAAAGCAGCTGCCTCACTGTTCGGAGACTCAAAAGACATTGAAGACTTCGAGAAAAAACTCAACGACGAATCGATATCAATTTCAAACCTCGACCTCAACGGCGACGGAGAAATTGATTACCTTAGGTGCGTTGAAACGGTAGAAAACGGCGACCACTACATAGTGATACAAGCAGTTCTTGCAGCCGACATCTACCAAGACATTGCTACGATTTATGTAAAAAAAGATGTTGAAACCAAAAACATTACAGTTCAAGTAATCGGTAACGAATACATCTACGGACGCAACTACATCGTAGAGCCTGTTTACATCTATCGTCCAGTGATATACAACTGGTTCTGGGATCCTTTATGGCACTACTGGCACTCGCCATACTACTGGGGATACTACCCAACGTATTGGCGCCACTGGTACCATAGACCACACCATGAGTACCACCACCATATAGTTGAATATCATCACCACCATCACTGCAGCTACAGGCATCCAGAAGCTCCGCATAACGGATACAACAGCCACAGGGATGTACACAATGGATATGGCAACTCGCATCCTCACAGCAGCTTCAACGACAGACATCCTGAACACAATAATATAAGCGACCACCACAGGAATGTCAGAACCGACAATCCAAGAATTGCAGGAAGCAGCGAAACCAAAACTCCAGCTAACAACGGAAGGGCTGCTAACAGTAACACAGGTAAAACTCCTGCCAACAATGGTGGCTCAAGGATTGCCAACGACAATGCAAGCAGAACACCTGTAAGCAATAGCAACACGAGGATTGCCAACGACAATGCGAGCAGAACGCCTGCAAGCAATAGCAGCACGAGGGTTGCAAACGACAATGCAGGCAGAACACCTGCAAGCAACAACAATGCCTCAAGGGTTAGCAACGATGCAAGCAGAAAGCCTGCAAACAATAGCAACTCAAGGGTTAGCAACGACGCAAACAAAACTCCTTCATACAACAATAACAGCTCAAGGGTAAACTCCTCAAGCTCATCGAAACCAAGCAACAACTACAACTCTTCAAGCTCACGCCCAAGCTCATCGAACAGCAGCTCAAGGGTTAACTCCTCAAGCTCGTCGAAGCCAAGCAACAGCTACAATTCATCAAGCTCATCACGCCCAAGCTCATCGAGCAGCAGTTCAAGAGTAAACTCTTCAAGCAGCTCAAAGCCTAGCTACAACTCCTCAAGTTCGTCGCGCACGAATTCGTCGAGCAGCAGTTCAAGGGTAAGTTCTTCGAGCAGTTCGCGTCCAAGTTCGTCGAGCAGCTACCACAGCAGTTCGTCAAGCTCACGCCCTAGCTCTTCAAGCAGTAGCTATCACAGCAGTTCACGCTCAAGTTCTCCAAGCTCACACTCAAGTTCATCTTCGAGCAGGTCGAGTGGCAGCAGCCACAGCTCATCAAGCCATTCATCTTCCCGCAGATAACATTTGACATAGCATTTCATGACAACAAAATGATGCAGACTAAGAATCTGCATCATTTTTTTATTAATTTTGCACCATCAAACAATATAAAAAACAATATAAACTATTAAAAACATCAAGGTCGCGGCACGCCACGACTCAACAACAAACTAATATGAGACGATTATTGACTATTATTTCGCTGACACTTGTCACATTCCTTGCAAAGGCTCAGAAAATCGAATACTTCAACGATCTAATGTCGGACATGTACAACTTTGCCATTTACGAACCTGCCGGCTACGACCCCGTCAACAGCACCGACATGCCTGTGGTAATGTTCCTGCACGGACGAAGCATGAGCATAGGACTTGACGGATACAGGTACGGCACAATAGAATCAATAAAAAAGGAATTCGATATTCTGAAAGGACAGCCAGCTCTGGTCGTGGAGCCGAACGCAAAAGGAGGCGAAGGCTGGGGTTCGGTGAAACTGCACAAGGTTTACGAATTTCTGAAGGCTCATTATGCATTCGACCACGATAAGTTTTATGTAATAGGTATGAGCATGGGCGGCTGGGGTACGCTCAACTATGTCAACAAATATCCCGACGAAGTTGCCGCCTGCGTAGGCATCTGCGGAGGTTGCGATGCAAAGTCTCCCTGCGGACTCAACAAAGTGCCAACCTGGATAATACACGCCGCTGACGACGAAACAACCGATGTCGCTTGTTCCGACAGAGTTGTAGAGGCCATGAAAGCATGCGGAAGCACAAACCTATTGAAATACAGTCGTTTGGAATCTGGCGGACATAGCCTCATAAATTATTTCCAAATTCACAGCCTCTACGAATGGCTTTTCAAACACAGCCGAACCAACCGCAGATTCGACACAAGCATCGACTTTGTAAACAATCACGATTATCCCAGATATTGGTCGGAAGGCAAAGGTCCGTCGATTTACATTACAGCATCAGAACTTGCTAAGATACAGGCGCGTACTCCAAGACAAAAAGGAAGCGCACCCATCGCATCAAATAGCGGAACAAATTCATCGAACAACAGCAATTCTTCAAGCACAGCAAAACCAACAACACCATCAAGCAATACTGGTTCGTCGTCGAAACCAGCAACGACGAAAAAACCTGTTTCTACAGCAAACACTGCCAAACCTATTGCAAGTACAAAACCTGCAAACTCTTCCTCAGCCAAGCAAAACTCAGCAACCGTAAAACCTATAACATCGTCAGGAAAAGGCATCTACATTGTCAAGCAAGGCGATACTTTAAAGAAAATCGCAAAAAAGCACAAGATAAAATACAAAAAACTGCTTCAGATAAACCACTTCACCAAGTATAGAAAGATTAAGCCTGGCGACAAGATAAAAGTCTCATAATTAAGACTCCTCTTAATTTATCTAATTCTTTAACAGTAGCGGAAACGATTACAGTCAAAGTTTTTATATACCTTTGCCGTTTTAAATTATTAAAGATAAAATGAAAACGAGTAACATGATCGTACCGAACCTGCTATTGGGAATGGCTGGAGGTATTCAGTATCGCGCACTTTTGAAAGCGACAAAGAATCCACGCAAAGCTAGTGAAAATACTCTACGCGAAATTCTTACTTACGCAAAGGATACTGTTTACGGTAAGGAACACAAGTTCGAGTATATACTTGAAGCAACTAACGACACTGAACTTTATAAACGCTACCGCGAACAAGTAAAACCCAACGAATATGAGGATTTGCGTCCATACGTTGAACGCCACAAACATGGAGAAACCGACATTCTTTTCCCTGGCAAACCAGTTCTTTATGCAACCACTTCCGGTTCTACTGCCGAACCGAAATGGATTCCAATAACCGAACGTTACCTGAAAACCATCTACGGCAAAATGACCAAGGTATGGCTCTACAATTTCATCCAGAACCGCCACAAAGTATTTGCAGGAAAGATACTTTCAATCGTTGGCAAGGTAATCGAAGGATACGCACCCGACGGCACAGTATATGGTTCGGTTAGCGGTGTTACGCAGCGTGACTGCCCAGGCTTCGTGAAGAAACTCTATAGCAACCCGCAGTGCGTTTACAGCATCGCCGACTACACGGCACGCTACTATGTGCTTATGCGCATGGGCATAGAGCAGGACATTACCCTAATCGTCACCGCAAACCCATCAACCATAGTCGAATTGCAGAACAATGTCAACCGCTACTACGACGAATATGTAAACGATATTGAACACGGTACGCTAAAAGCCGACCTCAACATCGACCCGGAAATCCGCAAGGAACTGGAAGCTTGCCTCAAGCCGAATCCCAAACGCGCAGCCGAACTTCGTGCATTAAAGGCAAAATATGGCAATGTTCTACCAAAGCACTACTGGCCAAATCTGCAGATTCTAAACACATGGAAGTGCGGAAATACCAAGGTTTACCTCGACAAGTTCAAGGATTCGTTCCCAAAAGGAATGCTACATCAGGAATTTGGCTATTTCGCTTCGGAATGCCGCTTCGGACTAGTTATGGACGACACTCTCAACAGCGTTATGTTCCCACATATGCACTACTACGAGTTCGTCAAGGAAGAAGACATGGATTCACCAAATCCTACTTTCTACCAATTGCACGAACTTGTTGAAGGTCAGAGATACTGCCCGTATGTTAGTACATTTGCAGGCTTGTACCGCTACAATATGAACGATTTGCTCGAAGTTGGTCCGAACTTCAAGAACACGCCTACCGTTCACATGATACAAAAGACTCACGGTATCGTTACAATGACTGGTGAAAAACTATATGAACGTCAGTTTATTGAAGCAGTACACAAGGCTGAAGATACTACAGGCATGAAAACACGTTTCTTCATTGGCTTTGCCGAACTGCCCGAATCGCGATACAACTTCTACTATGAGTTCGCCGACCAGGAAACAACACAGGAACAAGCCGAAAAGTTCACTGAAGCCGTTGATGCAGCCCTCAAGGACAGCAACATGGAATACAAGGCAAAACGCGAATCGCTGAGGCTGAAAGACGCAGTAACCTACCGCTTGCAGTTCGAGTCGTTCGAGCATTTCAAGGAAGAATGCATCAAGGAAGGTGCTCGCGACGGACAGTTCAAGCTCAACCTGCTTTTGCAAGACGAAAAGCGTCAAGAAAAGTTCAACAAACTTGTGATAAGCACAAAATAACAACATAATATGGAAAAACTTAAAACTCCCTTTGTCCCAAACTTCCTCATCGGAATCGCTGGGGGCTTGCAATACAAATCATTCAAAAGAGCGGCAAAACAGCCGCGCAAGCGTCAGGAACAAACTTTGCGTGAAATACTAGATTTCGCCAAAGACTCCGTTTACGGGAAAGAACATCATTTTGCAGAAATTCTTGAAGCAAAAGATGATACAGAACTCTACAGTTGTTACCAACAGAATGTCAAACCAAACGAATACGAAGACCTTCGCCCGCTAATCGAACGGCACAAAAACGGAGAACCCGATGTTCTTTTCCCTGGAAAGCCAGCATTGTACGCCACAACTTCAGGCACAACGAAGGAACCCAAATGGATACCGATTACCCAACGCTATCTGGGCGATATATACGGAAAGATGAACCTTGCATGGCTCTACACGATGATACGTAACAGACGCAAGGTTTTCGCTGGCAAACTTGTCAGTATCGTAGGAAAGGCCGTTGAAGGATATGCACCAGATGGCACAGTATGCGGATCAATATCCGGCTTTGCGCAAAAGAAATGCCCGCAGTGGATGAAAGACCTGTCGCCATATCCATTTTCGGTTTATGCCATTGAAGATTACACGGCTCGCTACTATACCATTATGCGTTTCGGCATTGAGCACAACACCACGCTAATCATCACGGCCAACCCATCCACTATAGTCGAGATGCAGAACAATGTAAACGAGTACTTCGACCAATATGTTGAGGACATTGAAAATGGAACACTAAACGCGAACTTGAACATTCCTGACGACATTCGCGAGAGTTTCAAGCCTTTCATGAAGCCCAACCCCGAACGCGCAGCTGAACTTCGCAGCTTAAAAGCAAAATACGGCATAGTGCTGCCAAAACATTACTGGCCCGATTTCCAACTGCTCACCACATGGCGCTGCGGCAACACAAAGGTTTATATCGACAAGTTCAAGGACTCGTTTTCCAGCCAGTATTTCCATCAGGAATTTTCATATTATTCCACAGAATGCAGGTTCGGTCTCGTGATTGACGATACCTCCAACACCGTACTTTGCCCGCACATGCACTACTACGAATTCGTGCCAGCCGAGGACATCAGCAAGCCAGACAACGAAAAACGTTTCGTGCAGATGCATGAATTGGAAGAGGGCAAGCGATATGTCACCTATGTAACTACCTTTGCAGGATTGTATCGATACAATATGAACGACATGGTGGAAGTCGGTCCGCGCTACTGGAACACGCCATCTATCCACCTGATACAGAAAGTTAACGGCATTGTTTCAATGACAGGCGAAAAACTGCACGAAAGACAGTTCATAGAGGCAGTAGGACAAGTCGAAAAAGAACTAAACATGTCATTAAAATTCTTCGTTGGATTTGCCGACCTCGACATCTCCGCATACCGCTTCTACTGGGAATTTGCAGATCAGGAGACCTCGCAGGAAAAGGCTGAACTATTTACAAAGCATGTAGATGAACTGCTGAAGGAATACAACCAAGAATATAAGACAAAACGCGATTCGCTACGCGTTAAAGAACCTGTGACACACCGCCTGCAGTTCAATTCCTTCGAAACATTCAAGGCACAATGTATCGCTGAAGGATTACGCGACGGACAATTCAAGCTCAATCTGCTCATGCAGGACGAGAAACGCCACGAAAAGTTCAAAAAACTTGTAAAATAATGGCAGAAATAAAAGCTGTCATATTCGACCTAGATGGGACTTTGTACGACAAGTCCCATCTTCCTTTACGACTGGTAGCAAGTCAAATCCTGCACGGGAAGCTAATTATGCTCAAACGCGAGCGTAGCGTCAGGAAACTGCTCAAAGGCAAATATTTCGGCGATAAAGACCGATTCGAAGAAGCATTCTTTAGTCATTTCAAGCGTAAGAATGCAAAAGAATGGTTTTACGAAACCTATATGCCCGACACCATAAAAATCCTAAAAAAGCATTATCATATTGCCCCGTGGGTAGAGGAATGTATTGCAAATCTGAAAACCAAAGGCATAAAGGTTGCAGTTTTTTCCGACTATGGTTTCGTCGAAGAAAAATTAAATGCAATAGGCTTCAATCTCCAGTGGGCTGATTATCTTTTCGATGCACCATCGCTTGGCGGACTAAAACCTTGCAAGGAAGGTTTTCTGGAAATATGTCGTACAATGGATGTCTCTCCGCAAAACTGCATAATGGTTGGCGACAGAGACGATACTGATGGTGCAGGGGCAGCAGCTGCTGGAATACCGTTCCTAAAAATATTTAAAGGAATTACACCCGATCTTTCAACAGACTTTCCCTTATAAAATCCTTATGGCTATCTACAATTCCGAAATACAGCATCTTCAGTGCGGCAAACGGACGAATTCGATTCTCGATTTCGGCAAATTTTTCTGGAGTATCGGCTCCAAAGTATTCGCAGACAAATATTTTCCAGACCTCCTGCATCTTTTCGTTGTCTATGTGAAAAAGTCGCATTGTTGTCTCCTCCATATTGCACTTGCAAACCCAATATGTCATACCAAGGTCGAACAATGGATTGCCATAGCAGAAGTCACCGAGGTCAATCCACATATTGCCAAGACTAGAACTGAGTATATTGCCTATATGCAAGTCGCCATGGAGACAAGTCGTTGCCGATGGTACGCTTTTCACAAAATCGAGAACTTTTTTCTTCTCGTCGTCGTTAAAAATTTCTGCATTTTCAACTGCCTTGCAAGACATATCGACAGCCGACGGGAATACAGCAGGATTGCAGACCGTAGAATGCAACTGCTTGCACATACGTGAAAATTCGGCAGCATACCTTTTCATACTGTCGGGATTCTCGGATATTGCCCTTGCAAACGATTTCTTATCAACAACACGACTAAACTCACAACCGAACCTCTTGCCGTCTGTGACAAAGCGTCCTGGCATAGGCGTAAGAAGTCCCATGCGGAATACGTTCATTGCGGTGCGAAGTTCACGCAAAGGTAATTCGGGCGATACCGATTCAGCATACAGTTTTATCATAGTATGTCCGCCCTTGTGGTTGTAACTTTCTGCATTGAAACCTTCGCCACTGCGCTCATAGTCGGCAAGGTCGATTTTTACAGGCTCACCGAAATCCTTCTGTCCGAAAGTCTTTTCAAGAAGAGTTACAAATTCGCGGTAGGTTGGTGTGCCGGCAAGGTCGAAAAGAGCAACTGCCAGTTCGCGGTAGCGCCAATCGTGGTCGGGTTTTCCATTGGGTGAGTGGAAAATTTTCCAAAGTTCGTCACCTATTCTCTCATAGTCGCGGGCAATGGCTCGCATATTCGATAACTTGTCGCCCATAGCCACAATCTTGGCATCGTACGGAGCATTGGCGAGCCTTACCAAAGCTGCCTTTTTACGATCTATCCAACTGTCTTGCTCCGAAAAGCCGTTTGCAAACTTGTCGCTTTCGGATTCGACCAGTTCAGCAATCCTGTCGCCGAATTCCTTGCGCAACTGCTCAACAGTAACATCTGTGTCTTCAACCGTATCGTGCAATGCTGCTGCGGCAAGTATTTCTTGGTCGGAGGTAATAGTCGCTGCAATTTCAACGGCTTCCATCAAATGCACAGAATAGGGAAAACCTTTGCCTCTGCGTTCGGTATTTGCGTGTGCATCAATTGCAAAGTGTATTGCCTTGTCGAGGATTGATGTGTCGATATATTTGTTTGCCATTGTTTCGTTTACTTTATGTTAATCTTTGAAATTTGCTCAAAGGTACGATGAGCGCGTTCTTCATTATATGCCGACTGTCCGAAAACTGCATCGTAAAACATACGCAGACCTACTTCGCCGCCACCTTTCTTTATAATGTAAACCAGACAAAGGTTCTGCAATGCCACCGACAATGCCAGAATGTCAAGGTCGGTCGAGGAAAGCTGATGAAGAGCAAGCTTGTAGGCGTCGTCGCTGCAATCCTTGATGAGCCGCTGTAAGTCGCCAAGTGTGCGGAAATTCATCTTCAGCAGCGTAGTTACATAACGCATAAGGTTATCCTCATAGACTTCGGCCTGATTTATTGTTGCAATCTTGTCGATTAGTTTCTTGAACGGCTTCATCGTAAGATAACTGCGGAATGTGTCGCTGTCGAGTGGCACCTCGTCGAAGTTGCCGTCGGCAACAAGCGACTGCACATTGCGGCGGTAATCGTTGATTTCCTTGCGAATGCGGCTGAACTGCTCGTCGGCAAGTTCAAGCATACCTGCAAGGCGGTTCATATTGCGCAGGTGCTCCTTCGGCACTTCGATTCCCGACTTGTAGCCGGTGTCGTGGTACATTGTTGCCCAAACGTGCTGCAAGGCGGTGCGCATCTGGATTTCGAAACGGAAATCGTTTATTTCGGGATGCTCTGCATCGTAGTAAAGCGACTTTGGAATACGGCAGATGAAATGCAGCGACATATATCCGAATCGGTCAAGATCGAGTGCTTTTCGCTTATCGACTGAATTTTCCCAATCAACCTCGAAAATCTTGTCGATGAGAGCCGAAATCTTGTCAACTTCCTCGGAATAGAAGGTAATGACGCGAGTTCCCAATATGTCTGTAATATCAGAGAGTGTTTTGTACTTGTGCCCTTTAAGCTCAAGCTTACCGGCAAGGCTCTTTTCTGCCTTTATTCGCGCTTCTATAGCGTTAACATATATGTTGTTGTCGGCTACGCACTTTTCGAGTTGCGTACGCACGATTTCTTCCATCTTTTCAAAAACCTGCCGATTCTCGCGATATTCGTCCAGAATCATCTGGCAATGTAAATCCAACTCGTATTCCATATACTTTGAAAAAAGTTTAGGCAAAAATAAAACTTATTTACGACTTACGAAGTACGATTGACGATTTTATCTGACAAGATGCAAAGGAATGGGGAAAAAGGCTAAAAGGCTAACAGTCTAACAGACTGCTGGACTGGTCTTCTTTCTGCCTTTTCGCCTATTCAACTACTATCTGCTCAATATACACCTTTTCTCCACAGATAATTCTTACGAAGTAAGTGCCTGCAGTAAGATTGTGATTGAAATTCATCGTTGCACCGTTCATCACATTTATGTCGCGAGTTTCAACAACAGCGCCTTTAGCATTGATGAGTTGGTAGGTTGCATTGCCTTCGATACCATTGAAAACTATGCTAAACATACCGCTGTTCGGGTTCGGATGGATTGACATTGAAGGTTCTTCTGTCATATCAACCGAAACAATCGATTCAAATGTGGCGTGAATAGTATGGTCTTCGGTCACATTGGTAAAAGTGTAAGTATTGTTTTCAAGGTCTGCCATTACCGATACACCATCAACCATTACATTTTCAATGCAGTAGCCTTCGTCTGGTGTTATGCTGAACATCTGGTCTTCACCCCGATTAAAGGTAATTATGCCACTTGGATTAATTGCCCCATGCTCCCCTGCCGTTGCAGATATTGAGAGTGTTTGTAACGTAATGTTGCGACTCCATATACTATGCTTATCTCCACAAATACCCATAATCTGTACATCATATTCAACACCCTGCTCCAAGCCAGTTATTTCATACGATGTCTCCGTCGTCTCAACTTCCACCCATTCTCCAGCAGGAACATTTTCTCCTTCTATCTCAAAATCATCTATATTTAAACGCCCTGAACCTGAACTATTATAATGGCGGATTGCAATATAACCCAAATGCCAGTTATATGAATTCAAGTCTACACTGTACTCCATATATTCATCAGTAGCAACAGTTTCGGGCAATACCTGCGTATTAAAATCTGATACCGACCACCTGCCCGTTGTTGAGACATATATGCCAAAATGCTCATCAGAAGAAGAAATATTTTGAGACTTTACCCATATTTTAAAAGTTCCATTTAAAGCAAGTCGTGGAGACACGAACCAATTGTCTTGTACAACTGGAGAATCTTCATATGGCGGACAACTCAACGATGACACACAACCCGTTCCCGAATGGCTATCCATCATTCCGTTTATAAATGAAGTCCAACAATATCCATCGCCATCATTATCAATTGTTGACTGCCCATCACTATTATACAAATCCTCGAAATCGGTATAATATGAGCCGTTTATTTCTGCTGCTCTATATCTTAATATATAACTATCGCTGGTACCCTCCCAACTTACATTTGCAGAACTGGCATTTGCCTCTACATAAATATCATCCGGAGCATAGCAATCAGCAAGAGTAGTAAATGTTACCATACTAAACCCACCTTGTTCCGAACCGCAATTTGAACGCACCCACACTTCATACTCCGTTCCTTCTGTAAGATTTGTAAGCGTATATGTAGGATCATCAACTTCAATGGGGTTTTCAAAATCGTAGTTTATATAGACCAACCATGATGTAACATCCACACTAGCAGACCATGTGATTATTGCATAAGTAGTATCAACGATTGATGCTGTAAGATTAGCAGGACCTGGACATCCAGCAAGAGTTCTAAATGACTTTACCTTCCACACGCTATGAACATTTTCGTCACAATTTGCCCTCACCCATACACTATAAGGGGTATTTCGTGTAAGTCCTGTGAACGTGTATTCGTTATCATATACATCAATAATGCTGTCGTGGTTGCCATTTAAGTCAAGTTGCCACATACTTTCATCATTTCCTGCATCCCAAGTAATAGTTGCTGATGTCATACCTATGTTGGAAAGAGCAAGATTAGTAGGTGCTATACATGCTGCCACAAAAGAGTAATTTCTTGTCCAGTTGCTATATATGCCATCACCACAAATTGCTCTTACCTTTACATTATATACTGTTGTTGGAACAAGGTTGTCCATTGCGTATAAAGGTTCGGAAACATCAATAATCTCATCTTCATTATCGTCTATGCAAACTTGCCAAGCGATTTCGCTGCCACCTGCTGTCCATCTAATGGTTGCAGAATAACCCGTATTATTATAAGCACTCAAATTCGAAGGACGCATACAATGGCAATCAACCATATAGTTAACTGTTGCCATAGCACCGCTACCAGATGTAATTTCATCGCCATTTACATCATATACGGCATACGAACATTCGCTATCAAAAGAGCCAGATACCCAAACTAGACTGATTTCCCTGCCGTCGCAAACCTGAAGTGTGCCAGTTATATTGCTAACATCTCTTTCCATAGTCAAGGCAGCCAAAACTCTTCCCGTCTCAACATCTACCACATTGATAGCCGCATCGTTCCAACCATCGCCATAACTGTCGGACAGGGAATAACTTATTTCGCACATTTCATCATCACCACATATATCAGTATAGAATGAGACTTCGGGACTTGCTTCACTTTGGTCGCTGTCGCTACAGTATGCGCGAATTTTCACAGTGTAGCCGGTAGCAGCATCAAGCTCTGTAAATGTGTATGACTTTGTTGTCGTTCCTACGGGAGCATTTGCAAAATCGTTCCAAGTTATGCCATCATCCATTGTATATTGCCAAGCAGTTTCGCTACCAAAAGGTGTCCATGTAACCGTTGCAGAATGATCTGTAACGTTAGAAACTGACAAATTCCTAGGTCTAGGGCAATCGGGTATTGTACAATCAACAATATACGAAAATGGTGTTTGAGAATCATTACGCCCAGTAAATAATTCATATCCATTGACATCTGTTATTGTATATGACAAATCCGGATCGCATCTTACACCCAACCAACTAAATCTAATTCCCCTGCCGTGGCATACAGGAATTGTGCCAGTCGCAAAAGTGTCTGCTGGCATGGTTAAAATAGACATAACCCTTCCTGTTTCAATATCCTCCACTTTGATTGCAGAACCATACCAACCAATACCATAGCTATCGAATAAAGAATAGCCTATTTCGCACATATCTTCTGTCTCGCATGGCGCTGTAAAAAAATCAACTACCGAACTTGCCATACTTTGGTCGCTATCGCTACAATAGGACCTTAGTTTTAAAGAGTAATCAGTATCTGCTGTTAGACCTACGATAGTGGCTTCCTTTGTTGTTGTGCCAGTTGGCGCACTTGCAAAGTCGTTCCAAGTGACACCATTGTCCAGTGTGTATTGCCAAGCGGTCTCGTTTCCAACTGGTGTCCAAGTGATATATGCAGAATTGTTAGTAACACTTGATACTGTTATATTAGTTGGACGCAGACAAGATTGTAAAGGCATGACCTCAATATCGTCAATATACACACCTGACTTGTCCATACTATACAAGCGAATAGCAATCCTATCTACATCAATAGGCGCACCATTCAGAGGTACAGCATATTGCCTATACGAATTTGTCAAAGCAACCGACTCCAAAGGTGTAAATTCTCCGTTCGCAACATATCCAATCTGAAAATTCTCAGGAATAGAATCGTTATACCTTGCCCAGAACGAAATCATCAAGGTATTAATATCCGACATCTCTGGCAATGATATAACATTTTGCGGATTATTGTTTGAGGTGTGCATATACAAGTATTCCAAACCCGAATGCGCATATTGAGTGAACCCATACTGATCTGGTATAGCGATTGGATATATGTAGCCCCCTATGCTGCTTTCGACAATACGCTGCCAGCAAGAAGGAAAAACTCTAACCCTATTTTCATAAAAATCCTCGAAAGTTTCAATATATGGAATTGCCTGAATGCCACAATCGGTTCTAAACGATATCATCTCCCAATCAATATTATGACTATCACCACAAGCTGTCTTCACATAAACATCGTAGTATGCATTAACGGAAAGGCCTGCAATTAAATACGAATTTTGTGTAATATTATCCACCAATGTGCCTTCTGTTTCGACATCAAATCCGTGAACACCATATTTCAGTTCCCACTCCACACCCTGATCGCCAGTCCAGGCGACATCGGCAGTAGCAGTGGTAATATTCGAGACAGTCAAATTCAATGGCTTTATATAATCGAGCCTTACATTGTCGATATGAATATTAACATCGCCACCTGCCACAGTTGACTCTCCATAAAATGCAATCTTAACATAGTCTGCACTATAGTCCGTCAGACTGATGGCAACCGTTTCGCCTGCGGTGGCAATGTTATTATACACATACTCGGAACCAGCATTGTCGTACTGGCGGAGAATAGTCCAAGTTGCACCATTGTCGGTACTGATAAGGACAGCAAACTTATCATCCAACTGCTGAGTTGTGTCAACTGGCGGCAAAGTCCCCGAATATTGTGTCAGAGCCAAATCAAAAGAAAGCTGCACGCAATCGTCCATAACAATATTCGGAGTTATCAACCATTCTTTGCGAGAATTTCCCCATAGATTAACAATGGCATGCTTATCGAACACTCCATTAGATGACGACAATCCCCATCCGCTGCTAGACGTGGAAGTGAAATAGCCCCCGTCCATTACACTAGAAAGAAGTCCCTGACGTTTTGACCAATCGGGAATAGATGTTGCAAAATCCTCGACGAATGGAATCCCATATTTTGTGGAAAATTCTAATGTTCTCCACGCTGCTGTCCAGTCAGAATCACAGTTGGATTGAATCTCTACAAAATAATCCGTACCACTATTAAGCCCTGTAAGTGTGTATGTAGTAGAAGTTATCCCGTTTACACATGTATAATGGTCAGCCGAAGTTGCCTTGTAACATATATTCCACATAGTTTCGTCATAAGCAGGAGTCCACGATAATGTTGCCGAATATACGGAAGGTGAACATGTAAAATTTTCTGGTGGCGGACAATTGGAAAGAGTAGCAAAGTACCAATTGCTTGTCCAATTGCTGTATCCATCTGCATCGCAGTTTGCGCGAACCTTTACCCTATAGTTGGTACTTAACGAAAGACCGGTAAAAGTGTATTCATTAGAATCAACATCAATAATATTTTCTTCGTCATCGTTAAGGCAAATCTGCCATTCGGTTTCATTTCCACCAGCCTCCCAAGTTACAAATGCAGTAGTCTTACCTCTAGTTACAGACAGTCCAGTTGGAACAGGACAAAGCGGAATAGTTGTAAAGGACACATTGCTTGTCCAGTTGCTATACCCTTCTTCTGCACAATTTGCACGTACCTTAACATTATAAGTGGTTTCTGGAGTCAATTCTGCCAAATCATACGAATTCGCATTTATATCAATCAAGCTGTCTTCATCGTTGTTAATACAAATCTGCCAAGCCGTCTCGTTCGAACCCTCTGACCACGATAAGCTTGCCGTTGTAGCACCTATGTTCGATACTGCCAAGTTTGTTGGTCTAAAACAAGAAATAAGAGTTGTGAAAGAAATATTTCTAGTCCAATTGCTATATGAACCGTTTCCACAACTTACCCGAACCTTTACATTATACAAGGTTTCTGAAGTTAAGCCTGTCAATTCGTATGCATTTGTATTTACATCAATTAGGTTGTTTTCGTCATCATTCAGACAAATCTGCCAAGCGGATTCACCGTCTTCTGCAGTCCACGAAACAGAAGCTCCGTGAGCTGTTACATCACTTACCGAAACAGATGAAGGCCTAAAACAATGTCCTGTAGCGGGAGTAATGCCAAGTTGAATGTCATTTTGCCAAGTAACTGCATAATTAAAAATACCAATGTTGCTGATGTCTGGAATTTGAGAACTACCATAAATTATAAGAGAAACCGTTTTATTCGTAACATAAGAACACCTAAATTTATAATTGTTATCATAGTGCCCATTTGTTGTATCATACATACAAATCAAAAGGTTGTCTATTCCATTGTATTCAAACGGGGTATCAAGACTGAGAGTAAACCAACCCGGTTCGGTAGCAGCGAAATCTCCATCATAAACCAATGTGGCGGAGTCAAGGGCAATAACATCGCGACCATCTACAAACTCACTTTTTGCGGTATGCATCATATACATCAGAATCCCCGACATAGAGAATGGCGATGTATAATCATAATAGAAACCGACAGATGAAATTGTGCCTGCAATTCCAATATCTTCAACATTAAAAATCTGCTGTGTGAACGAGTAATTGTAGACCATGAGTATAGGCAAATCATAAGATGTACGGGCACCATCTCCAATCTCCACAATTTCTTGTGAATGCATATCCACAGAAAAGCACAACACTGACAACAACAGAATTATGGAATATAATAACTTTTTCATTTTAAAAATCCTCCTGTTTAATATTCATAAAACTCAACATAAATACATTCACATTTTTACAATTCTATGCAACTTACATAAAAATTATTGATTTTTATGCCAGTATAATAAAGAAAATTTGGCGTTGATAGTCAATATATTATAATTTTTCTTTAGAGGAAAAGTAAAAAAATTTTAGATACAACAGCATAATGCTCAAAATTTTGATGGCAAAATGGCTGGCAATCTTAAATCCATTGTGTTGTACCAGCCACGGAATCATATCGATAACGAAATGGTTAACGAGCAAGTTTTCCTCGTCAAAACCACTTCGGGTTCATTCGCCGCTTTTGCGACTGCACCTATCAGATTATCCTTATGATATTCGAGAAACCTGTAATGTCGAACACTTCCTTTACATTGGGTTTCATATTGCGCATCACAAGGTTGCCCTTGCGTGCCACAACACTTTTCTGAAGCATAAGGAACAGTCTAAGTCCTTGGCTTGAAGTGTATTCCATATCGGTGCAGTCAATTTCAATGTTCGGTGCATCGCCTTGCATAAGCGGAGCAATGTCCTGCTGGAACTTATCGGCGTTGGTGGTGTCAAGTCGTCCGTTCAACACTACCATAGTTTTATCTTCGATTTTTTCTATCTTAACTTCCATAATCTCGTAATTATATTGTTATTGCAAAAATTGTAATGTCATCGTTCTGTTCGTTGTCACCTGCAAAGTCGGTTACGGCACTATAAACCGCCGAAACCATATCTTCTGAGTTTAGATTCCTAAAATTAGGCTTCGATACCAGTTGCAGAAGTCTCTCCTCGCCAAACTGATCCTTGTCGGCTTTTTCGGCTTCGTTTACACCGTCGGTGTAAAGCAGAAGCTTTGTGCCGGGACGCAAATCCAAGTTTTCGCTCTTGTATTCGAAACCGCTCCATACGCCAACAGCCATATTAGGAATAGCCTTCAGGTAGTACGGATTTTCGTCGGGAGGAATGACAATTATCGGGTTGTGTCCAGCATTGCAGTATTCTAACTGTTTAGTTTCTAAGTTTATACAACCCACAAACAAGGTCACGAACATATTTGCATCGTTGTTCTTGGCAACGCTGTTGTTTATCCTCGTAGCGATTTCCTGTACCGATAATCCAAGGTCGGCAAACAGGTGGCACATAACCCTTGTTATTGCCATTACGAAGGCTGCAGGCACGCCCTTGCCAGAAACATCACCCACAGAGAAATAGAGGCGGTTGTCGTTTATGGTGAAGTCGTACAGGTCGCCGCCGACTTCCTTTGCAGGAATTACCTTGGCATTGAGCGAGCATCGGCTGTCGTTGGGGAAATTTTTCGGAAGCATTCCCTCCTGTATTTTCTGTCCGATGTACAATTGTGTCTCCATGCGCTTCTTGGCCGATGTTGCCGTCTCAATCTGTTCCAGATAGGTAACAATTGACTGCTGCATATAAGCCAGCGAGTCGTGAAGCTGCAGTATTTCGTCCTTCGACTTCACTTCGGGGAGCTTTGCATTGAAATCACCCTTTGCGATATTTAACGCCGAAGCCGAGAAATCCTTTAGAGGCTGGGTCAACTGCCGTATCTTGAAGTAGCACATTATGAACATGATAAGCAGTCCTAGCAATCCGACAATAATCAACATCATATGCATTTGCGAAGAGCGTTCGAGTACATCACCATACTCGCAGTTGATTGCCATTGACCAGCCGTTAGAAAGAGGACCGTAAACGGCAAAGCTGAGTTTACTGCCTACCCAGAAGCGCATAGTTCCGCTGTCGCCGGCAACCATATTCTTCGAAATCTCCAATACGCGCGGGTCATCCAACTTTTCGGCATAGGTAAACGCTGTTTCGCTGGCCAGATTAGCCTGCCAACCAGCCGAAAGGTATCTGCCATTGGCACTTAAAAGCGTTGTAAACGAATGCTCATAAGGATGTATCTGGTCAATTTTCTTCGAAAGCCAATCAAGCGAAATGTCGGCTGTAATAATGGCGTAGATTGTGCCTGCGCTGTCCTTTATCGGATAGCTGTAGGTTGTCATCATCTGTTCACCACCGCCAGCATCGAAGTAAGGTTCGCTCCAGTACGGTTGTCCTGACTCCTTAGGCACTGTGTACCATTCCTGCGTGAAATAGTCGTTTTCGACAGAACCGAGTTCCTTGCTTTTCAGTTCTCCTGTTTCGGGGTCTTCGTACGAGTATGGCGAGAAGAAATGCCGTCCATTGAAATAGCACGAATCGAATGCTATTGCGCTACCTATAATGTTGGAATTTTCGTCAACAACCTTCTGGGTTATATGGTAAAGATATTTTTCGCTGTCTTTGTTTTCCTTGGCGAGCCACGAGGCATCCTTTACTGTTGACTCCACTGTCTGCAAGGTCTTCTCAATATCCAGTATGTTGGCTTTTAGGATATTTGATGCGCTTCGTGTGGCCTCTTCGGAAATCAGCAAATGCGATGACACCGCTACTATTCCGAGCACGACGATAAAGAATATCGTCACTATCAGCAGCACATTTAGGCTAAGCCTTGTGGAAAATGATTTTGAGAACCACATAATGCTACTGTTTTGCGATGTTTTTCTTCATTGTAAGTATGTTGCAGCCGTCCTCGTAATGGTATTCCACTTCGTCCATAAACTGCTTGCACAGGAAAATGCCAAGTCCGCCTATTTCACGCTCCTCGAGCGGCAAGTTTACGTCAGGATCGGGCATCTCTAATGGATTAAACTTTTTGCCGGCATCCTTTAACGTAACCGTAAGCAAGAACCCCTTTTCGTCGAGGTTGGTTTCCACTTCCATCCAGCCGATGCTGTCCTTGTAGGCATACTGCACAACATTCTCTACTGTTTCTTCTATTGAAAGTCTCAACTTGAAGCGCAAATCTTCATCTGTTGGCATATCCGGCGACGACATCAAGCATTCGATTATCTCGCCGCTCTTGTCCTTGATAGGGTTGAAAAGTTTCTTCATTTGAATCAAAATTTAAGGCTACAAAGGTAGGAAAAATTTTGCATCTAAACAATATTTGCTCTACGAGACGTTCTGTTTCTGTATTATCTGTACATGCACATTCAACTATCGAAATTTTTTATGTAAAATATTAGCCTTTCCTATGAATTTATAAGGTCCTTAATAACTCATTCCGTAATTAACACCCACTTTGTTAATTAAAAATAAGGTATAGGTCAGATTTTGGCGTAGCGGTGTTGTATTTTTGCAAAGCAAAAATTTTGTTCAATGGCAGAAAACAACAACATAAACAACTACACCGACGACAACATTCGCACCCTCGAAGGTCTCGAGCATGTGCGTCTGCGTCCGGGTATGTACATTGGCAAGCTCGGCAACGGCGAGGCTTCCGACGACGGTATCTATGTGCTCGTGAAGGAAGTCATCGACAACTCTATCGACGAGTTCCGTATGCACTTCGGGCTTAATATCGAAATCAAACTGCGCGAAAATACCATTTCGGTTCGCGATTTCGGACGAGGAATTCCGCAGGGAAAGATGATTGACGCTGTTTCAATAATGAACACCGGCGGTAAGTACGACTCCAAGGCTTTCCAGAAGTCCGTCGGACTTAACGGTGTCGGTACCAAGGCGGTAAATGCACTTTCAGTAAAATTTACGGTAAAGTCGTTCCGCGACGGACAGGTGAAGCAAGCCGATTTTGAGAAGGGCAAACTGATAAAGGAATACGACCTTGTTCCGACAACCGAAAAGAACGGTACATATGTGGAATTTACCCCAGACGAGGAGATTTTCGGACACTACCGCTTCCGCGAAGAATACCTCGAGACGATGTTCCGCAACTATAGCTACCTTAACACAGGGCTTACACTCAATTTCAACGGCAAAAAGTACATTTCAAAAAACGGTCTTCTCGACCTTGTGAAAGAACGCCACAATTCGGAACCGCTTTATCCGCATATCCACCTCAAGGGCGACGACATCGAGATTGCATTCACACACACCGACCAGAACGGCGAGGAATACTATTCGTTTGTAAACGGACAATACACCTCGCAGGGTGGTACTCACCAAAGCGCATTCAAGGAGCACATTGCCCGCACCATCAAGGAATACTACGGCAAAAATTTCGAGCCGCAGGACATTCGTAGCGGAATTGTAGCTGCCATCGCTATAAATGTCATTGAACCTACTTTCGAAAGCCAGACAAAAATTAAGCTCGGCTCTGCAAATATGGCCCCAGAGAAAGATGAAGATGGTAATCCTTATCCGCTGTCTGGCGTAAGCGTCAACAAGTTCATCGGTGACTTTATCAAGCGCGAAGTCGATAACTATCTGCACAAGAACAAGGAAGTTTCCGACAAGATGTTTGAGAAGATTCAGTCGTCGGAAAAGGAGCGCAAGGCAATGTCTGGGGTACAGAAACTCGCCCGCGAAAAGGCCAAGAAGGTTAGCCTGCACAACGAGAAACTCCGCGACTGCCGTATTCACTACAATAGCAACAATCCTCGCCGTGACGAAAGTACAATCTTCATCACCGAGGGCGATTCGGCAAGCGGTTCAATCACCAAGAGCCGCGATGTTACCACTCAGGCAGTCTTCAGTTTGCGCGGTAAGCCGCTCAACTCGTACGGCAAGACCAAAAAGGTGGTTTACGAGAACGACGAGTTCAACCTTTTGCAGGCCGCACTCAACATCGAGGAGGGAATCGACAATATCCGCTACCGCAATGTTGTAATCGCTACCGATGCCGATGTCGACGGTATGCACATTAGATTGCTGTTGATAACCTTCTTCCTGCAGTTCTTCCCCGACATAATCAAGCAGGGGCACTTGTTTATCCTCGAAACGCCGCTTTTCCGCGTGCGCAACAAGCAGGAGACCAAGTACTGCTACACCGAAAGTGAACGCGACGAGAAGAATTCGGAAACCACACGATTCAAAGGTCTCGGTGAAATCAACTGGCAGGAATTCAAGAACTTCATCGGTCCCGATATGAAGCTTTCGCCCGTTACCCTGTCGAAGGACGACAACATAAAGGCTCTGCTCGACTATTTTATGGGTAACAACACGCAGGAGCGCCAGAACTTCATTATCGAGAACCTTAGGATGGAAGAAGACTAAAAAGTTTATGATTATCAATAACTTTTATATAATGTCACATCAGAAACCGACCAATCGACCCTTCGACTCCGCTCAGGGAGCGACTCGGTTCGGTTTTATGTATCGACAACTTATTTCCATATAAAACATTTCAAAATAGATTATGGACGACGAAAACAAGAATATACCGCAGGACGAAACCAATGTTATCGAGGTTGAACAGAATCCCGAAACTGGCGTTACCATTACCCGTATGAAGAATATGTTCCAGAACTGGTTTCTGGACTACGCTTCGTATGTAATCCTCGAACGCGCAGTGCCGCATATCTACGACGGACTGAAACCCGTACAGCGCCGTATCCTTCACGCAATGAAGCAGATAGACGACGGTCGTTTCAACAAGGTGGCTAACATTGTCGGTCAGACAATGCAGTACCACCCGCACGGCGATGCCGCAATCGGTGGTGCATTGGTGCAGATGGGACAAAAAGACCTGCTCATTGAAACTCAGGGTAACTGGGGTAACATACTCACCGGCGACAGCGCAGCAGCACCTCGTTACATCGAGGCACGACTTTCGAAGTTTGCCCTTGAGGTGGCTTTCAACAACAAGACTACTTTCTGGAAGGATTCGTACGACGGACGTAAGCAGGAACCTATAAATCTGCCGATTAAGTTCCCGTTGCTGCTGGCTCAGGGCGTAGAAGGTATTGCAGTAGGTCTCAACTCGATAGTACTGCCACACAACTTCAACGAATTGCTCGATGGTTGTATAGCAGTGCTCAGGGACGAACCTGTACAACTTTATCCCGACTTCCCGACTGGCGGACTTATCGATGTGAGCCGCTACAACGACGGTCAGCGCGGAGGAAAACTGCTCATCCGTGCAAAAATCGAGAAGGTTGACAAGAAAACATTGGCAATCAAGGAAATACCTTACGGACAGACAACTGGCGGCATCATCGATACCATCTTGAAAGCCAACGAAAAGGGCAAAATAAAAATCAAGAAGGTTGACGACAACACCGCCGAGGAAGCCGAAATCTTGATAGAATTGCAGCCAGGCGTTTCTGCCGATGTTACAATAGATGCACTCTATGCGTTTACAAACTGTCAGGTTTCGGTGTCGCCAAATGCCTGCGTAATTGAGGAGGACAAGCCGAGATTTGCTTCGGTAACCGAAATCCTTGAAGCTTCAGTACGCAATACATTGGAACTGCTTCGTCAGGAACTGAAAATCAAGAAGAGCGAACTCGAGGAGCAATGGCATTACCAGTCGCTCGAAAAATGGTTCATCGAAAAGCGCATCTACAAGGAAAAGGCTTACGAAAATGCTGGGTCTAACGATGAAGCAGTCGAGTTCATTCATTCCAAGATTATCGCCCACAAACTGAAACTTATGCGCGAGGTCACAACCGAAGATATTCTGAAGTTGTTAGAAATAAGGATGAAACGCATTCTCCGCTTCAACATCGAGAAGGCCGACGAGGACTTGATAGCAATACAGGAACAGATAAAGGCCGTGCAGAACGATCTCGACCATATTGTCGATTACACCATCAATTACTACCAGCACATTAAGGAAAAATACGGTGCCGGTCGCGACCGCAAGACTGAAATCCGCAACTTCGATTCGATTGATGCAGGCGAGGTAGCCGTTGCTAACGAAAAACTTTATATCAACTGGGAGGAAGGTTTTGTAGGCTATGGCTTGAAGAAGGACGAATATGTGTGCGACTGTTCCGACATCGACGACATCATTGTAATTCACGAGGATGGAAAATATCAGGTTTCCAAGGTTACCGACAAGGCATTCTTCGGCAAGGGCATAATATATGTGGCTGTGTACCGCAAGAACGACAAGCGCACCATCTACAATGTGGTTTACCGCGATGGAAAGTCGGCAACATCATACATCAAGCGTTTTGCAATTACCAATGTTATCCGCGACAAGGAATACGACATGACCAAGGGCACTCCTGGTTCCAAGTTATTGTATTTCAAGGCAAATCCGAATGGTGAAGCCGAGGTTATCTCGTGCAAGTTGAAGCCGAAGCCGAAACTGCGCAAACTTACATTCGAGGTCGATTTCAAGGACATTGCCATCAAGAACCGCGATGCTCAGGGTAATATTTTCGCACGTACCGAAATTCACAAGATAACCCAGAAGGAGGAAGGCGTTTCTACACTTGGCGGCCGCAAGATATGGTTCGACAAGGATGTTTTGCGTCTTAATGTCGATGGTCGTGGTCAGTATATAGGCGAATTTTCGGGAACCGACAAGATTCTCGTTGTCACCAATGCCGGCGACTGCATTTTCACCAACTTCGACCTCTCTAACCACTACAACGACGACATTCTCATAATCGAGAAGTACAAGGCCGACAAGGTTTTCACTGCCGTTCATTTCGATGCCGAGCAGAACTTCTATTATTTGAAGCGTTTCAATGTTCAGGAAATGACCAAACCGCAGTCGTTTGTTTCGGAATACGAAGGTTCGTATATGCTAGCAGTAAGCGAGGACAAGCATCCGCAGCTTAAGATA
This sequence comes from uncultured Bacteroidales bacterium, assembly GCA_905233405.1. Classification (GTDB taxonomy): domain Bacteria; phylum Bacteroidota; class Bacteroidia; order Bacteroidales; family ML635J-15; genus Bact-19. The sequence continues at coordinate 9,932 of CAJOEG010000001.1, read as the reverse complement.
ACCTTTGGCGGCAAGGACGAAAAGCGCGAGCCTGAAATTATCGATGCAGAAGAGTTTATCGGTGTAAAGGGTATCACAGCCCGTGGCAAACGACTTACCACATACGCAGTTAAAGAAATTTGCTTCATTGAACCGCTTGTCAAGCCCGAAGATGAAATTCCAGAGGAAGAGCCACAAGCAGAGGAAACTCCAACTTCCGACGACGAATTTATTCCTGATAGCGGAACACAGATGAGTCTGTTTTAGGGCGAAAAGGCTCAAAGAAGATAAGGCTCAAAGTCCCAAAAGGCTTTAAGCCTTTGAGCCTGCAAGCCTAACAGACAAACAAACGACACGGTGATAACATAAAAACAATTCTAAACAACCAAAAAACTTCAAACGGCGTCAGCCATTCAAACGGCGTAGCCACAGAAACCTAGAAGCCTTAAAACGGGCGTAGCCCATCAAACCTTCAAACGGCGTCAGCCCTGAAACGCCGCAGGCATTCAAACCCAGAAACATTGAAACAGGCGAAGCCATCAAACGGGCGTAGCCCAATTTAAAAAAATCTAAAATTTTATGATGTAAATCGTAGATTTATTGTAATTTTGCGCTTCTTATGGAATAATTGTTGCTTATTGTTGTCCTACAAATTCTTTAATGGATGACAAGGCGCTGTTTTCCAAGGATTTTGCCGTTGTATTATTATGGTGTGACGGCATATTTGAAATATTAAAATTTAACGGAATGACTGAAATGAACAGCATAAATTTTTGCGGTATGGTGTTGTGGCGTGCCACGACCACCACAAATTGTCAATTATAAATTATCAATTATAAATTCAAAAAATTAAATTATGGCAACTACAAAAACTACAAAGAAGGCTGTTGAACGCGATGCTGTCCGCCGACAGAGCGAGGAACTGCTTAAACTCCTGCTGAAAAAAACAGGAACCAAGCACAGCGACCTTGTGGAGTTGGCTGAACAGGAGTTCATAATAAACTTACATAAAAATTATTGATTTTTATGCCAGTATAATAAAGAAAATTTGGCGTTGATAGTCAATATATTATAATTTTTCTTTAGAGGAAATATAAGTATTCTAACATCTGCTGAAAAAAAGCAGTTCGATAAACTTGTGTTCTGATGGCAACAATATCGAGGAGGATATATATTGATACCAATGTGCTGATTAACTACTGCACGGGGCAGGCTGACGATGTGGCTGCTTTGAACCACATATTCAAGAAACGCCGCAGGGAAGTGCTGTATACTTCTACATTGGCGGCCGTGCAGACTGTATGCAATCTTCAGACTGCAAAGAAGACTCGCAAGGCTTTTAGTCGCGAGGAAGTAGCCGCAGCACTTGGTAGGCTTACCTCCAAGATTACTATGGCATCGCTTGAAGCTGTCGATGTTGAGAAGGGGCTTGCCACCAACAACGAAGACATTGAGGACAATGTGCATTTTGCCATTGCCGAAAAACTGAAATGCGATACCATACTTACAAATAATATTTCCGACTTCAGTCAGTTTAAAGGAATGCTAAAAATAAGTCATCAAATGGGACTTTCACTAATAAAAATGAGAGTAAAATAAATATAAAATTGAACTATAAAAACAAATAAAAACAGAAACTTTGTACATTGAACATTAAACTTTGAACTTTTAGAATTATGACAGCACTAGAGATGAATGCGGAATTGCTTAGGAATATGAGCATCATAGCCGAGGACGAGGACTTGCTGAAGCGAGCAGCGAGATACCTCCGCAAGCTTGTTGCCGAGAAGCAGGCGGATGATACCGAACTTAGCAAGGAAGAGTTTTTTGCTAGGGTCGATGAAGCGCGAGAACAGGTCCGTCAAGGCAAGGTGCATCGCATTGAGAGCAAGGAAGAACTGAAAAACTTTTTGAATAGTCTATAGCAATTATGTATAAGTTGGATTACACCGATAAGGCAAAGGAAGATATGCAGCGGCTGAAGCATAACGAGGCTAAGGTTTTTCAAAAGTTGGAAAAGTTATTGACCGAACTTATGGAGCATCCTCGTACTGGTACTGGTCATCCCGAGCAGTTGAAGGGAAGACCAAACCAATGGAGCCGCCACATCACGCAGAAGCATAGGCTGGTGTATGAAATCAACGACAACGAGGTCATTGTCTTTGTCCTTACCGCATATAAACATTATAACGACAAATAAGTACAGTCGTGCCATGGCGCGTCTCAACATTGAACATTAAACATTGAACAAGAAACATAGAAACCAGAAACTTTAAACTTTAAACATTGAACTTTGAACATTAAACTTTAATTATTCATAAGAAGTTTTCATATATGTAAATTTTTATAACTTTGCACCCACTAAAAAAACTTATGCAGAAAAACAGCAATAACATAGGTAACTTTGACGAAGTGTTAAACTCGTTGTACGGAAATCCGTGGACTCCGCAACGCGAGGAATTCCGCAGGGAGGCGTACGCTTATTGCGTAGGGTCTATCATTCACGATGCTCGCAAGAGCGAAGGCTTGACCCAGCAGGAACTTGCCGAGAAAGTAGGAGCAAAAAAATCATATATATCACGCATTGAGACAGGAAGCGTAGAGCCAAGTGCAGGTCTCTTCCTCAATATACTTAATGTTTTAGGTTTAACTATTGCTCGACCATTATAAATTATCCTTAAACATTGAACCTTAAACATTGAACCTTAAACATTGAACCTTAAACTTAGAAACTCAGAAACGGCTTTAGCCATAGAAACTTAGAAACGTGAAACTTTAAACATTGAACCTTAAACATTGAACCTTAAACAAGAAACATTATATGAACATTTTTTACGAACATAAAAACACAAGTGATATGAAAAGAAATTTTATGCAATCCAAGATTGTAAAGCAATTATCCATTATCAACCTTCAGCTCAGCGTAGCTAATTGTACATTGTTAATTGTCTTTTGCTTATTCTTTAGCGCTACGGCGTGGGGACAGACTTTAGTCGAATACACTTTTTCGACGGGTACAGATGCAAGCAAGTGGGTAGATATTACAACAGGTGCGACACCTTTGATTGCTGGATCTGCTGGAGATAGTAAAGCTTCAGAAGTAAAACGTATAGGTTTTACTTTTCCGTTTGGAGAAGAAACGTATGAAAATTTTTCCGTTAATACCGACGGAAACTTGAGGCTTGGAAATACAGTTACGAGTACGAGTTATTACACTACACCATTTAGTTCATCTTACTCAAATTCCAATAATCCAAAGATTAATGCTTTCGGATGCGATGGTTATAGTTACACTGCTAATCACTATGTAAAAAGTAAACTTGTCGAAAGTACTAAATTGGTTGTGGAATTTTGTTTGGGAACATATACTTCTACTACACGAAGTTATGAATATAAATGGCAGATTCATCTTTATTCCACTGGCGTTATAGAGATTGTTTTCCCTGATAGTGGTGGAATTCCTTCTACAGCACCTGCTGTTGCTCATCAGTGTGGACTTTGTGTGAATAGTTCAGACGGATGGATTATCTCTTCATCAAATAATACCGCAACTCATTTTACAGCTGGAAGTACGACAACCAATGCTGCAAGTACGTGGTTCGGGGCTAATCGTTATTATCGTTTTGCACCACCAGTCATATCATGTCCAAAACCTAGAAACGTTCATGCAACCACTCTTTCTAAAACTAGTGCAACAATCGAGTGGGAGAGCGATGCTTCAAACTGGACAATACACTATGGCACAAGTAGCACACTTAGTACATACTCGACAGCTACAGCAAGTGGCGACCCGACAAAAAACCTTACAGGCTTAACAGCAAACACTACCTATTATGTTCAGGTGCAGGCCAACTGCGGTGGTGGCGATGGTGATAGCCAATGGAGTGCAATTTCTTCTTTCAAAACTCTCAGTACCGATCCGCAAGATGTAGGCAACGGTTGGAGTGACGACTTCGAAGGAACAGTCAACTGGGCCTATGTAAATGGCGGTAACAACGCCTGGGTTGTAGGTACTGGTGTAAATAATGGTGGGTCAAAATCACTTTATATTACTAATAATACTAGTGGAACTCCTCCTCCAAATGAATATACTAATAATGCTGTAAATATTGTATATGCCACCAAGCTCTTTAATTTCGGCGATAGCGATTATATTTTCGAGTACGACTGGCAAGCCTATGGAGAAGGCAATTATGACTATATTCGTGCGTGGTTGGCACCTGCTGGTTCGGCAACATTTACTGCTGGAAATCTTCCCGATGGTACAACTAGTACAAATGGTTATACAACCGCAACTCCCTCTGGATGGATTCCGTTGGATAACGACGGGGAAACTGGCTCAAAATTGAATCTTGTTACTACTTGGCAAAGCAAAAGCCTGACCATACCAGTGCCTGCTGGTACCTACTATATGGTATTTATGTGGGCAAACGATGGAAGTAGTGGTACGAATCCTCCTGCCGCCATTGACAATTTCAGCATAACCAAGTTGTCCTGCCGTATGCCTTCCAACCTTATAATTAGCAACATTACCGAAAATTCAGCGGATATTTCGTGGACTTATACGGGGAGCGCAACACAGTGGCAATACACAATAGATGATGGCGCCAACTGGACTACAGTCAATACCACATCCGCAACACTTTCCCTCTCTCCAAATACACCATACACGGTCAAGGTGCGTACATATTGTGGTGCCGAAGACCAGAGCGGGACGATAGAGGACTCTTTCCGTACCGAATGTGCTACCGACCAACCCATTCCTTATAGAGAAGATTTTGACGAAATGCCTACTTCCATAGTCCCGTATTGCTGGACTCGTATTGAGTATTATTCTTCGTATCCGTATGTGTACGGTTCTGGGGCGCATAGTGGTAGCAATTGTTTGTATATGTACACATATACTAGTACTAATTCACAGAGTATAATAGCCTTGCCACCTATGGACGACATCAATACTTTGCAGATTGAATTCCAAGCAAAATATGGTACACTTCCAGATGAGTTTTATGTGGGTTATATAAGGAATGGTTTGTTTACACCTTTGAGTAATAATCTGGCATCTTCTCTTACAACAACATATCAGGAGTTTACTGTTTATCTGAATGGAGCACCAAACGATGCCGAAAGTATTGCTTTCCGTATGTATAAGTCATAAGTAGTTATCCTTCTGTATATATTGATGATATTGTTGTTGATTTGCTACCATCCTGTCTCACGCCACAATTCCTTCATACCACCGCTGTTTCCAATGTTTCCGCCACTCTCGGCTGGACGGAAAGCGGCTCTGCCACCAATTGGAAATTGCAGTGCGGGACTAGCGCCGATTTCACATCGGGAACATACACCGAATATACTATTAGCAACGGCACACCTTCAAAGGAGATTTCATCTGGCCTGAGTGCTGGACAGACCTATTATGCTCGTGTCAGGGCAGAGTGCGGCGGCACCGACGGAACAAGCGACTGGAGCAGTACATATACATTTAAAACGCTTAATCAGCCTTCTGTCGCTGTTGTAAGTTGCTGGTGCGACGACTTTGAGGCTCAAAGCACCACGTGGGAATTTGTGGATGAAGTAAATGGCTCTCAACTTACAAACCATTGGATGATAGGCACCGGCATTAACAATGGAGGTTCTAAATCCCTATACATAACTAATGATGGCACTACGTATGCATATACAAACAACTCGGCTGCTATGGTATATGCAATCAAGCCCTTTACTTTCGAAGCCAAGCAATATACTTTCACATACGACTGGAAATGTAATGGAGAAAGTACATACGACTATTTGAGGGTTGCACTAGTGCCTGTAAATGTTATGCTTGCTGCAGCGACATCTGTCCCATCAGGATTTGGCACAAGTGCATTGCCAGCTGGCTGGATTGCCATAGATGGTGGCAGTAAACTGAATCTGGCTTCTGATTGGCAAACAGCCAATAGCGGTAATGGCTATAGTTATACATTTACCGCAGAAACTGCAGGAACCTACTATGTGGTATTTGCTTGGAGAGATGATACATCAAGTGGAGACAATCCTGCCGCCGTTGACAATTTCAAGATAACCAGCACTTGTACGGCTCCTACAAGCCTTGCTTCAAGCAATGTAACAAAAAATTCAGCAACTCTTACTTGGTCGCAGAGCGGCGGCATCACCGACTGGATTCTGAGTTACAGTACAACAAACGACATATCAACTGCTACTTCAGAAACGATTAGCGGCACTGCATCGCATTCGCTTTCAGGACTTGCCAACGGAACAACCTACTATGTGTGGGTGAAGGCAAAGTGCTGCGACTGCATAAACAGCGATGCCGTCAGTACAAACTTCACAACACTGTGTCCTGTGCCTACCATCGTTACCACCGCTTCTAACATAGGCGGTAATTCTGCCGACATCTCGTGGACTCCTGGCGGCAGCGAAACCAGTTGGGAATACACAGACGACAATGGGGCAAACTGGTATTCTATTGCGGGCGTAACAGGTACAACTACCAAGACCGCAACCATAAGCGGACTTACTTCAACAACTGAATACAGCATTAAGGTTCGTGCCGTATGTGCCAACTGCGAAAGTAATGCAAGCGAAGCTGTGACATTCACGACAATATGTCCCGTTCCGGGCAACTTTACGGTGTCGAACATTACGCATAACTCTGTTGACCTTTCGTGGACTGCAAGCGACGAAGCAGGTTGGGAATATAGTCTCAATAATGGTACGTGGACAGAAATTACAGGTGTAACAGGTACAACAACCAAGACCGCAACCATAACGGGTCTTTCTTCTTCTACTTCATATACTATTAAGATAAGGGCCAATTGTAGCAATGGCGACAGCAATGCTACGGCAACGTCAAACTTTACTACCTCATGTCCTGTACCTACTGGACTTACGGTATCGAACATAACCGCAAGAACAGCAGTCCTACAGTGGACAGCAGTCGCTGGTGACGAAACAGGTTGGGAATACAGGCTTAACAGCGGTGCGTGGACTGCTCTTACTGATGTAACTGGTACAACGGATATGACGGCCAGCATAGGCAATCTTACACCGTCCTACGACTATAGTGTTCAGATACGAGCCAACTGCAGCAACGGCAACAGCGACGCTACGGTGGCAGTGAATTTCACCACTCCTGTTGCTTGTCCTACACCATCGGATGTCGCGGCACCATCGCAGAGCATAACCGAAAAGTCGGCCCGTATAGTGTGGACAGAAAACGGCAGTGCCGAAAACTGGGTTGTCCAGTACAGCCTCAACAGCGACCTTTCGGGGGCTACTTCGATTAATGTTCCCGACAATACTCGAGTCACAATCAATGGTCTTGCTGTAGAAACCACCTACTATGTACGCGTAAAGGCTGTATGCGGTGGCATTGACGGCGAAAGCGGCTGGTCGGAAATTATCAACTTTACGACAGCTCCGTGTCCTGTACCCACTGACCTCGAAGCTACAAATATGACTCCTACAGGAACTACTCTTATATGGACTGGCTCTGGCGAAGACTACGTGGTAATGTTAAACGAAGCGATAGAAAATATTAATTTTGAGACTGGCGACCTTAGTCAGGCCTCTTTCACAAACGATGCTACCTATCCGTTTACCGTTGTGCAGATTGATGACAATTTTGTGGTAAAGAGTGGTAATGGTGGACAAGGTAGCCAAACATCAAGTTTGGAACTTTCCGTAAACTCTACCAGTACAATCACTATCAGTTTCAGGGCTAAAGTTTCTTCTGAATCGGGTTGGGACAAGGCTTATTTCTCCATTGATAATAATGTTCAGACAGACCTTGATGGAATTTCGGGAGATGGAGAATGGATAATCTATACTTATACACTCACAGCAGGTAGCCATACATTGCTGTGGTATTATACTAAGGATGGTTCTGTGGATGGTGGAGATGACTGCTTCTATGTTGACGATATTATTATGTTTTCGGACAATTGGACAGAAAACTCTGTTAGTGGGAATTCATACGATATTGATGGTCTTAGCCTTGGTGTAACATATTTAGCAATGGTTAAGTATGATTGCGGCAATGGCATTGAGAGCGATCCAAGCGACATTCTGCAATTTGAACTGGAAAGTTGTCCTACACCGAGAAATGTTACAGTAACTGACATTAACGCACGCGATGCAAGTGTGGCTTGGGATGGATATGGCGACAGTTATGTGGTAATGGTAAATGAATCGTTGCTAAATGCTAATTTTGAGACTGGCGACCTTAGTCAGGCCTCTTTCACAAACGATGCTACCTATCCGTTTGAAATTGTGGAAAAGGACGGCAGTTTTGTCGCAAAAAGTACTTGTGAAGGAGAGTCTTCTGGTATATCTTATATTGAACTTGCAGTAAATTATAACTCGCCGGTTACTATCAACGTTGGGACAAGGCTTATTTCTACATTGACGGTAATGAACAGGATGGCCTTAATGGAATTTCGGGTGCAGGTGCGTGGAAGGACTATTCGTATGATATTGCTGTAGGTTCCCACACATTGCGTTGGTCTTACCAAAAGGATGGCTCTGTTGACAGCAACGAAGACTGCTTCTATATTGATGACATCGCAATATTCAGTTCCACCTGGACAGAATACACCGATGTAACGGATAACCCATATACGCTAGGCGGTCTTACACCGGAGACTGCATATTTGGTAAGGGTGCAGGGAGTGTGCGTGGATGAAGACAGCAAACCTAGCAAAATTACGACTTTCACTACCGATGAAGCCTGCCATAGACCTACAAATCTTACTGTCGGAATGGTTTCTGCCAGCGTTGCGGTACTGTCGTGGGAGAGCGATGCAGACAACTGGCAGTATGAATGTGTGGCACACGGCAACGACCCGACTTGGAGCAATCCGCAGAGTACAAATAGCAGAACCAACGTACCTGTTACTATACCTAACGCATCGCCCAATACCGAGTATGACATCTATGTTCGTGCTTACTGCGGTGGCGCCGACTACAGCCATCCCGTTATGATTACTGTTACCACTGGCTTGTGCGAAATGGAGGATATGTGCGAAATATCATACAGGTTGGAGGATAGCAATTACGATGGATGGAATGGAGCGGCCATAAATGTTGTGGATGATGAGACGGATATCGTTCTTGCTACTTTGACTATAGGGACAGGAGAAGGTTTGGTTACTGGTGTTCTTCCCGTTTGCAAAGACAGGGATTTGAATTTCGTATGGGTAAGCGGTTCGTACGACAGTCAGTGCTCATACGAAGTGTTCGATGCCGAAGGCACGACAATATTTGTGGGTTCTGGTTCTCTGACAACACAGACCTATACTGTGGAATGTCCATCTTGTCTGCGACCTACGCGTATTGCAGCATCTAGCGTAACAGCTTCATCGGCTGTAATAACGTGGAGTGCAAATAACGGAGAAACAAGCTGGGACTTTATGTATAGGGTTGCCGATGCCGATACTTGGAATACTGAAAATAGTATAAGCGCTAATCCATATACGCTTACAGGTCTTTTGGGCGGAACAAACTACGAGGTAAAGATCGTGGCCAATTGTACGGTAAATGACCAGAGTGCAGAAAGCGAAGTATATACTTTCGGAACTTTGTGCGATGACCAGATTGATATTACAACAGCTTCCACTTCAACAAGTTCTTATTTGCCGACATATTCATATTATGCATATTCGCTTACCCAGCAGATATATACTGCAGATGAGATAGGTGATGGAGACAGGGTGTTGATAAGGGGCATATCGTTCTATAACGGCGGAACAGCAAGGAAACGCGATGTTGACATTTATATGGTATATACAAACAAGTCGTCTTTCAGCAGTGGCACAGACTGGATTCCTGTTACCGCAGCCGATAAGGTATATACTGGCGGTTCGTCTGTTGCAATCGTCAAGAACGGATGGACACGCTTCTTCTTCGATTCGCCTTTCAGCTACGACGGCATACATAACATTGCAGTT